>JAVYLZ010000009.1:0-19069 GCA_038740245.1 Candidatus Micrarchaeia archaeon
CTGTGGTGGGGGGTTGCCTGCAATTTCATTTTCAATTTTTGCTATTTCATCCAGAAGTGAGCTCCTCCTTGCGCCAAGGCCGTTGATCGCAAGCAGCGCCTTCCTGTGCACATCCCTCTCAGCATCAATTGCCTTGAGCAATCTCTCGCTTCCCAGCACATCGGTTATCTTTGCGGCTTTGCACGCATCGGTTATCTCAGTTGCAATTTTTTTGGCCATCTCTTGGAAATGCTCAAGGTCTTTTCTCGCATAATCAATATGGGTGGCATATTCCTCAGCATACCTCGGGCTCATTGTAATCATGTCTGTAAGTCTTTCGCCCATCAGGAACTCGCCAACTTCCTCCCTAAGCTTTGCTATTAGTTCCTCAATTTTCACAATGTCTTTTTCCACGCCCTCTCTCTTGGTGTAATACTCTATAGTCCTGCTGTTACTCAACTCCTTTGAGAGCGCATCAAGCCGCCTGTAGTCCTCTCTTAGGAGCGCAATCCTTTCGTCAATGCTGGCAACTGCCGCCTCACGCACATTGTCATCAAAGTACTTGCGGTTCTCCGCGGCCTTCTTATCCGCTTCCAATGCCGAAATCTCCTTTTCTATGCGCACCTTCGCCTTGCTAATCGCTTTTACTGCATCGTCCAGGATTTTCTTGGGGCCAGCATCCCCTTCAATTTCACTAAGCGTATTTTCATCGAGCTTGCTGAGCATCATCCTCCATTTGTAGGCATCCAGCACAGGGTCAACAAGCTCAGGATTCCTGTTGAGGCGCCAGTGCTCCGCAGTGCCTGCCTGCCCTGGCCCGCCAACCTTGGTAAGCTGGCCGTGCCTGCCTAAAACCGTGCCGGTAAACGTCGCCTCAGCCATAAGACCTATTAAATGCCCGCCTATAAGGGAGCTGCCAATTTTCTCAAGCTCAATGTAGAATCTCTGCCACTTGCTCGGCGTTACCGGAGTAATGTTCCCTTCCTTATCCACCGCATAATTGATGAGCTTTTCGGTGTTGCTGAGCGTGTCGTAGAACACTTTCTTCTGTGGGAGCGCCATATAGCTGCTGTCGGCTTTCTGTATCCACGTGTATTTGAGTGCAGCCTCATACGGCAGGAACAGGCCGGGGTGCAGTATGTCAAGCTTCTGGAGTGAATCATAGAACCCAAGGTAATTCTTAGCCATTTCAAGTGCCGATTTTCCTGCTGCAGCATCCTTTGCTACAATTCCCTTCTCCTGCAGTTCCTTGGCAATTTCCTTTAGCAGCTCATTCTCCAATACCTTGAACCCGCTCTTGTCAAAGAGCCTCTTAAACTGGGTTGGTGCATCAATTTCCGGATCAAGCCCAAGTATGAATTCCTTTTCCTTGCCGTTAACAATCCGCTTCTGGTAGTAGTTGCCATATACAGTTGGGCTGAAACCCCTGTCAGCATACTTTCCTTCGGCAACATCCTTGAAGAACCGTGTAAACGCCTTCCTGTAAATGTCCGCAACCTGCTCCTCCATCCCAAGTATGATATCCTCTGTATTGTCAATTAGCTTGCCCGCCTTGGCGGCACGCTCTCTTGCAATCCTCTTTGACTCGTTAAACGTCTTGTAAGTGCCCTTGGCAGCATCATACTCATATTGCTCCGCCCCCTCCTCACTGCCGCCGACAAGGTAGCCGAGCGACCTGTTAAGCGCAAGTATCTCCGTCCGGCGGTTGCTGTTGAACTCAATCGCATTCGCAAAATTTTCCTCCATGGAGAACTTCTCCCATTCCGCGCGGTTGGCAAGCTTTTCTATGTCCTCCTCAAGGTTGTACTGCTTTGCGCGCGAGGTAGCGCGGTTGAATGCCGCGGCACGCCTGAACTCTGCACGCGCCCTCTCTATAAGCCCGCCGCTCTTGTAATCATTTTCAAATTTCTGCCTGAGCTGGCTCTTAGTGTCTTCATAGTTTGCCTTTATCCGCATGAATTCGGCCGTGACGTCAGAATGCGTAATATTATTGAGCGACTTTAGCACCCGTGCCTGCAGCCGCGACGCGCGTGCATTGTAATCCTCCTGCGAAATTGAATTTGCACGCGAATCAATCTCGGCCATCTCACGGGCGTAATATTCACCAAGCTGCCGTATCTTATCTTCGATTTCCTTTAGCCGGCGGACCTCTTCAAGCCGTTTCTCGTGCTCAAGGGCCGCCTCGGCATCGCCCCTCTTTTTTGCGGCCTCAATATTCTGCAGTTCGTCCCTGTACAGCTCAGAATACTTGCCAAACTCCTCAATTGTCATTTTTTCCGGCAGCATGCCCTTCTCAGCCAGCACATCCACAAGCGTCATAAACTCGCGCTCGTGCAGCAGGAACTGCTTCATCTTCTGCGAGCTGCCAATGTCCTCAATGCGTTCGGCATACCTGTTGGGCGTGACAAACTTGGTGTGGGTCGCTTCAATTCCTTCCTCGGACTCAAGCCCCCTCCTGTAAACATCAATGGCCTTTTTGTATCCTTCCGTCTCAAGCGCCTCGCGCACTTCATCCCTTAGGTAGGGGTCAAGCTCAATCAGCCGCCGCAGCTGCTCGTCCTGCGTTGTGGGCGCAACATCGTATTTTATCGGGTCTGCGCCCACTATCTCCCGTGCAATGTAAATAAGCCTGCTGATTTCATCGTCAGTGCCCAGCGGGTACTGCACCTCGTTTGCCTCAACGCGCGCCGCAACCGAGGGGTCAAGCAACTCAAGCGCCGGCTTTGCAACAGTGCCGGCTTCACGTATCACATCCTCGCTCACACCTTCCTCACGTGCGATCTTGACCGCCTCTTCAAACCGCTCGGGGATTGAAAGCGCAGTAAGCCGGCCCCTCTCCTTATCGCTCTTTTCCTCAACTGATTTGTAAAGGCCCTCCAGCAGCACAGCTGCTGCTGTGTCATAATCCCCTTTTAATGCGTGCTGCTCCGCCTCAATCTTGGCACTTTTCCCAGCAGCCGTATCCTCAAATGCCGTAACCTTTTCCCTGAGCACCTCCACTGCAGCCTCTTGGTTCTTCTCGCGCGTTTTTTCGTACATCTCAAGCGTGTTTTTGAGCTCCTCGCGCCTCTTGCCCTCAATTTCAGAGTAAAGAAGGTGAATTCCTGCAAGTGCAGTATCATTCGCAAGCCCGTTGAAATACAGCCAGCTGTCGGTATTCGCCCTTATTATGTCAGGCAATGAGCCCATGCTCGCCTCTTTTGATGTTTTTACTATCTCCTCGTCAAGGCCAATCAGCTTTTTCTGCAGCTCTTCAATCTGCTTGCGGCTTTCTTCGTCAAGCTCACGCTCCTTGAGCGACTTTATATCTTTTGCTATTTGGTCGCGCTCCTTCTTCAGGGCTTCATATTCGGCCCTTGCGGCTGATGCTTTGCGCATCGTCTTAATGGCAATGAACGGGCTGGCTAACATATCGCCTGTTGCGCGTGTGGTGACAGCTGTCTTGTAAAGCACATTGTAAATCGGTGAGCCGATAAGCGGCACCTTCGCAATTTTATCCAATGCACCGTGGCCCACCACGCCTTTTGAGTGTGTCTTGCGCAGCTCAACAAGCGTCATCAGGTCCACAGCCATTTTCGCATCTGCATATGCCACAACACTTCTCATCATGTCGGGCAGTGCCTTGTAATCTGAAAGGTCAAGGGGACCCGTACCCCATGCGCTAACAAGCGATCTGGTGGTGCCGTCTGATGTACCGAGCCTATTAGAGGAGATGCTTATAAGCAGCTGCCCAATTTCATAGCGCATCTCAATGTACTTGCCCTTTTCAATCTTGGCCGCATCGACCGAGTTAATATTGCTAAGCGATTTAATGGAAGACTCATACTTGGAAAGAATGGCATTAATCTTTCCTTCAATTTCGTTCCTAACCTGCTTCCAATTCTTGCCTTCCTTTTTTGCAATTTTCTTGGCAAGCACCTCAACCTGATTTTTTATTGAGTCCTCAATCTCCGCAGCCATACGCCGGGCTTTTTCCTTGGCCAGCATAGCCACGTCTTCGTGATGGGACAGCTGTATCTCAGGTTTTTTACGTGAGGCCGGCACACGCGGCGTTGTAATGTCAAGCAGCTTTAATGGGCTTGACCCGGCCGCGTACAGCCCAGCAATAAGGAATCCCATGAATATGAAGAACAAGAGGCATATTTTCTGCCTGTCTTCATCCTCATTAAGGTAATCAAGCATTCCTTCTGTTGCTGCAGTGAGTTCCTGCGCCCGTGTTATGCAATATATACCAGCCGATTCACTAACAGAGCCAAACAGGGGGTCTTTCTTTAGCTTTGCACGGACCTCTAGGCATCCCATCTCATCAAAAGGGCTTGTTGGAGCGGCTTTAAGCTCTGTCAAGTTCATCTTGGCAGTGAACTGGCCACGGATATCCGTATTGCCTTCACCTAAGCTCACGTCACCCGCGTAAATTTCAATCTTCTTATCAGGCAGTGGCTCAAGCACGAGCCCCTGTGTTACCAATGTGCCTTCCTTTGGCAGCTGGTCCTCAACCGAACTCCCCATCATAATGCTTGCGTTGTAAAGGGTTACTGTAACATTATACACATCTGTTCCTATGGGGGTAACCCTGATTTTGAGCACGGCCATTGGCTTGTCATTTCCATAAGGGGAAATAAGCTCTGCACCGGAGAGGGGCAAAAGTAGCAATAATGCAAGTGCAAGTGCTGGTATGAGACCAAGGCGCCCCATCACTTCTTATAGGTGCGTTTTATATATAAATATATTTTTATCGGGCAACATCGGCAAAGTGGTTATCCCTTTGGCTTGCGCCCGCGTATCCCGGGCAGCTTTATCTCAGGGAACGCCTTTTTCAGCACGTCTGGTGATGGGACGGGGGAATACCCTATCAGTTCGGCAGCCGCAAGGAATGCGCCCATATCCCCCCCGCTCTCAGCATACGCTTGCCTGAGCGCCGGCAGGCCCTTCCTTTTTCCTTTTGCTATCCTTTCCCCCTGTGCGGCGTGCCCGCTCCCGAATTGCAGTGCATAGTATTTCCCCCATACAGATGCCTTAATCCCGAGCAGGAAGGCCGCAGCTTCACGGGCAGTGGTTTCAGGCAGCACGCTCATTTTCTTTACGGCAATCCACCCCTTATCATCACTTACGAAAAATATCTTGCCTGCAATTGGGCGCCCGCCCTGTGCAGCACGCGGGGGCACAACCGGCCCGTGGAACCGCTTAATCAGCTCCTCAAACATTATTGATTCGCAGAGAGGCGTATAATCACATGTGATTGGCTCGTCATCTTCATTTTTCGGCGGGATGTCGGGAAGCTTGCCAAATTTCTGGAGCTCCTGCATCTTAACTGCACCGAGCGCCTCGCCAAGGTCTTTTGCGTTTATAGACGATAGATATTTGCAAAGCCCGTCAACATCAATCCCAAGAATCCTGTACGGCAGGTCGCCGATTGTGTTGTAGGCCATCTCAAGCCCCTCTTTAAGGCTCTGGGACTCGCACGCCCGCATCTCCTTGCCATACCCAATGTTAAGCCGCATCATACTTATCACGCATCATATTTTCATACTGCAGCCGCTTCTGCACCGTTTCGTTCAACGAGCGCAAGTATTTCCTTGCACTTGTTTATGTATTCCTCCAGTGTGCCGTCGTTGACAATCATAAGGTCCGCGAGCGATATTGCCTTGGATACGCCATACCCAAGCTCCATCTCGTCGCTCCACAGGAATTCGTCATAGCTTTTTGGGTCGTCAATCTTGCCGGTACGGCTCATTACGCGCTGGAACCGCATCTTGGGCGGGGAGTGTATGGCAAGCAGCACAACGTTCTGCTCGCCGAACGCCTCGCGGAACGCACGGACCTCGTACATGCCCCGCACGCCGATTACAAGCACAACGCCCCTGCGTATGCCGGCGGCACGTATGCGCTCCGCCATCTTTCTTGCGACAATATCCTTCCCGTAAACCTCGCGTATCCCCTTTGCAAACTCGCGCATGTTCCTGTTGCTCATTATGATGTTTTCTGCAGCCATCATCTCTGCAACTATGTCGCGCATCTCAAACACCGGCATGCCGCGCATCTTGGCAGCCTCGCCCAGCACGCTTTTGCCGCACCCTCTCATACCCGTAACACATACAATCTTCATAGCATCACCACGGGACCTTTTTCAGGCCAAGCCGGTTTGCTGCAATGTTGGCCGCGCGGTGCATAACATATGTAAGCACCATTATTGTAGCCACACTTTCCGCACGAAGCACTGCCGGGAGCTCATGCACGAGCACCGGCGCCGCAAGCACAAGCGCAAACACTATGAACAGCAGCTGGTCCATCACAAATGACGGCTTCCCACGCTCAATGCCCATCCGCCGCTTTATGAAGCTGCCCGCCAAATCACCAAGCATTGCACCGCAGCTTGCAAGCGTGCCCATTAGCAGTATCCACGGTGCCGAGAGCAAGTAGGACAGCAATGCGCTTGCAAGCGCACCTGCACCTACTCCCGCTGCCAGGCCGCGCCACGTCTTGCCGTCGCCCAGCCATCTCCTTTTGTCCCAGGCAACAGCCCCAAAATCAACCGGCGGGCCCCCGCCCAGCACCACAGGCGCCGCGTTTGCAATATACGGCGGGATTATGAACACGAGTATGGCCCACAAGTCAAGCATAGTGCCCAATTCAAAATGCAGAAGCTTATATTACTTGATGGGCTCATAAGACCATGAGGCAGGCGTCAGCTCAGTCCGGATACAGGTTTTCATTGCTCGGCATAATAGTATTCTTGCTCATTGCAGTTGCAATAGGTGCAGTGCTGCTTGCAATCATAGGGCAGGTTTTAGGGCTATCACTTCTTTCCAGGCCCTGCATTGCAGAGGTGCGCATAGACGACTACATAACTGAATACAGGGAGGAGCCGTCCATATTCTCAAGCAGGCAGCGCCCGACCTCTGAGGATATAATAAAGCAGATTGAGGAAGCCAACCGCCGCCCGGATGTTAAGGCGATTGTGCTTTACATAGATTCGCCCGGCGGCGAAGTGATTGCAAGCAGGGAGATTTATGAGGCCGCAAAGGCATCAAAAAAGCCGGTGGTTGCATACCTCCGCAACCTTGCCGCTTCTGGCGCTTATTACGCTGCAGTCGGCTCGGATTACATAGTATCTGAACCGGAAGCGATAACAGGGAGCATCGGTGTGCGTGCAACATTCATATCTCTTGAGGGGCTGTTTGAGAAGCTTGGTATAAATTATACTGTTGTTGCCTCCGGCGACAAGAAAGCGATGGGGGACATAGACCGCCAGCTTACACCGGAGGAGCGCGAGATAGTGCAGGCATACATAGATGAAGTATTCTCGGACTTCAGGTCCGCGGTTTACGAGTCGCGGAAAGGCAACCCGCGGTTCACAGATGAGCGGTTCAGCCAGGCGCTTGACGCACGCATGCTCTCCGGAAGGATGGCATACTCGCTCGGCCTTGTTGATGAGGTGGGCAGCCGCAAGACAGCATTCAGGAAAGCGGCAGACCTTGCAGGCATTGAAGAATACAGCGAGTGCACGCTGTCAGGCCAGGGCGGCCTGCTTGAGGCGTTCATGGAGAGCGTTTCAGGTGTAATAAACGTGAATGTCAACATTGCGCCCCAGCTGATTGACCGGAGGGCTACGGTTTCTTATACCTAAAAAATGAATCGGGTTATTGTTTCTTTATGAGGCGTGCATTGACCTGCCCGTCCTGTGCGGGCCTGTTAACCACGATTGCGTCACCGGCCTCCGTGGATATGTGCGCGCCCTTGGTGATGAACCCCTGCCTTGCATAGTTCCTGTTGTCGGGCGTTGAGATGACCTTGAGTATCTTGGCCTTGACACAGCGCCCCCTATCAACAACCACGTTCGCATATTGTATGCTCTTAACGTGAAGCTTGAGGCCGCCGCCCTTTACGGTTTTTTTCTCAGCCACTTTTTCCGAGCCCACCTTCGGGGCCGAGAAGTAGCCGCCCGCCTCATACTTCCTCTTATCCCTGCTTGGAACCCTGCGCCCGCCGCGCGGGTTTGTAAGTGACCTGCCGTGGAATTGGTCCATATGATTCCCTCTTATTCAAAAAGTGAGGTAGATTAAGCCAGCAAACCAATAAAAACCTTTAACTTCTGGGCTGATGGTTTTGCCGTTGCATTTTTTAGAGCCCAAGCTCGGCCGCCAGGTCCTTGCGCGACACGCCCTCAATCCCCAGCAGCTCGTTTATCTCAAGTATTATCTCAATTGCCTTCTTCCTGTCAACCTTTGAGAAGTCAACCATCTTGCGTATTGAGTCCATCTTGCCTATCAGCGCATACAGTATTACGCCGTCACGCCCGTACTTCTTGTATATTGAGAGTGCCTCGGCGCCGTACCTCCTCCGTATGTCATCCTCGGATAGCGTGGCAAACGTGCACCCGCCGCTGTTGCTTACCGAGTAAAGTATCTCGTCAAGCTCGTTCAGGTCAATGCCGTGCTCCAGCGACAGCTTCACAACATCCGACTCATTGTCAATCTTGCTCAGCAGGCGCAGCGATTTGGCGCCGAACTTTGCAAGCAGCTTGGCCTCCAGCGACATCCTCGCCGGCAGCGGAAGCTTCTGCAGAATCGGCACATCAAGTGGCACCAAATCCCTTATGATTATCTGCTTGCGCGGGCGCTCAATCGTCTCTGAAAGCGGCTGCGTGATTGCGCCCGCTTCGCGCATAGGAGGCGCCTTCTCCTCCTCTTCCTCCTCAAGCACGCGGTGCTGCTTGGGCCGTTCAAGGCGTATTATGCCCTTGGCCTCAAGGAACTCAAACAGCTTGATTATAAGCTCCTCGTCAACACCGGCCTCGTTCATTATCTGCTCGGCGGTCCGCCTCCCGTCTATGAGGCGGTATGCCATAACACCCTTGTCGCCAAACTCCTTCTGGATAAGCTCCTCAAACTCGCTGAGCCCTTCCTCTTCCGTTTCTTCTTCCTCACCTTCCTCGCCGATGCCAAACGGCTCCTCTTCCCCTGCCTCATGCGCTTCCTCCGCCTCAAGCCGCTCCTCTTCCTCCTCTTCTCCGGCCCCGCCTTTTTCCTCCTCTTCCTCACCTTCCTCCTCTTCGCCTACAACTAAGCCCTTTTCTTCCTCTTCTTCAGCTTCAGGCAGCTCCTTCTCTTCCTCCTCAGGGGGCGCAATCTCCTCTTTTGCAGGTTTAAGTTCCTCCTCTTCCTCAGCATGCGCCAGCATTTCTTCCTCCTTTTCCTCAGGGAGTGCCTCCTCTTTCGCGCTCTTCTCCGTTATTTCCTCTTTTATGGCCGGCGGTGCAATCTCCTCCTCTTCAATGTGGGGCCTTATTTCCTCCTCTTCCTCAGCTTTGGCGGATGGCTGCGGCTGCGCGGGCTTTTCCTCTTCGTGCGCAATCTTTGGCGCTGCCTTCTCCACAGGCCGTTCCTCAGGCTTCGGCGCGGGCCGCCCGGCAGCAATTTCCTCCTCACGCCCAACCCCAACCTTAGGTGGTGCCTTCTCCTTTGGCCGCTCAGCAGGGATTTCCTCCTCAATGTGCGGCTTTATTTCCTCTTCCTCCTCACGCGGCGTTTCCTTGCGCACAGGCGGCTTTTCCTCAACGGGCTGCGGAGGCACGTACGGTGCGATATACTTTGCCTGCAGCATATAGCCCATAATCTCATTCACGCGCTCGGGCGGGATGCCTGCAAGCTCTGAAGCCCGCTTGGGGCTGGCGTGCACGGTGAGTATTGAATAGATGCGCAGGCCGTCCGCACCAAACCTGTCAAGCATATCCTTCTGCATCCTGTACTTGTCTGAAATGGGCGCGTCAACTATTCTGTAATCTGCTGATTGGTCAACGGCCTGAAGCGGTGGGGCCTTGGGCACTTCCTCACGCACAGCGGGCGGTGCAGGGGCCGCGGGCGGCAATTCCTCCTTTTTTTCAACGGGCAGGATTTGCTCAGGCGGCCGTGCAGGCACTTCTTCGCGCGCCCCGGGCGGCGCCACCTTCGCGGCAGGCGGCTGTATCTCCGGCCCCGCTTTTTGCGTGGGCTGTACAGTAGCCTCCTTTTTGGGCATCTCTGCACGCAGGTTCTCGGCCATCTGGTTTGCAAGCATGAAATCAAATATCTCCTGCACGCGCTTTGGCTCAATGCCGAGTGCGGACGATACCTCTTCCACAGTCGCAGGCTTCTTATGCAGCAGTTCATACACCTTTATGCCCGCAGATGAAAAGCTCTTGAAAAGCAGCTTTTGGTGCCTGAACCGCGCAAGCGAATCAGTCGCTGTAACCTGCAGCAGAGCGCCTTCCTCACTTTTGCGCTCGCTGAACTGCTCGGGTATCCCGCTTATGGTAATTAGGCCAAGCCGGCCCATAAAGTCAAGTATCCTGTATACCTTCTCCTCGCTTATGGGCTGCGCCTCGCGCATTATTTCATCTATGCTTGTGGTCTTCTCCAATATTGAGTAGATCCTGAGGCCGTCCGCACCGAACTTCCGGCTCACTTCCAGCTTCTGCTTGTACCTCGTAAGCGGGTCCACGCTCGCTATTGTTATCTGCACAATTGGGGGCATAATGGCCTCACCGGACCAAAAGGTTTATGTTAAAGGTCCGGCACCCTTATATCAATCGCAACCCTTAAATAACTACACCACACACTTCGCCAAAATTGTGATGTAGTATATCTATTTTTCCCTAATGCCACAACTGCCCCTGCGCAGCCAGCATAGTTAGATTTAAATTAAAATTGCGCTAATTCCTTTTGTGTCATATGTTGATTCACAGATTAGCACCGGTGTTGACCAGCTTATAAACCTGGTCTACAGGGAAAAGCGTGTGCCAATGGAGCGCGCAGCACGTGAGCTCGGTCTTGCGCAAAAAGTGATTGAGGAGTGGTCACGCATACTTGAGGAGGAGGGCATCATCCGCATTGAGTATCAGCTTACCTCCTCATACCTGGTATGGGCCGGCGAGCGGATAAAAGAGCCCGAAGGCCTTGGCGACCTGCGGCAGCAGCGCGACTCGCTGCTTGCCGAGGTTGAAGGGCTTGCGAACAGGGTGCTCGGCCTGCACGAGGATACACAGAAATCCGAGAAGCGCCTCTCCCAGCTTATGAAGGAGATGTCCACCATAAGCACGGGCATAAGCAAGGCGGTTGACGCGCTTGAGGCCACAAAAAAGGAAGGCCAGGCCGCTTCGCAGGAAGCAAAGGAGATGGTTTCGCAGCTTGAGCAGATGATTGAAAGCGTGGGCTCAAAAATGAAGGAATACGAGCAGATGCTCAAGCAGGCAAGCAAGTCCGTTGAGGGCGATGTGAAGGCGGCTGGCGCGCTTGTTGAGCAGTCAAAATCGCTTCACGATGAGGTTGAGCGCCAGCTGCGTGCGGTTGAGGCGCAGAAAAAGCGCATTGACGCGTTATATTCCGATTTGCAGCGTGCCGAGGCGGACTTGCGCACGCGCATTGAGCAGTATTCACAGCTCCGTGAAGGCACTGTTGCCGCGGGGCTTGGCTCTGCACGCGAGGAGTTTGAGGGCATAAAGCAGATGTATAGTTCGCTTGATGACACGCTGCACCAGCGGCTTGAGGAGATGCGGCTTGCGCTCAAGACGCTTGACGAGTTCAGCAGGGACATACAGTCCCTTGAGGAAAAGATAAGCGAGGATGTGGTTGCGCAGCGGTATGCAGAGATAAAGCGCATGATGGAGTCGCTTTCAGAGATAAGCGATGAGGAGATGCGCATTGACAAGAAGCTTAAGCTGCTCATAAACGAGCTGCGCAGCCTCAGGATAGAGGTGCCGCCGACAGCCAGCAAGGAGGTTGCCGAGAAGGTTGAGGCTGCCAAGGAAAAGATTAAGGAAACCAAGCGTGAGGTTACGATGCTTGAGCAGAAGCGCAAGGAGCTGCTTGACCTTATGAGCCGCATGAAGCAGCAAAGCAAGAAGGGCTGATATAATGAAACCCGATGTGAAGGAAGAAGGGCTGCTTGATTCATATACTCTTGATGTTGAAGGGATGGCTGTTGATGTGCGCATCACGCAGAGCACATCGCAGTACGTGCCCCTGTATTCCATAAAGATACCCGGCCTTGCCGAAGGCACCAAGATAATACTTGACACGCAGATAAAGGGGGAGCTTGTCGGCGAGGTCAACGTTGACATAAGCGAGATGCTTGATGCGCGCAAGAACAAGTATGTGCGCGACGCTTTCTTTTCAAAGACCTCTAAGGTGCTGCTGAGGCATTTCCCCAACCTGACGCACGAAAACCTGCGCGTGCTCACGGCATACTTGATGCAGTATACGCTGGGCCTCGGCGACCTTGAGCCGTTTGTGCATGATGAGGGGCTTGAGGAGATAGTTGTAAACGGCTCTCAGCAGCCGGTATGGGTGTTCCACAAGAAGTACGGCTGGTGCATCACCAACGTCGTGATAAAGGATGAGAAGCTGATACAGGATTACGCCGCGGGGATAGGCCGCCGCGTGGGCAGGCAGATTAACCTGCTCAACCCGCTTATGGACGCCCGGCTGTCAACCGGCGAGCGTGTCAACGCCACGCTTTTCCCAATATCAACATCAGGCAACACAATCACCATCAGGAAGTTTGCACGGAACCCTTGGACGCCATCCCTGTTTGTCCAGCGCTCCACAATATCCGCAGAGGTAATGGCACTGCTGTGGCTGAGCATACAGAACGAGATGTCTATCCTTGTTTCTGGAGGCACTGGCAGCGGTAAGACATCATTCCTGAACGCGCTGTCAAACCTCTTCCCGCCCAACCAGCGCGTAATCAGCATTGAGGATACTCGTGAGATTTACCTGCCGTCATTTTTGCAGTGGGTGCCGCTTTCAACACGCCTGCCCAATCCCGAAGGAAAGGGCGAGATAAGCATGCTTGACCTTATGGTGAACGCGCTCAGGATGCGGCCCGACCGCATAATAGTAGGCGAGGTTAGGCGGCAGCGTGAGGCCGAGATACTGTTTGAGGCGATGCACACGGGGCACTCTGTATATGCAACCCTGCACGCCGATAACTCAGAGCAGACAGTATCGCGCCTTACCAACCCGCCAATCAGCATACCCCAGACGATGCTTGGCGCGCTTGACCTCATAGTTGTGCAGTACAGGAACCGCAGGACTGGCATCCGCAGGACGTTTGAGGTTGCCGAGATGACAGATACCGGCGGCTACAATGTTATATACAGGTGGAACCCGCGTACCGACAGGATTGAGAAGGTTCAGGAGATATCATCGCTTGCAGACCGCATAGGCCTTTACACGGGGATGACGCTTAAGGAGGTGCGGCAGGACATCTCTGAAAAGGCGCAGGTCATAAACTACATGGTGCGCAACGACCTGCTTGACATTGAGTCGGTGGGCAAGATAGTGGCCGAATATTACAGGAATCCCGAGCAGGTGGTTGCGCTTGCCGCGCGCGGTGAGGGGGTGCGCCGCTGATGCCGGACGTTGATTTTAATTCGCTGCGCAAGAAGGTGCGCGAGCTTGAGCAGCAGGCCGAGCAGCCCAAGTATGCCCCGCTGCAGACCACGAGGAAGGTTGATTTTGAGATTAAGCTGCTCTCGTTTGAGGATGTCGCCACCGAGCTTGATAAGCTTTATAAGGTGAAGGCGGCCAAAAAATACCTCAAGGCATAGCTATATGCCAGTTTGGTGTTAGAGTTGCCTGAGGATGCATTTTCCGGGTTTTACAAGAGGACTGTTGAGGAGCGCATGCGCATAATTGAGCGGGAGTGCGAGCTTTCAAAGGAGGAAAGCAGTGTGCTGACTTCTGGCGGCCTCCCAATTCAGGAAGCGGATATGATGCGCGAGAATGTGATAGGCCTGTATTCGCTGCCGCTCAGTGTTGCGGTGGGCTTCCGCATAAATGATAGGGATTATTTGGTGCCCATGGCCGGTGAGGAGCCCAGCGTGGTTGCCGCCGCATCAAAGGCCGCAAAAATGGCGCGCGAGTTCGGAGGGTTCAAGGCCGTATCCACCGAGCCGGTAATGATAGGCGAGATTGCGCTGCTCAAGCCCGACCCGGACGTTGCTGGGACAATAGCCGCGCACAAGCAGGATCTCCTTAAGATAATGAATGAGATTGCACCGTCAATGGCTGCGCGCGGCGGCGGCCCGCGTGACATATGGGCCCGCGAGTATACATCTGCGCACGGCAAGTGTGCGGTTGTTTATTTCTCGGTTGACGTGCGCGATGCAATGGGCGCGAACACAGTCAACAGGATTGCCGAGGGCCTTTCACCGGCGCTTACAGCGCTTGTTGGCGGCACGGTGTTCATGCGGATACTTACAAACCTGTCAATAAAACGGATTTCACGGGCCAAAGCGTTCTTTACAGATGATATGGAGATGGCAAAGGGCATCCTTCTAGCACAGTCTTTTGCAGAGAACGATGTTTTCCGTGCGGTAACCCATAACAAGGGCATAATGAACGGGATAAGCGCGCTTGCACTCGCAACGGGCAACGATACGCGCGCCGTGGAAGCGGGCGCTCACGGGTATGCAGCATACAGCTCGTTTTACAGGCCGCTCACAAAATACTACATTGATGATGGGAAACTTGCAGGCGAGATTGAAGTGCCGCTTGCGCTTGGCATTGTTGGCTCGGGCACCAACCATCGCGCCGCACGCATATGCATTGACAGGATACTGCGCGTGAAATCGTCACAGGAGCTGTGCAATGTTGCCGCATCACTGGGCCTTGCACAGAACTTTGCGGCGCTTCGTGCGCTTACGCAGGAAGGCATAAACCGAGGGCATATGCTCCTGCACTCAAAAACGCTTGCGCTCATGGCGGGTGCGACCCCAGAGGAGGCCGCACAGGTATACGACCATTTCAAGAATTACAACGGCGACATTACAATGACGCTTGTGAAGCAGGTGCTTGATGAGATGCGGAGGGCAAGGAGGTAGGAATGTTTGCACAGGGGAGCAGGCACCCCGCCTGCCCCTGTCATGGCCTCAAAATGCAAATGTGTTGGTGTGTTCACATGCGAAAACAATGCCCGCAGTGTGGTGCAGCAAGCGATTCCGTGAAATTCATTGGCAGCTTTTGCGAGCCGTGCTTTTTTTCACTGAATGCGCCCTGCTTGCCCGACCATATCACAATTTATGAGTGCAGGGAATGTGGCGGCGAGCGTATAAAGCAATGGGGTGAGGAAATCGCCACGGCGGTTGCTCATGCGCTGAGGAGTAAAGTGTTCGGGATACCAAAGGTGAGCATCAAGGGCGATGCGGCAAACATAAGGTATGAAGGCCTGCCGCGTGTGTTCACTGTAAGGCTGAAGCGCAAGGAATCACTGTGCGATGCGTGCTCGCAAAAATTCTCCGGCTATTATGAGGGCATAATACAATTGCGCGGCCGGTATGCGCGCGACCCGCAGTTCGTTGACTCGCTGCTCAGGAAGCTTGAGAGGGCTACGTTTGTGCAGAAGGTTGTTGAGCTCAAGGAAGGCATAGACATTTATTATGGGGACCGCGCAATCACGCGCTCAATACTCTCTGCCATGAAGCTCAAGCCCAAAGTTTCAAATAAATTGTATGGCGTGAAGGACGGCCAGCGCGTATACAGGACAACTTTTCTCATAAGGGATTAAATTGGGTAAAAAATATCCAGTTAAAAACTAGCCGAGATACACCTGGCAAAGGCCAACGAGTGCGCTCGGGCAATGTGTTGTGTACTTTGTGCCCGCCTTGTCCTCATACTCAACCTTGAACCCGGCAATCCTCGTGTAATCGTTTTCCTCGTCAACAGCATACGTACACTCAAATATAGTGTCATCCACAGTTTTGTAGCCCGCACCGGTGCCGCAGTCGTAGTAATACCTTATGCTTTCATACGGTCCAGTGTTCTCAAGCTGTGCCTCAAACCTGTATTTTTCTGTGCCCGGCACAATCTCAAGCACGTCGTAGTTGAGCGCGGTGCACTCAAGCGGCGGTATCACCGTATTAACGGGCGTGACACCCTCACCTGGTGTTTCCAGAGGCCCGAGCTTTGCCAGTACCGTGGCGCGTATGTCCGCAATATCGTTCACTCCAATCTTGCAGTCATCCTTCAGCATAAGGCTCTTGAACTCATAATTGCCGTCCCCCTTGGTAACATAAACGCCAGGCATATTGGATACGCAATCGCTTGAACACATATATTGGGGAGTATATGGCGGGAACGGGCTTGTGATGGTCCTGCACACCTGGACATCAGTTAATGTAACGTTCGGGCAGGGGTAGTTTGAGTTGCAGAACGCAACCGGCCCGTTAGTGCTCGTGTTTATCAGCGATACAGTCCCATATACGCGTATCCCCTTCTCGTTGACATCCTCAAAGTTGTTGTAGTTAACAGTAGGCGGCTCCGCATTAATGCTTACCCCAAGAGCCAGCCCATCGTATGGGTTGGTCGGCTCATCACCCTTAATCACGGTGAACGGCACATAGATTGTACTTTCATTGTCAAACCCGTTGCCGCACACCGCTTTACTGTAATTCTTGTATTTGTATGTAATCTCAAACTTGTGGTCATTCACATCGGCCGAGCCGATGGGCGCAAACGCCGTTATGGTTATGTTGAATTCCTTGGTCTCTTCCGGCTTTATAACGCCCTGCGGATCGGAATATAGGACCTTTAGGGTGGGGTTAGGTGCAACCTCAAAGCTCTTTATCTGCACAGGTTTTGATGATGTGTCCTTGCCCACGCCTATCTCATAAACATAAATCTTGGTTTCCGTGCTTGGGTTTTTTATACGCAGTTTCACTGTAATGGTGTCCGTTTGGTTATCAATAAGGGTGTCCGGGAATAAGAAAAAGCCGCTGCCCTGCAGTGCAACCGACCCGGTAACCCCAGGCGCAACCTCGCCGGTTATCGCAGTGAACGTTATCTCCTTGCTTACAGGTGCAGGGTATGAGCCGCTGACAAGCTTGAAAAATGGGTGCACATATGTATTGCCAACGTTTGTCTCCTCAATGAATAATGCGCCGCACCTGCTGATTGAGGCATCAACCTTGAGCGTGTGCTGGCCGGCACTATCTATTTCAACATTTTGCACAGCGTTTATCCCGCTTAGCCCGCCGCTTTTCACTGGTTCCCCGTCAAGCGTGAGCGTGTAAGTGCCGTCGCACACCATCCCACCGCGGGATTTTGCATATTCAACAGTCACACGTTTATCCGGGGGCGGAGGCTGGCTGTTTATGTTAAGGAAGAGCAAATATGCTGAACCGATGTCCTTTGCAATAGCCGGTTCTTGCTTGCAGGTAGGCGGATAAGTGTATGTTGAATAAAGCTGCGAAGTTGTAATCTTACAGTCAAAATACTCATTTCCGCCAAGCGTGGCCAAGCCCTTAATGCCATTGTCACCAACAATGCTGTATCTTGCAGGGATACAGTTTATAGTTTGGTGACCTTCCCCAAATTCGTACTCATTGCAGAATGTTGCCACCTTTGAGTCGTGGGTAATTGCATAGTCATAAAGTGTGCTTAGGTCATCCCCAACACAGATGGCGGTTCCCGACTGGGCAGTGCTTATAAGTGAGGGGGAGAGGCTTGAAGACCATCTGGTGTATGCATTCTCCTCGCCCTGGACAGTATAATCCACAGCGCAAAGTGTGTTTGCAAGCACAAGCGCGAGCAATGCCAGCACATACATTCTCATATCTCATTACCTCGTGTGTGGAACCGCACCATACCCCCCTATTGTTACGGTTATTGAGCCGATGCCTAACTGATTCTCAGGCAGCTTGAACTTAAGCCCAATATTGCCGCCTACAGTGGTTTCCTTGAGTAGCTTCCCATCCACCATCCCCTGAATAAACTCTGGGCGCAAATAGAGGTCCACTGTCTTGTTGATTTCCCATACAAGCTCGGTAAATGCCCCAAAATCGTGCCGAAGGGCCGCTTTCTGGTGTCTGAGCAGAATACCATACATCTGCTCAAGGTTGAACTCAGTAACCCTATAAGTAAAGCCCCCGCCAAGTTTCACGCCTTCTCTTGTAAATGAATACGCAGCATACGGTTCAGTGCTGAAAGTGAGTATGGAGGGCTTAAGCTTTCCTCCACTAATATTGGTCGCCTTGTTAAGGACAGCAAGCGAGTTTCTCAACCCTACAATGCTGCCGCCTGCAAATTCCTTTGCGATGTTCGTATAAATCTCCCCAGAAACCGCAAGGTCCTCACTATTGTATGTCCCAGATGCAACAACAGCAATTTTTGCATCAAACCGCCAGCCCTCATCACTCCTGTAGCCAAGCACGCCCCCGATCGCTCCCCTATAAACCATGAGCTCACTTGTGCCTTTCTTAAGCTTTTCCAAGTCTTCTTCCTTAATGCCGCCAGGCGGGAACTGCACCGCGGTTGTATATTCAAAGGCCATACCCATTACGAATTTGCCCAACTCCTTGCTCCATCCAAATTCTATGGTGCTGAATGCATAGTTTGGGTTGTACCGAGGCACATTTTCGCGTATCGCAATTATTGCATCTGCAAACGCATTAAGTGCATTTAGTTGATTGTCAGTTAAACCACCAGATTTTCCTTGATTTCGCGCTTCACCAATCTGCTGCTTGGCGAGCTCAGGATACTTGGCTATAAAGTCCTTTATCGCATTTGCATCAGCCGGAACTGTGCTCCCATCCGGATACTTGAATATTGGGTTTTGTACGTATGCATCCATTACATCAGAGAGCTTAGAGCTCTCCATTGCCCTTACAAGGTCGCCTGCGCGTGCCCACGTGTTGTTATTTTCGTCAGTCCTAACGTTTTCAAACAAGCCATAGGTTCCTCCTATTGGTATCCAGGGCTCCATTGCAAGACCCAAATTAGGCGGTGAAAACGGTGAGAACCTGCTATCACTGGGCCTTACCCTCTCAACAGCGGGCGGAAGTGTATGCTCATCACCAAGGCCGCCGCGATACTTTTCCAAAATTGCGCTGTATATCGTGTGCAGCGAGCCTATAAGCCGGCCAACTTCCTCTTCAGCCTTGTATTCGGTGATTTGCGAGGCGCCTGTGCCCTCAGGTCTCTCTTCAAGGCAATCTGCAACTCTCATAAGCCGAAGGTATGAGATTATAACCAGGTTTTTTATGGCCTGAAGCTTGGTATCCTCGCTCCACATCCTGTTCTTGACTGCGACAACATTGGCAATCTCCCCGCTA
>JAVYLZ010000010.1:0-18950 GCA_038740245.1 Candidatus Micrarchaeia archaeon
CCCGTAGCGCGTACTCGCCGCACAATTTGTCAGCGCATTTCTTGACGTGGGCGACAGCGCCAGTGCCGAGCACCGCGGCTATGCGTGCGGCCGAGACCGGCTGCGGGCTCATAAACAGGACGGCCTCCACACGCCTCTTCAGCTGCTCTTCATCACACTGGTGCTTCTCAGTGGTCGCCGTCCCGCCTTTCAGGCACTCCTGCTGTGCAGTAGACACATCCTGCTGCCGGCCCCCAGAAACAGCATTATCTCCACTCATAAGAAGGAATAGCGCCTGAAATAATTTAAAGCAACTACCGCTTCAGCTCATCCTCGGCGTAGAGGTATTTCAGGCTATTGAGCTCATAATTGAACAGCTCCTCGGGCCTGAAGAACCTTGCAATCTCCTTGTTTGCGGTATCAAGCGAATCCGAAGCATGTATGACGTTGCAGCTCGTTGACATCGCAAAATCCCCGCGTATGGTGCCCGGCGCTGCCTTGTTGGCGTCCGTGACGCCGCACATGAGGCGCACAACCTCAACGGCATTCCTGCCCTCAAGCACCCCGAGGATGACAGGCGAGCTGCTCATAAAAGCCACAAGGGACGGGAAGAACGGCTTGTCCTTAAGGTGCGCATAATGGTCCGTGAGCACATCCTTGCTGAGCCAAGCCATCTTAAGCCCCACAATCTTGAGCCCCTTCTCCTCAAAGCGCGAGAGTATCTTGCCCGAGAGCCCGCGGTTGACCGCATCGGGCTTCACTATTATGAGCGTCCTCTCAATGGCCATATGAGCACACCCTACTTCTTGGCCTTCGGCCGTGTCCACTTGAGCTTGCGCGGCTTCCGCTTGAGCACGAGCGCGTTCACACGGCACTTGCGCGAGCAGAAGGGAAGCACCTTGCCGTCCCTGCGTATGTAAAGCATCCCCGTGCTTTTCTCCATCTCACTGTTGCAGAATGAGCATTTCACTTCAGGCACCCCTTTTACCTAGCCTTGATTTCCTTGGCTTCCCTCTCGGACTCAAGCAGCACCAGTATGTCCCCCTTGCGCACAGGGCCCTTCACATTCCTGCGGATGACCCTGTTCTGGTCCTTGCCTTCAAGGATTTTGCACATTACCTGGTAAATCTCACCGTAAACGCCGGTCCTGCCGATGACCTCAACGACCTCTGCGTGTACGCTTTCCCCCATCTAAAACACCTTACTCCTGCTTGGGCTTGGGCAGTGCAGCGATTATCTCCTTAAGCAGCTCACCGCCGTTGCCCGCATCCTCCACCGCGATTGCCGCGCTCTGGACATCCATGCCGGAGTACTTGCCGAGCTCCTTCTTGTCAGGCACGTACACGAATGGCACCCCCTTCTCCTTGCATATCTCGGGCAGGTGCATCACAATCTCTTCCGGCTCAACATTCTCGGCAATCACAACTATCTTTGCGTTGCCCCTCTCAATGGACTTGGTGGCCTCGTTTGTGCCGCGCCTCACCTTGCCGGTGGTGCTGGCCACCTGTATGAGCTCATATGCCTTGCCCGCAAGCTCGGGCGATACCTGGAACTTCACAAAAGATTTTGCCATCCATATTCACCTCAGATATTTCATCGGTTTGGGAATGGTTAAGCTATAAATCATTATAAATGTTTGGGGGCGGTATGCACGCCGTGCCGCAGGCCTAGTGTGCGTGCTTATGGCCGTTTCCCAGCAGGTCCTCATCGCTCACGGGCATAAACCACTTTTGCGCTATCACCGTGGGTATGATCGCGCTGGCAATCACCACCCCCACCAGGACCGAGAACTGCGTCTGGTCAATGTAGCCCATCTTGTAGCCGAACACGCTGGATATTGTGCCGAACGTGAGTCCCGTGCTCATGAGTAATGTGGTATACACTTCACCCTTAGGTATGTACTTCTTCGCAAGGAAGTAAACCCCTATGAATTTTGTGACCTGCTTGATCGCAAACAGCGCCACGAACAGGCCGAATGCGGAGAGCACAAGCTCAACTGACACATTCATCCCGCCCAGTATGAAGAAAAACGGCGTGATGAGCGCATATGCAACAGTCCTCAGGCGGTTGCGCACCACGCGTGTCTCCGAGCTCTCCGTGAAATGCTTGGACATCATAAGGCCGAGCAGGAACGCCGGAAGGACTGCGTGGCTGTCACCTAGCGCGGCAAAGTACATAAGCACAAGCAGCAGCAGGAACAGGTACTTGATCTCCGGCTCAATCACCTTGTTCTTGAGGCGCGGGTTGTGGAATACGTGGTGCGAAAATTTTACTGCTATCCAGATCACCGCAGTTGACATTACCACAAACACTGCAGTATAGATTGAGGGCTTAAGGAAGAGTATGCTCAGCGCGAGCGCCGTGCCCATATCCGTGACGAACGTTGATGCCATTATTATCTTGCCAAGGCGGCTGTTTGTAAGCCCCGTCTCAACCAGCACTGAATACACAACCGCAAGCGAGGTTGTTGAAAGTGCTGCGCCAGCGATGAGTGCGGCGTTTAGCGACCACCCGCACAGGTAATATGTGTATGCGAATGCCCCCACAAATGGCACTAGGAAGGACGCACCGCCGATAAGCATGCTTTCCTTGAATTTCTCACGCATCAGCTTTACGTCCACTTCTGCGCCCGCCAGGAAGGTGAGCACTATGCCTCCGAAGCCGGCGAGGTATTCCATCCACGGCTCCGACTGGAACCCTAAATAGTTGCCCGCTATAATGCCGAGGAGTATCTCAACTATTGCAACGGACAGGCCGAGCCTGAGCGAAATTATGCTTGCGAGAAATACCAATGCTCCCGCAGCTAAAGGTACTACGTCTGCCATCATTTTTGTCCCACTCCCTATAATAAGAAGCCATCAGCCGTTTTAGGCGGTTCAGCTTTCGCTTGGTGAGCCCCATCACCGTGTGGGTATTCAGGCTCGCAAGTAATAAAAGCCAGAGGTCGTGTTTCTCCAAATATAAAGGTTACGCAAGATATGTAGTTTGTGGCAAAGGTAGCGCTAGTCATAACGAGGCAAAAAAAGCACCTCCGGCGGGTCCGCTACATACACCTGCGCCTAGGCAGGGATGCGTTCGCCTTCCCGCCGCTGGCCAAGAGCGAGCTTAAATCTCTCGGTATACCCGACCTGTGGGTGCTAGACTCGGATGTCCCGGATGACAAGCTTGAGCAGAAGAACCTGAAATTCCTTTCGCAAAAGCCCATTCATGTCACCGCGGGCGACAAGACATATTCAACATCGCTTTATGATGAGCTTCAGGTGCTTTCTGATTGGCTGAGGCACGGCGTGTGCCCGTTAGAGTATGAGGAGTTTATGCAGCGTGCGCTTGCGCTTAAGAGCGAGCTTGAGCCCGTTTCGCATTACCTGTTTGACACGCCGTCCAAGCAGGCCATATTTGAGTTCTTTGTTGCGCTGCGGGACATCAAGCGCTCAGACGGGCCGTTCCCAGCCAAATCGCGCAACCTTACAGTGGTTGAGAAGGAGCGCTCACGCCAGTTCAAGGACGCCATAATGGAAATACTGTGCAAGCCGCGTGAGCTTGAGGAGATAGTCGCGCTTACAAAAGTGAATGAGTCAAACGCGCGCAGGTGGCTTATGAAGCTTGAAAGCCAGGGCATAGTAACTAGGACAAGAAAGCGTACCGGCATCGGCCGCCCCAAAAACATTTACTATCTTTCGCAGCGCCTCAATACAAAGCAGGAAAGCGAGGGCCAATAGCGCCCCCAGCTGCTCTTGCAAAACAGGAATTTGCATCAGATGTTGCTCAGCCATAAACGCACAAGCCGCACTTTGCCATTGCACTGCGTGTGCAAAATGCCGAAAGCGCAGCACATCCCCCTAATCCTCGCGCGCCATCTTATTAAGGAGCGCCTTGGCCTTCCTGCGCAGCGCCGCGTTCACTTCGGCGGCCGCAATGCCCTCGCCGGGCATCCCGTAAAACACCACCCATCCCTCCGGGCACTCAATAATCGCAACAAGCGCGAGCAGGTCCTCTTCACCATCAATTAGTATGCGGGACGGCTTTGGCGCACTTATCGCCAGCTTCACTGCGAGGGCGGCCTCATCGGTAATGGTGGAGGGCGGGTTCTTCACTGAGTAGCAGATATTATATGCAGACTCAATTGTTTCAACCGTTTCCTTATCGGCGGCGCTGCGCATGGTCCTCCGGTCGTATACTGAAACGTGCGGCTGCAGGCCCGCAGCAATCATCTCTGAGGCGCACACGTCACCAACGCACAAAAACCCCTCTGCACTTTGCGCAAGCTCCACGGCATCATCTATCTCCATAACCCTGCCCAGAGCCCTGCGCATCTCATCCCTTAAGATTTCCGGAAGAACATATTTTCCCATCACTGCTATTTGCGCACACTCGCTTTTAAGCGTTGGACTGCTAATTTTTGGCGTGTACCCGTTTATGAAAGCCTCGGAAACGATTGAGTCAAAATTGCGCGAGCTGCTCGGCGATTCATTTCAGGATGAGCTTGACCGCGTGCTGTCCGACTATGCGGGGATGATAGACCGCCGGGCAGCACTGTACATACTCGCGCTTGAGAAAGGTGCAGTCCAGCAGCCGCGCAAGGAGATATCAAAGTTTTCAGAGTTGTCAGATGAGATCTCAAGCGTCACGTTCACGGCGCAGGTTGCACGGCAGTTTGTCCCGCACGAGACGCGCACGCACAAAACATTGCGCATCCAGCTCTCAGATGGCGCCGGCGGCACTGCAATGCTGGTGCTGTGGGATTCGCACGCTGACTCTGCGCTTGCCGTGCCTGTTGAACCTGGCGACACAATTTCAGTGCAGAATGCGTATTACAGGAACAGTGAGCTGCACGCGGGCCAGTATTCATCGGTCCGCATTGAGAAGCGGAACAAGATTGTTGAGCTCTCGCGGGTTACAGACGGCCGCTGCAATGTAGCTGTCCGGCTAACTTCCCCGCTGGGTGTGCGCACATACGTGCGTGAGGGCAGCGAGCGGCAGATGGCTACCGGCTGGGTTGCGGACCATTCAGGGAAGGTGCGGCTGGTTGCATGGAACAATGCGGTCCAGGCGCTTGGCAATGCTGGGCCTGGCGATGTACTCCGGCTATGGGATGCACAGTTTAAGAACGGCGAGCTTCACCTCAATGATTACACGCGGGTTGAGGTTAATCCTCCCGGTTGCACCGTCCTTTTGCGGCCAGAGGATATCCAGCCGGGCTTCCGCGGTGCATTTTCAGGTGTGCTGATTTCCGTGGGTGAGCAGGGCGGCATACCATACGCAGTGGTACGCGCACCGCCCCGTGACATAAAGGCCCAGCTTACTGCAGATTCGCTTGCAAATATGATTGGCGGGCAGCTCAGCCCAGACATAAGCTTCCCAGTGGCGGCCTCGCTTGCACTGCGCCCGCGCATAGGCGCCACGCTGGTGCTGTCAGGGGAAATGAACGAGAACGGGATTTTTGTGTGCAAGTCGCTGTCGCTTGGCAACGGGCAGCAGGGTAAATAGATATATATATGTTCCGCGATATATACCTTCGTGGAAGAGGAGATGGAGCTAGGGGCTGAAATAGACGTCTCCAGCCTTGACTTTGTAAAGCTTGTTGAGAACCCCACCTGGAAAGATGTGCTTATAGGGCTGGTGAATAAGGAGCAGCTTGACCCATGGAACATTGACATCGCGGAGATAACGCAGAAATACATTGCGGTAATCCGGGAGATGAAGCAGCTTGACTTGCACATACCCGCGAATATGATTTTGGCCGCCTCGGTAATGCTCAGGATGAAGAGCGAGGCGCTTGTGTTCAAGCCGGATGTCCCTGAATTTATGGATGTGCCGCCCGAGCTTTCATTTGACACGGGGTTCACTGCAATTGAGACCGTGCCCGGCCTCATCCCCAACACGCTGGGCCGGATGCGCAGGGTGACGCTGAACGAGCTTATGGAAGCGGTTGAGGAGGCGTTCAGGCAGGAGGGAAAGCGGCAGGCGCGCAGCGCATCGCGCACCGAATTGCCCCCTGAAGCACTTACAGCACTGCTTGAGGACATTGACAAGGTGGATGTTGAGAGCCTGATAGGCGATGTGTACGGCCGTGTGCTAAACTCAGCGGACCAGTATAACCTTGTGAGCTTCAGCGCCATATGCGGGAGCACATCAAAGGACAAGGTGCTCTCGCTGCTTGCAGTGCTGTACCTCAACACCAGCGAGTATGTTGAGCTGCAGCAGGAAGAATTTTTCGGGGAAATACTGATTAAGGTAATGGACAGGGAGAAAAGCCTTGCCAAAATGACGGTATCACTATAAGTTGGCTAAATAAGGTCCCTGAGGAACTGCTTCAGCGGATCCCTAATCCTTTCGCGGACGCTCCTGAACAACATCTTACCCTCAGGTGATGTTGCGTATACTTTCCTGGTGCGGCCGCTGACCACGCGCCGCGTGCATGTGATAAGGCCTTTCTTTTCAAGGCGTGCAAGCACCGCGTACAGCGTAGACGGCTTGCATGCGCCAAGGCCGAGCTGGGCCATTTCGTCAATAAGCTCATATGCGTGCATGGGCTTGCGCATAAGCCGCCATATAAGGTAAAGCGCAATTACCCTGTCATCGTGCCCTGCCTTCGCATGGATGCTGCGCCGCATGTGCAGATATGCACGAGAAAGCTTATATATTCTACTTATTAGAATATTCCAAAAAATAGATTATGGTGCGTGGCTATGGGCAAAGGCGGTGGCGAAAAGAACTCGGAGAATAAGGAGAACGAAAAAAGCCCCATGCTTAAGGGCATTGCCTCAAACCCTAATCTTCCTGCTGTTATGCTGGTTACAGCACTTTTGCTGGTGGCCGGCACTGCCGTATACCTGCAGGATATGCAGAGCAAGGTATACATTGAAAATGCACGGATATACGCACCCGTGGTGTCCATCTCACCAACCGTGCCCGGCACGCTTGAGAAAGTGTACGTAAGCGAGGGCGATGAGGTCAAGAAAGGGCAGAAGCTTGCACAGGTCGGCAGCCAGACGCTGAAGGCGTCAACTGATGGTGTTGTAATTGAAGTCCAGAACCTGCCGGGGCAGGTGTTCACCAGCGCAACACCAGTTGTAAAAATGATGAACCCCGCGGAAATGCGGCTGATCGCGGTTATAGAAGAAGACAAGGGCCTAAGGGATATTGCGCCCGGCCAGCACGTAGTGTTCAAGGCGGACGCGTTCAGCGACCGCGAGTATACCGGAACCGTTGAAAGCATATCGCTCATCCCAAGCAAGCAGGACATAGTGTTCAGCATCTCCGACAAAAGGCAGATACAGAAATACGAGGTCCGCGTGCTGTTTGACAACTACGGCCACCCGGAGCTCAAGAACGGCATGTCCGCCAAGGCGTGGGTTTACAAGTAACGGCGTATCACTATGCAGAAAAGGACAGATACTGACCTCCGCTGGCTTGTCCTGCTCACTGTGATTGTTGGGACTTTTTTGGGGCGGCTTGACCAGACCATAGTAAGCTTGGCTTTGCCCAAGATAATGGATGATTTTTCAATAACGCTTTCCGAGGCGGGCTGGATTGCCACAGCGTACATACTGGCTAATGCGGTGTTCGTGCCAATCTGGGGCAAGCTTGGCGACACAGTCGGCCGGAAGAAGGTTTATCTTGCCGGGTTTGCGATGTTCATCGTGGGGTCAATTCTTGCTGGCCTCTCATGGGACCTCGGCTCAATGCTTGTGTTCCGCGTGATTCAGGCGATTGCCGGCTCTGCGGATTACCCGACCGCGATGGCCATACTTACGGTTACATTTGCCGATAGGAAGGAGCGTGCGCAGGCACTCGGCATTTGGTCCGCATCGTTTGCTGCCGCGGTGGTGTTTGGCCCGCTGATTGGCGGCCCGCTCATTGATGCGTTCGGCTGGAGGTCCATATTCCTGATAAACCTACCCATCGGCCTCATAGGCATAATAATGGCGATGCTGTTTATTGACGAATCCGTATCCGAGTCCAAGACAAAATCGTTTGACTGGAAGGGTGCGCTTACGCTTGGGATTGCACTGTCCGCGCTTGTGCTTGTGCTTGACAAGGGGCTTGAATGGGGCTGGCTTTCAACGACCAGCCTTTCCTGCTATGCAACAATGCTGGTGTTCGCATACCTGTTTTACAGCATTGAAAGGAATCACCCTGAGCCCATAGTTGACCTTAAATTCTTCCAGAGCAGCGCATTTGTAAGCGCACTTGCAAACAATTTCATAGTATTCCTCGGCATGATGGGATGTGTGTTCATAATCCCCATTTATTTGCAGACATTCTTGGGATACAGTGCAACTGAAACCGGCTACATATTCATCCCGATGGCATTTGGCATGATGCTGGGCGCGCCCATCGGTGCAAGCCTTGTGGGCAAAGTGCCTTCCCGTTATGTTATTGCCGCAAGCACTTTTGGCGCGGCATTCGGCATGTTCCTGTTTACGGGTCTGGATCCTCGCTCATCCGCCCTAGATGTAATAATCCCGCTTTTTGTGATGGCGTTCAGCATCGGGTTCGCGATGTCCCAGCGCACAAACATTATTGCCTCAATAGTGCCGGAGAGCGAGATCGGCAGTGCATCCTCCACGCTTGCGCTTGTCCGCAACATTGCGGGCGCGTTTGGCATTGCGCTGTTCGCAACCATACAGAAGGATGCGATGGAGAATGCGCTTATCCTCCTGAGCCAAAATTCCCATATCTTTGCGCCCACCCCTGAGGTTATACAGCAGGCGGTAATGCTTATGGCTCTCAAGGCGCAAATAATCTCTTTCCGTGTAGTTTTCCTGGCGGGCGCATTGGTCCTCCTGCTCGGCGGCATACTTGCGCTTTTGACGGATATACGGGAAACAGATGCAAAAGCAAGAAGGGAAGTAATTGTAATGGATTAGCGGATATTGCAGCCCGCCCAGCATAATGTATTAAGCTAATGGGCGCGTGTGGCCTACGGCTTGTACCTCTCAACTGTGCGCGGGAACGGTATTGCATCCTTGATTGTGTCAAGCCCGCAGATCCAGCGCACCACGCGCTCAACACCAAGGCCGAACCCGCCGTGCGGCACACTGCCGTACCTTCTCGTGTCAAGGTAAAACTCATAGCTTGCCGGCTTCTCGCCCATCTCTAAAAGCCGCCTCTTAAGCTTCTCAATGTCATGCTCCCTCTGCGAGCCGCCTATGATTTCTCCGTGGCCCTCAGGCGCGAGGAAATCGCACCCGAGCACAACGCGCGGGTCCTCGGGATCCTCCATCATGTAGAAGGCCTTCACTTCCTTCGGGTACCTAGTGCAGATGATGGGCACATCGTAGAGCGTTGCAAGTTTTTCCTCTTCAATTGTCCGCAAATCCTTACCCCATTCAATTTCCATGCCAAACTTCTCCCTGAGCAGCTTCAGCGCCTCTGAATAAGTCATGCGCACAAACGGCTTTTCAACGGTTGGCCTGAGCTTTGCAGGGTCTCTCCCCAGCACCCGAAGCTCCTCGGCATTCCTCTCAAGCACCCGCTTTACTATATGCTTGAGCAGCGCCTCGCCGTAATCCTGTATCATATTGAAGTCCGCCCATGCGACCTCCATCTCTGCGTGCCAGTACTCCGTGAGATGCCTGCTGGTCTTGCTTTTCTCGGCCCTGAACGAGGGCGCGACCGTGTATATCTTCTCAAGCGCGAAAATTGCCGGCTCCGCATACAGCTGCCACGTCTGCGCAAGGAACACATCCTTCTTGTCAAAATAATTCACTGAAAATAGCTCGCTGCCGCCCTCGCACTGCACGGCCTGGAATATGGGTGACTGGTACTCATAGAACCCCTCACCCCTGAAATACTCGTGTATCGCGCCTATAACCGTGCTCCGTATCTTCAGGATGGCAGTCATTTTGGTGCTCCTGAGCCACAAGTGCCTGTTGTCTGCAAGGAACTCAATGCTCTGGTCCTTTGTTATCGGAAAATTCTCGCTTTTCCCGACTATCTCATACGATTTAACGCCCAACTCATATCCTGTTGGCGCACGCTCATCCTTTTTCATTATCCCCCGTATAATCATTGATGTTTCTACCTGAAGATGGTCAATCTCATCCCACCGATTCTCAAAATCTTCCCTCCTAAAAAGGCACTGCACACAGGCGGTGGAATCCCTAAGCACAATAAACTTCATCTTGTTGCTGCCGCGCTCGCGGTGGACCCAGCCGCGTATTTCCACTTCCTTACCCGTTTCGGCATCGGTGAGGATATCCTTAATGGGTCTCATGGGAAAGATTAGGCGGTAATGCTTTATAATATGGATATGCGCAGGCCGCACGCTTTTAATTCAATCGCCTGCTAATTAAGCTCATGAGGACGCATTACATTTCAGATGCAGTTGCGCTGCCGGATGGCACGGAAGTAACACTGGCCGGCTGGCTTCACGAGGTGCGCGACATAAGGAAGATTTGCTTTTCAGTGCTTAGGGACAGGAGCGGTAAAATCCAGATAACTGCAAAGGCGGGCACGCTGCCCGAGGACCAGATGGAGATACTGCGCTCCCCCAAGGAGACCGTGGTTTCAGTCACCGGAAAAATTGCGAAAGGCAAGGGCGCAAACGCAGGTGTTGAGCTTTACCCGACCAAGGTTGAGCTGCTCGGCAAGGTTTATGGCAAGGTGCCGTTTGATATCGCAGACAAGGAAAAGCTACCGGACATTGATGTCCGGCTTGACCACAGGTACGTTGACCTTAGGCGCGAGGAAGTGCAGGCAATATTCCGAATCAGGGCGACCGTGCAGCAGGCGTTCCGCGAGCCGCTTATCCAGATGGGATTTGACGAAATTGTCCCAACCGCAATTGTAGGTGCGGCAACTGAAGGCGGCGCCGAGCTTTTCCCGATTGTTTATTTTGATAAGGAAGCATTCTTGGCGCAGAGCCCCCAGCTGTACAAGCAGCTTGCGGTGATAGGCGGCATGGACAGGGTATTTATGCAGGGGCCGGTGTTCCGCGCAGAGCCGCACAGCACCACCACCCACCTTAATGAAGTGTACCAGATGGATATAGAGATGGGCTTTGCGAACGATGACGACGTGATGGACATTGAGGAGCACGTGCTCAAGCACATACTGCGCTCTGTGGCCGGAAAGCGCAGCGCCGAGCTTAAGCTGCTCAATGCATCTGTAACGGTCCCAGATAAGATCCCGCGCTTTACATATACCGAGCTCGTTGACAAGCTGCGCGCTCGCGGCGAGAATATTGAGTGGGGTGAGGATTTCACTAGGGCACACGAGAAGATGATAGGCGAGATTGTCGGTGCAGAGGCATACTTCATAACAAAGTGGCCGACCAAGATACGCGCGTTTTACTCAATGCCGTCAAAGGATAACCCCGAGGTGTGCAACGCGTTTGACCTTATTTACAGGGGGCTGGAAATCTCTTCGGGTGCACAGCGCATACACGACCCAGAGCTTCTGGCACAGCAGATACGCGGCCGCGGCATGGACCCCCTGAATTTTGAGTTTTACATAAAGGCATTTAGGGCGGGCGCACCGCCGCACGCCGGCTGGAGCATAGGCGCCGAGCGGCTCACGATGAAGATATGCTGCCTTGACAATATACGCGAGGCGGCATTATTCCCGCGCGACAGGACACGGATACATCCCTAATCCTTTTATTAATTCCCCCCCATTTTAGCTCATGCTAAAGATGCACTTATCGGGAAAAAAGAATGATTTCAAGGGGTATACCCTGCTTGAGGGGTTCCCCGGCTACGGCCTTGTAGGCACAATTGCAGTCAATTTCCTTGTTGAAAAGCTCAATATGGAGATGATAGGGTTTATTGAGTCCCCGCTGTTCCCTCCGGTTGCCGCAATACACGAGGGCAGGCCCTACCCCCCTCTCCGCCTGTACAAGTCGGACAAGCACAAACTCGTCGTGATATTATCTGAATTTGTGATGGACCGCAAGGTCATAAAGAGTGTTTCCGATATGGTTTATGACTGGTGTGAGGATGCGGGCATCAAGCGCATAATCTCGCTTGGCGGCATTTCAATACGCGGCAAGCAGGATGAGGTGTTCTGCATTTCATCGGACCCCAATGAGGCCAAGCTGTTTGAGAAGATGGGCATAACCCCAATACGCGAGGGTGCAACCACTGGCATGAACGCGCTGCTGCTGATACGCGCAACAACAGGTGGCAAAATCCCGGTGGTATCTCTTCTTGCAGAGGCAAAGCCGGATTATGTTGACCCGCTGGGCGCGGCGATGGTGCTCACTTCGCTCTCGGATTACATAGGGCTGAAAGTGGATACCACCGAGCTCGTGCGCGAAGCAATGGTCATAGAGTCAAAGCTCAGGCAGGCGATGGAAGCCGCCAAAAAGGCAGAGAAGGAATACGCACCCGCCGCAGGCCACGAGCCCATGTACGCATGAGGCGCCCCGCCTGCAGGTTTGCTTACGCAAACTTGAAGTGGTGCACCAACCAATCATTCTTTTTTGCAGAATAGGAAAAGTGGAGGGGAAGGGATTTTCAGATTTCTTTACGAGGTTTCTTTGGCACCCCGAAAGAAAACTCTTTGAACCCTCGAACCCGCTAGGGGACCAAGCTTCTCAGCAGGACTTCCTGCAAGGCCATTATAGCCAAAAAGGGAACCCGTTTGGCCCTCAACCACGGATGCCGTGGGTTAAAGGGCCGCGCCGGGGGCCCTTTCCTGAACCTGGCGCGTTTGACCGCTCCGCCACCCCTCCTGATAATGGATTTCGGTAGGCAATTAGTTGAATTACATGAATATTAAAAACATATCTAAAAGGCAGAAGCGGGCCCAGAGGGATTTCCGTATCGCACCTGTGGCGCGGTTGCCATGGGTGCGGGAGCGCGGGCTCCCTGCTTCGAACCCTCGACCATCAGATTTCCCAACACTCCCGTTTGCACATATGCGGGGGAGTTGGGCCTTATGGGAGAGGGCTACCCCTCGCCCATATAAGAGTCTGCCGCTCTACCAAGCTGAGCTATGGGCCCACTTTTACTTTTAAATAAGTGAGAGTTTTTAAATATGACGATGAGGGAGGTAGAGTGCAAGGTCCTGGAAGTTGATGTAGGCCAGCTTAAACGAAAGCTTAAGCAGTTGCATGCAAGGCACATATCAACAAAAAGGCTTGTTGCCGTGCACCTTGACACACGCGACAGATTTTTCTCCAAGAAACATTGGCTTGTCCGGCTTAGGAGCGATGGCGGCCCGGCAGTCCTTACGCTAAAGATGCGCTCCTCAAAAAAGGCAGGCCTCAAGTCCGCAGATGAGCGCGAAATAACACTAAGCGGTTTTAAGAGCTCGTTGCGCGTGCTAAGGAAAATGGGTCTTGAGCCCGTCCGCACGCTCACAAAGAAAAGGGAGAGCTATATGCTCGGTGATGTACGGCTTGAGATAGACAAGTACCTTAAGGAGCTCTCGCACATCCCGCCGTTTCTTGAGATTGAGGCGGATAGCCGGCGCAAGGTGCTGTGGGCCGCGCGCAAGCTTGGCTACAGTGCACGCGACCTAAAAGCATACGACACGCACGATCTCATCACGCATTACTCAAAATAGCTGGCCCTATAGCTTCGGCTTGAGGATGCCGTGCTTTTTCAGTGTTGAGAACAGGTGCACGTACGGCGGTGCAAGCCCGCCCTTAACCGCAACCTTGCCTTTCTTGAGCATTTTTCTAAATTCCTCAAGGTCATTTGCACTGCATTCCACGTATGCATTGCCTATCTCAGAGCAGTGGTGCGCATCCGAGCCGCCAATCCCCACCAAATTGTGCTTTTTGGCATAATCTCTTGCAGAGGCATTGGAGAAGGGGTACATAGCACGTGCATTAAGCACCTCAAGCGCATCAACCCTCTTTGCATAATGCTCAAGATTCTCCGGCGCTTTCCTCCACTTGTCAAACGGGTGCGCAATGGCACAGAACGCATCCTGCCCACGTGCCCTGTCCATTACCTCTTCAAAATTTTTTGATGCGATGGGCTCATTAAGGAAATAGATAAGCATGTGGAACTTGTTGCCGGACCCCTCAATAATTGTTTTTTCAACACCGCATATAACAGGGAGCCCCTTAAACTCGCGCCATGCCTCCGCATTATCGTGGTCGGTGATGCAAACGGCATCAACTTTGCCCCTTGAAAGTGCATTCTTAACATCACGTGGGGTTATAAGGCCGTCGCTTGACCTGTAAGTGTGCATATGCATCTCAACTTTCAAGGCCACACCAGCGTTATATCGCCCGCAAACAAATAAAAATTAGCATATCAAACTATACTCTATGAATTTGGCCGTTGAGTATGCACTCCCTTTCATTACAGTGATTTCCTTTGTGCTCACGTATATAGCACTGCCCCCGCTCATACGCAAGCTTGAGTACAAGAAATTTGTTTCCAAGGATATGAACAAGGAAACCCTCAGGTATGCTGCCAAGTTCGGCGGTGTTGCAGTATTTCTTGGATTTATAGTTGCATTTTTGCTGCCGCTGCAGCTTGCGCCACAGAGCATCTCCGGTAGCGTGCTGCTGGGCACCGCGCTCGCAATCTCGCTGATTGCATTCCTTGGCTTGGCTGATGACCTGCTTGACATCCCTGATTTATACCGCGTGATACTGCCGCTGTTTGCCGCACTGCCGCTCATGCTTCTCAAGGTCGGCTCTGCAGCAATCTGGCTCCCGATTATCGGGGATATCAACCTTTACTTTGGGGCAGTCACACTGCCTTTGGTTGGCACGCTCGGGCTAAACATATACATACTCATACTAATCCCGATAGGCGTAATCGCGTGCTCAAACCTCATCAACCTGCTTGCAGGGTTTAACGGCCTTGAGGCTGGGCAGGGGGTAATAATATGCATATCCCTTGCGCTTATGCTCCTGCTTAGCGGCCTTAACGAAAACAAGATAACAATGCTTTTCTTGGTTGCAGCAATGTGCGGTGCGCTGTGTGCATTCCTGGTGTTCAACTGGTATCCCGCAAAAGTGTTTCCAGGCAATATACTCACGTATATGCTTGGCGCGATGGTGGCCGCCGTTGCAATAGTTGGAGGCCTTGAGGTTGCGGGGGCCATACTTTTACTACCTCAGATAATTGAATTTTTCCTGAAGGCGCGCTCACGGTTCCAGGCAGAGAATTTCGGCAAGTGCATCAACGGCCGGCTGCATTATGACGGGCCAACTTATTCGCTTACCCACCTGCTTATGAAGCAGTTCAGGCCCACCGAGGTGCAGCTCGTGCTCATGCTTTATGTTGTGCAAATAATCGCGGGCGTGCTTGCACTGGCCAGCATTCTGCTGCTCGGGCTATAGCAAGGTTTAAATTGCGGCGATTTCCCAAATTTTCCCATGGACAAGTTTGACAGAATAGTAAACAAACTCGCAAAGATGGGTGTTGAAGGCAGGCTTCTTGAGATACGGAAGTTTGACATTGACAACACCGATCCTCTCTATAGGAATAATATAGATGCAGCATACATTGTTGCGCTCAACAAGCTTGCATCGCAAGGCAGGTATGATGAGATAACAATATTCGGAAACATTTGGACGTACATGCAGCTGGGCCACAACGTAAAGGCCAAGCTGATTGATGTGCTCGGGGAAGCTGGTGATTATCACGTATACCTAAGCTCGTATTACGACAATGAGCAGTCGCCCGAGCTGAGGGCGCGCATTGAAAGGCATATGCTCAGCTCAATCAGGCCAATGTGGGAGAGATACGGGCCCGAGTATTTGGACCGTGTTTATTTGCGCTCAACAAATTCAGATACTGTGCGTAAGGCGGTTATTGACCTGTTTATTGCGAACGGGTACACCAAGCCGGTGCGTGAGCTCCTGGCACCCGATAAATATACCGCCAAAGTGAGTGATGAGCTGCGGGAATATGCGCAAAGGATGCTTTCAAGGTTACATGAGTCCATTGCAATTGACACTGCGAAGTTCTCGGGCAAGGGCGTGCACGAGACCAGAAAAGAATGCCGGGAACGCAGGAAGCAGTGACTTTTTCAGCTTTAATAATATGGTTTCCTAAATTAGTAGCGGCGATATGATGAGGTATCCCAAGCCGGGCACGTGTGTTCGCTGTGGTGCCAAGGACATCATATGCGGGCAGTGCAAGCAATGCGAGAAATGCTGCCGCTGCTGGTAACTGCACATTAACTACGCATAAAAAATATGCCTATGCAAAATTATAGTGATGGTATTCATACGTTCAGCCAGATTGCAGAATTGGCGCTCGCACAGGGATACGCGCCTGGAATTTTCAAAGGGCACCAATATGCTTGTTGGCATAATGGGTGCCGGCAAGAGTTCGGTGCTTGAGGCCGTATGCTTTGCACTGTATGGGACGTTTCCTGCCCTTGCACGCAGGAAATTAAAGCTCACACAGATAGTTTCTGCATTTAACCAGCAGCTGCCGTGCGCGGTTGAGGTTGAATTTGAAGCGAACGGAAAAGTGTATACTGTAAAGCGCACCATAAAGGACGGGAAGGGCGATGCCGAGCTGCGTGAGGGCCAGCGCCTTATTGAAGCAAAACCGGATGCGGTTACCCGTATGGTGGAGGGGATAACAGGCATAAATTATGACCTCTTCACAAAAGCAATATATTCAGAGCAAAACTCGCTTGACTATTTCCTGACGCTAAACCCAGTTGAGAGGAAGCGGCAGATTGATGAGCTTATGGGCATAGACAGGTTTGAGCTCGCGCGCACAAACGCCGCCAAGCTTTCCAACCGTCTCGCGAAGGAAGCCGAGGATAAGCTGCGGCAGGCCACGCTGCTGGACAAGAAATCCGTTTTATCCCAGCTTTCCCAGGCGGAGGCGCAGCTTGCCCAACTTGATGCTGAATTGCGCAGAATCAGTGAGGAACACTCCTCGGCTGCAGCCGAGCTTTCAGAGGTTAACGCAAGGCTTGCCAAGCTTGAGCAAATGAAATCGAATGCAGACATGTTGCAGCGCAAAATAGGCGAGTGCGATGCGTTCATATCAGAAATGTCGCCGCGCGTAAAGCCATATTCGCAACAGGATTTGAGCTCGCTTTCAGATACCGTAAATTCGCTTGAATCCCAGTATTCCCAGCTGCAGGCCACGTCGCGCATTCTTGAGCGTAAGATTTCAGAGTATTCACGCGAGCTTGGCGAGGCGCGCGGTTCGCTTGCATCACTCCGCCGCAAAATTTCCGATTGTGACGCACTTATGCCGCGGCTTGAGCAGCTATCCAATGAGCTTGGCGGCAAGCGTGCAGAAACATTGCACGCCGAGCTTGATGCCACGAGCGCGCAGTTGCTTGAGCTTGAGAAGGCGCACTCATCAGCCGCATCAGAGCTTTCCTTGCTCAAATCAGAGTATGCACGCTTGGAAGGCGAGCTGGCACAGCAGGCAGCCATTATGCAGGAATACTCATCATTGCGCGGGCTCACGCAGAGGGATTTGGAAGAGAAAAAGGGCAATGAGGCGGCTCTTGTTGAGTGGATTGCCTCGCTTAAGGAAATAATCCGCAGTTCAGAAGAATCAATAGGGCATCTGTCCAAGGAGGAGGGCAGCAGTGTATGCCCGCTGTGCGATTCGCCACTCACGCGGGAGCGCAGGGCACAGCTTATCCGTGCTAAGAAAGAGGCGATTGAGAGCTCACGGCAAGGTCTTGAGGAAAGCGAGGCACGGCTGGCTGCGCTTCGTGCGGAAATCCGTGATACTGAGTCAAAGCTTGCACGCAAGGCCGAGCTTGCCGCAAAGATGGAGTCCTACCAGCGCATAAATGATGAACTGTCCGCAAAGTCCACACGCATTACCGGGCTTTCAGCGCAGGTATCCTCGCTTGCGCCCAAGCTTGCGGCGCTGCGCGAGGCACACTCTAAAATGCAGCTGCTTATTCGTGCTGCTGATGAGCACGCACGCCTCTTGCAGCAGATTTCTGAAGCTGATTCCATGCGGAAGCAGGCAGCACAGCTTGAGCTGCGCGAGCGTGAATTGGAGGGCGCGCTCTCCGGTCTTGAGGCTGAACTGTCGGAGGTACGTGTGCAATATTCAGCCATTGAAAAGGCGCTTGCCGAGGCGCGTGAGCAACTGCGTGAGGTCAAGGCAGATTTGGAGCTGCAGGCATCCATTGCACAAAAGAAAGTGGAACGTGACCGCCTGAGTGCCGAGCTATCTAATCTCTCATATGATGAAGCCGGCCACAATGCGCTCAGGGCGAAGGTGACAGAGGTTGCAGCTAAGGCAAGCGCGCTGGGCGCCAAGGTCCAGGGCATGGAGAAGCAGGCGGAACTTTTGCGGGGGAACCATGCGCTCCTTAAGCAAAGGATTGCGGAGATTGAGCAGCGTGAAGCCGAGGCAGCTTCGGTGCAGGAAGCCGCTCGGTTGCTTGAGGCGTTCCACAGGTCACTTTCTGAAACGCAGGCGGTGCTCCGCAGTGAGCTCATACACTCCGTTAATGCGGTCATATCCCGCATATGGCCCGTGCTGTACCCATATGGCGATTTTACAAGAGTACGGCTTGATGCTACTGAAACCGATTATGTGCTTATGGCCGAGAGGATGGGGCAGTGGGTTTCAGTGGAGGGCAACGTGAGCGGGGGCGAGCGCGCAACAATGGCTTTGGCTTTGCGGATTGCATTCTCAATTGTGCTTGCACCTGGGGCAGGCATGATTGTGCTTGATGAGCCGACACATAATCTGGATGAGCAAGGTGTCCGTGCCCTCAGCACCGTGTTGCGTGAGCGCCTGCCTAAAATCATTGCGCAGGCGTTCGTGATTACCCATGATGAGAACTTAAAGGAGGGCGCAAGCGCGCGCCTGTACATATTCCAGCGGGATAAGTCCAGGCACGGGCCAACCACAGTGGTTTCTGATTTAGCCTAGCGCAGTTGTGGGCACACCGTCAAGCTTAATAAGCAATTATTGCCTAAAATCCCTTTGGAGGGGTGGTGGTCAGCATCAGCTTCGCTGATGTCCCGCACCCTCCGAACAAAGTGAGGAGGGGTGGCGGAGCGGTCAAACGCGTTAGAGGGCATTCTCCTGCGGGGAAAT
>JAVYLZ010000011.1:0-18667 GCA_038740245.1 Candidatus Micrarchaeia archaeon
CACCTACTGCTTGACGCTACGTACGGAGTAGTAGCCATAAACTGAGAGCATCCGCGAGAAGAACACCGCCGGGTCAAGGTTGCCCGTATACAGCCGGGTAGCCTCTGGACGGATGCCCGGCGGCACGTATGCAAGCGCGCCACCCCACGTTTCCGTATCAACAAGCGTCCTGCTCTTGCCGGTGACTACGGCCTGCGCACCAAGCATGTCCCGTATTAGGTTGCCTGCATCCTTGGCGGTGAGCTTTTTCTTGGCCTCGCCAGCAAACACGAGGTCAAATGAGTATGTGATTGATTTCCCGTCCTCCATCTCCCTCTCGGCGCCGTAGCTTGCGACCACCGAGAACCCGCCACCTACCTTTTCCTTCTCTGCGGTGCCCGACACGTTGAGTGCAGTAAAGTGCGTTAGCGCCCCGTCTTTCCAGCCCACCCAAAGCTCGCCTGTGCCGCGCCCACCCTCAATGGCCGAGCCGCCTGCAGAAAGTGAAACGAGAGTTTGCGCAGAGTCACCTGCTGCGAACAGGACCCTGCCGACTAGGTTCTTGAAATCATCGTCATTGAGCCTGCCGCGGTCATACTTGCTTATGCCCAAATCAATCCTGAATGTGCCGTCAAGCCCGAACCCCACGGTAACCGTTACTGGCATGCCCGTCACCGTGTCAACGAAATCTGCGCGCGCCGACCCCACAGCATACAAGCCGGTATCGCCCATATACACCACGAGCTGGCCGCCGCCGCTTTCAACGCGGTCCTTGTAGATGTCAAGGCCGCCGCCCACGTAAAGGTAGCTGCCAATTGCGGCAACCGCCTGGAAATCGTGCACCTTGCCCTCACGTTCAAGCAGCCGGTCAAGTGTTTCCCTATCCTTTGCGGCCTGTGCACTTATCTTGACAGGCACGCTTGGCACAGTTACATCAATCGCCTTGCCGTCCTTAAAGTAAGTCATCTGGTGCGCCGGCAACCGTGTGTCTATGTCAAGCGCAGTTGTGCCGGCGGCCTCGCCCTTGCCTCTCCTGTAAAGCACATTATTATAGTTCTCGTACATCTGGTTGAGCTCCCTGAACACACGCGAGTTCCTGTATATGAGGCCGAACCTGACAATGCCAACTCTGTTAAGCGTGTAGAGTGAAAGCGCCCAAGCCTCCTTCTCATCAAATCCAGCCGCCTTTAGCGTGTGGTGTAGCGTTACCAGCTTTGCAGTGACCTTGTATTCTTCGCTGAACTGCATCCCTAGGTTTGCCTCAATGAACCAGTTAATCACATCATATATCCTTTGGCCGCTCAGCAGCACCCGTGCTATTTTTTCGCCGTTGCTTGAGTTGTACCCGCCAAGCAGTCCGATTATGCCCTTCTCAATGTCCAGCTCCAGCGAGCCTCTGTTGTAGAATGACGCCTCAAGCCCTCCGAACAAGCCCGCCCATTTTGTCTCAGTCTTATGGCCTTCACGCTTGTCAGTCCAGCCCCCTATCGCATATGCAGTAAGCCTGCCGGTCGCGCCTTTGCCGGGGTACCAGAAATACTGCAGCCTCTCATAATGGCTGGTGCCGTCCCTGATGGGCCTTCCCGCCTCATCATAATCCATCCTCGTGTACCCGCTGTACATCGTCCCAATGGCGTGGGTGCCGAGGATGGAATGCCCGAGTGCAACTCCCCACTCATCCTTGAACAGGCGGTCAAACTTATTGCTGATATTCCTCCAGTACTCGGCATCCCTTTCCCTGCTGGTGCCCCTGCCCCTGTAAATTTCAGCGGCAGCAGCGTGGCTCTCACCGTATTCCAGTATCCCCTTAAGGTCAAATGCGACCGCCTCGCCCACAAAATTCTTTGATGTTGCGGGTATGGTCTTGACCATCCCGAACAGGTTTGCCTCGCTTACGTCAAGCCTGGCGGCCGCATACTTCTTCAGGTACTCTTCAACGGGCTCCGAGAAGTGCGCCTCCTGCACCGTCCCGTCGGGTCTCGTGTAATAGAATTTTACCTCCCCACCGGTCTCCCCGCCGCCCCGCCTGAGGTAGCCGTTCTCATCAACATTCCTCACGCGCACAACAAGCAGTACCTCACTGCCCTTCTCAAGCACGTTCTTTGCAATGTCGCGCGCGGCAATCTCAGCGTCGCCGAACCCGGGCCGTGCAATGAACCGCACGCGCTCCTCGCCCCTGAGCAGCCCCTTGTCCTCCTCGCCGAGGCGCTCCTGAGCGGATTTTGCCTCTCCCTCAACACCTGCGGTGGCGCCTATCTCCAGCTTTTTCTCGCGGAGTTCGCCATCCGTCCCTATCTCGTATATCCTTTGCACGCCTGTGCCGGGTGCAGCTACGGTGCCACCAACAAACAGAGATGCACCTTCCGCACCCCTTAAGAGCACTTCCCCCCCCGCTTCAGATCTGCCTATTTCGGCATCCATTGCGCCGCCCGCGCTCACATATTCCCTGTAGAGCTCGCGCGTGAACTTAACATCGCTTTCAACAAACGCGCGGTTGATTGCGTTTGTGAGAGTGTCCACGTCCATCCCACTGCTCACCTGCGGCTCAATTCCCATCATATAATTACGCGGGCGGAGCTCGTTTTTGGCACGCTCGTAAAGCGACACAGGGGAATACTTGAGCGTGAACTTGCCCTTTGCATATTCCTCGCTGTCCCTGCTGAATGCCCTGTAATCCTGGCCGGCAAGTATGCCGAGCATCCCGACTGAATACTGCAGCCTCTGGAAATCACTCATCTCGGCAACAGTCCTGAGCAAGGGGGTATGTGCAACCGCAAGGTTTGTCTCCTCAAGCGGCACTGAGCGCAGGTCCTCAACAGCCAGCATCCTGAGCGTCTCAAACCTGTCAAACACGCTTTTTGTGGCCCTGAGGTTATCCTTGGCCCTGTCAAGCACATCGCCTACATATGTAATGCTCTCAAAAGTCGGTGTGGCAACACGGTCCTCAACGCTTTGGTTCACAGTGCGCAGCAGCCTTGCGGCATCTGCTGGCGTCTTGGCCTTGCCGATTATTTCCTTTTGCAGTGCGACGTATTTTGGAAGCAGTGACGGGTGCAGCTTGCTCATTAGGTAAAGGCCGTTTATGGTCTCCCCAAACAGCGAAGATGTGGTTATGCCGTACATATCCTTCTCAATGGAAGCACCCTTGGCGGCGGACATCTCAAGCGAGAATAGTATATACCTCTGCTCAAAGTAGCCGCTGTTGAAAAGGCGGTTAGCACGATCTGTATACACATTCTTTACCGCTTGGTCAAGATTTGATTTGGCCATCGCCTCATTGAATGCCTGCCGGTACTGGCTGATGCCTGCGCTCGTATAATCGTAGATCTCCCTCGCTCTTTTTTCAGCCTCTTCCTTGCTCTCGCTTGTGAGCAGGAGATAGCCAATTGAATTCTTGTCAAACTCCTCATTGGTTATGCGGCGGTAAAGCTGTGCGTAGTCCTTTTCGTCATTTACGCCGAGCTTATCGGTAAAGTATATGTCAAGCCTTTTTATGAAGTCGGCAACCGCCTTGTAGGAGCGCAGCTCGCGCGCATCCCGGAGTATCTCCTGGTACTCAATTATGAACTTGTCAAGGGTGTCTCCGCGTTCCTTGTATTTCGTAAGGGCCTGCCCGACAGTCAGGTTCTCCGTGAGCGCAACAGAATTGAGCTCTCTCTTAACAAACGCGTCTATGTATCCGCCTAAATTTGTGTTCATCCTTGCGTACTCCTGGAGCTTGTCATAGCTACCGCCCATTGTACCCGTAAGCGGGAAGCCAAGGGACTGGTATGTGAACAGGACAGCATTCCTGTTCAGCGCCTTGAGCGTGTCGGCATAATTGATGTCTGCCCCGTCTTTTATCACGTTTGCAAGTGTACCGGCAAACTCTGGGAAATTGCCCCCAGACAGGAGGTACAAACCATAAACATTGCCAAACTTCTTGACTTCTGATTCGTTAATCTTCTCATATTCCTTGGCAGTGGCCTTGTCGGGGGCCACTACCCTGATTTTTGCAATTTCTTGCAACACATCTAGCACTTCTTTGTTGCTGGCCCCGTTGCCGATAAGCCAGTCAAGAACCTGCAGTTTGACCGCAAGCTCGGTTGAAAGCACGGGCTGGACCATTCCAATCTCTTCTTTAGAGATGGTTGGCACTGAGGCCTCCTTCTGCCGCTTCTCCTTGTACTCATTCATCTTTTCTACCAGTGTTGCAAGCTCAGGTTCGCCCTCAAGCCCTAGAGCAGCAACAACTTTTTTGAGAGCACCATTTGTTTTAGGCCCCACAGCGCCGTCAACATCTATTTTTCTCCCCTCAATTAGGCCAGCATCTACTAGCTCATTGTATTTCTCCTGAAATATGTACACTTCTTTCTTAACATCTTCAAGTCGTTTCTTTACGGAGTCCAATCCCCTCTCAACTTCGGCAAGAAGATCTTGATTTGACGCAGATTTTTTTAGGATGTCTGGGTCTAAAAAGTAGTCCAATAATTCCCTGTCCTTCTTAAGCTCTTCTTTCATCTTTTCTCCTATAGGAAAATTAATGAGATTATTGAGCTTCCTCTTTGTGGATTCAATATCCGCCTTAAGCTCGCGTATAGTTTCCTGAGCCCTCTCTTTTACTTCCTGTGCCATCCCCCTTCTCCCCCTCTCCACTATTGCATTTTATACTTTTTAACTGTTTCTATAAGCAGCGGTTTGCTGGACCGTTGGAAAATAAAGCACAAAAATAAAAAGCGGCTATTTCTTTCCGAATTTTTTAAGATAGGCCTCCTCAGTTTCCCTTATAAGTTTTTCTAGAAGTTCCTTTTCTTTTTCGTTTGTTGCACTACCATAAAGTTCCTTCAGCCGTTTTATCTCTTCAGAAGCCAATGCATCTAGCCCACGTTCTATGAATGTTTTTGCCTTTTCTTTGTGGGTATTTGCAGCCTTAATTAAATTGACCCTTGCATCTTCCTTTTCCTCTTTAGTTGTTTCAGCCACTTTCTTCTCTTCAGGCTGCTTTCCAAACTTGGCGTAGTACGGCTTCCTGAGTTCGGCAAGAAGCTTCTGCGCGGCCTTGAAGTTCTCAGGGTCATCACGCCTAAGCTCCAGCACAAATTCCTTGAATAGGCGTATCCGCATCTCAGCCGTCTTCTTGTCACCGTCACTTATGGCTTTACGTATCTCCTTGACCATCTCAATGATTCTCTTCTCGTTAAGCTCCTCGCGCCCCGCCCGCCGTTCCTTCTCAATCTTCTCAAGTTGGGCGTCAAGCGTGGCTTCCCTGAGCCGGCCGCCCGTATAAATCTGCGCAAGCTTTGGGATAAACAATCCAGTAGAAGGCTTCTCTTCCGCTTTTGCCACTGCGGTCTCAATAGGCGTGTTGCCCTGCTTCTCATTCCATTCCCTGACCGCCTTGTCAAGCTCCGCATAACTGCCCTTGACAGCTATTCCTTTTTCCTTAAGGAACTTCCTCACTTTCTCTTCAGCAGCCATGGTCTTCGGGCCGCGCTTGCCGTCCTCAACGAGCAGATCGCCCTTAATATAGCCCTCGTCAACAAAGTGGTTGTAGGCAATCTGGAAACTCTTGACCTCCTCACTGTAAGTGTAGCCCCTTTTCTTTACCGGCGTGATCTTGGCCACTTCAGCCTTGGGCGCCTGCTCCTCCCGCTGCTGTGGCACCTGCTCCGCAACCATGGTGGGCGCCCTGCTGAGCTCGCGCGCCTCCTTCTTTAAGTCATCCACCATAAGCGCAACTGCTTTTTTTATCTCAGCCGGGGTATATATTCCCCGTTCACGCGCAAATGCGCTCATCATTTTAGTGACCTCTCGCTTAACATCAATTTCTGCGGCTTTCCGCTGGTCTTCACCCTCGGCGCCTGCGAGCTTTGAGACAAAATTGCTGAAGTTCCTACTTTCCTCCACTTGCTTCAAATTGAATGAGAGGTAAAGGTCCCTTGCACCTTTCTCAACATCCTTCTCCTTTTGCTTAAACGGCATACATAACACCCGCTTCGTATGGTGAGCGCAAAAGCATCACCGATAATCCCTTCTCATTCTATATTTAAATACATTTTGAGGGCCTCAAATCTCGTCCTTGAGCAGCTCAATTGCGCCCATGTTGCCCAGCAGCCGCGCAATCTCCTCTGCTGTTATGCCGTCTTTCGTCGCAATCGTCTTGTCGGCACCGGCGCTTATGAGGAGGCGCGCCGCCTCGTTCCTGCCGTTTGCAACCGCATACATAAGCGCGGTTATCCCGTCATTATTCCTGAAGTCGGGGTCGCCGCCGTGCTGCAGCAGGTATTTAAGTATTCCGGTGTTGCCCGCACACGCCGCCGCCATTACAGGTGTATCGCCGTTCTGGTTCTGCAGGTTTGGCGAATACCCCTGCAGCACATAGAATTCAACGGTATTCTTGTCGTTGAGGTATGCCCCCCTCACAAACTTGGACACCTGGTCCTTGGCATCCAGGAACTCCGTCTTAAACGCAAACCGTGCCTTGTCAAACTGCGCCTCACTTGCCATAACACCACCTAACGCATATTCGCGTAGGAACTTAAAAAGGTTAAATATATGGCGGGCATATAAAGGGATATCGGTGCGCAGCAAGCAGCCCTGATTGGCAAGTAGGCGCTCCCGCTATGTTATGGCCGGTGAACGGTGAGCATATGCCTGATGCAAAGAGTGCCGGCCGGCACGGGTGCGCCCCACATACAGGGAAGTGGGCGGTGAACATATGCCCGATGCCAGGGTTGCGCCTGCGATAATGCCCGCAAAATCAAGGAAGTGAACGGTGAACGCATGTCTGAAGCCAAGATTAAGGCCATCATATACTCATTGCACCCGCTGGAGCGGAAAGTGCTCCTGCACATAGGCGCGGATTTCAAGGACATTATGGCAAAGTCGGGGCTCGGCGAGGCAGAGGCGCTCACTGGCATAAGCATGCTTTCAGACAGGGGGCTTGTGCAGTGCGAAAAGGGCGAGCACAAGTATTACATACTCACACCGAGGGGCGAGCATTACCTTAAAGTGGGCCTGCCGGAGCACCGCCTTCTCGCAGAGCTGGGCAGGGGCGAGAAAAAAATGTCCGAGCTCACACTCCCGCGCGAGGAGGTTGCGCCCGCGCTCGGTGTCCTGAAGAAGGGGATGCTCATCTCGGTAGCCAAGTCCGGCAACGATATCATAATTCGTGTGGAGAAGAAGGTGCCCCCGCAAAAGAACCCGCTTGAGATGTTCAGGGGCGGCATACAGGCATCAAAGGTGCCAGAATCGCAGCGTGGCGAAGTGCAGGAGCTTATCCAGCGGGGCCTTGTGAAGGAATATATGCAGAAGACCATCTCCGTGAAGCTTACACCGCTCGGCAGGGAGGTTGCGGGGGCGCTCACAGCCAAGTATGCAGGGCTTGATCTTGCAGAGGAAGTAACCGAGGAAATGCTCAAGAAGGGCACGTGGAAGGGCAGGGAGTTCAGGCATTACGATGTAGGCCTGAAAACGCAGGGCACGGCAGTAGGCCGCAGGCATCCAATGGACGAGTCAAACAACATACTCAGGGACATATTCATTGAGATGGGGTTCCAGGAGATGGAGGGCCCCGTTGTTGAGGCGGCGTTCTGGAACATGGATGTGATGTGGATACCGCAGGACCACCCCGCGCGTGATGAGCAGGACACATTTTATGTGGACGGCCGCGCAAAGCTTGACTCAAAGCTTATCGCGGTGTTCAAGGAGATGCACGAGCGCGGGCTCAAGCGCACGCATACAACAAAGGGCGAGTGGAGTGAGGAGATTGCAAGCAGGATGCTTCTGCGCACGCACTCAACAGCCACTACGTTCAGGACACTGGCATGGCTGGCCGAACGCGCACGCAGGGAGGGCCGTGAAATAGAAAACGGCAAGTATTTTTACGTGGCGCACAATTTCAGGAATGAGAAGGTGGATGCCACACACCTGGCAGAGTTCTTCCAGGCCGAGGGCTTCATAATAGGTGACAACCTCTCACTGGCGGACCTGATGGGCTTTGTTAGGGAGTACTACGCACGGCTCGGCATTACAAAGATACGGTTCAAGCCCACATACAACCCCTACACGGAGCCCAGCATGGAGGCGCATTACTATGACCCAAAGCTCGGCAAGTGGTACGCACTCATAAACTCTGGCATATTCAGGCCCGAGACGCTTAAGCCGCTTGGCATTGAGAAGAGCGTGATTGCGTGGGGTATGGGCGCATCACGCATAGCGATGCTGCTTACAGGCGTGCAGTCAATGCGCGACATAACCGGTGGCACATGCGATTTTGAATGGCTGCGCACGCGGCCCGTGCTCTCGCGCAGCATAGTCAGGTGAACATATGGTTTATGTTTTTGCAAAGGCATCGGCGCTTAACAAGTATATAGGCAAAAGGCTTACTTTGCAGCAGATGCAGGATGCGCTCATTGATATAGGCATGGACATAAAGGATGTCTTGGGGGACAAGGACCCTGTGCTTAAGGTTGAGATAACCGCGGAGAAGCTCGATTTGGTTTCAGTGGTCGGGCTTGCACGCGCCATCAAGTATTATTTAGGCATTGAGGACAAGCCAATCAGGTATGAAATTGTGCGTGGCAGGAATTCGGTGTATGTTGACAGGTCAGTGGCCAGGGTGCGGCCGAGGACTGCTGCGGCGATAGTGCGGGGGCTTAACGTTGATGCAGAAGCGCTTGAGGAGATAATAGGCCTTCAGGAAAAGATGCACGAGTCGTTCGGCCGCCGTAGGAAAAAGGCAGCCATAGGAATTTACCCGCTTGGGCGCATAAAGTTCCCGATAAAATACTGTGCCGAATCCCCGGACAAAATAATGTTCACGCCGCTCGGGTTCTCGGAGGTTATGAGCGGTGTTGAGGTGCTTGAGCGCCACGAGAAGGGCAGGGAGTTTTCGCACCTGCTTAGCGGCCATGAAAAGTATCCCATTTTTGAGGATGCGGAGGGCAAGGTGCTCAGCATGCCCCCTATAATCAATTCAGAGGAGGTGGGCCGCGTGCATGAGGGAAAGCAGGACCTGTTCATTGAGTGCTCAGGCCACAACCTCACGCACCTTGACAATGTGCTTAAGGTTATTGTGACCACGCTCATAGAGATGGGCGGCACGGCCGAATCCGTCTCAGTTGAATATCCAGATGGTGAAATCTACCGCTTGGACCTTTCAAACTATACGGACGAGATTGACATTGATTTTGTAAATAGACTCATCGGCATAAGCATAAAGCCAAAGGAGGCGGTGCCCCTGCTCACCAAAATGATGTATAACCCAGTTAAGGTTGTGGGCAGCAAGGTGCAGGTTGAGGTGCCTCCGTTCAGGAGCGATGTGTGGCACGATGTTGACATTGCGGATGACATTGCGCGCGCGTACGGCTACAACAACATTGCGCCGCGGTATCCGAACATATCAACGGTTGGCGGGCACCTGCCGTTCTCACGGTTCCGTGAATCTGCATGTGAAGCAATGGTGGGCATGGGGTTCATTGAGCTTTACACATACATGCTCACATCCACTGAGAAGCAATACAGCATGATGGGGCGTGAACAAAAAGAAGGCGGGTACGTACGCATTCTTAACAGCGCAGAGCAGGGCACAAATGCGGTGCGCACAATGATTTTGCCCGAGCACTTGGAATCCCTGAACATAAACAGGAAAAGCGGATACCCGCAGAAGGTGTTTGAGGTTGGCATGGTTGTCCGGCCTGAGAAGGGCAGGCATCCGGGGAATGAGTGGCGGTTATCGGCATCAATCGCGGGCCCGCGCACAAACTACACAAAAATCAAGGAGGCGCTTGACACGCTGATGTGCGTGCTAGGCGTTGAGTATGAGGTCCGGCCCGCTGATGAGCCGTACCTGATAGCGGGGAGGGCAGGTGAGATAGCTGTAGGGGGCAGGCCCATCGGCTTTATAGGCGAGGTGCACCCCAAAGTGCTTGATGCGTTCGGCCTGCTGGTGCCAGTTGCATCGTTTGAAGTTGAGCTCAAGCCGCTTTTTGAAAATAAGAGGTGAAACTATTTTTCATCTGTGAAGCCGAGCAGGTATTTCAGTTCCTTAAGGCTCACCTTCTCATCCTTTACTATGTGGTCCACAATCTCCCGCGCCTGCCTGTCCTCCTTGCTTTCAGGTTTTGGGGGTGCATATTCCGGCCGCACCTGCCTTTGCGCGGGCTGGGGCTGCAGGGCCGGCCTTTGCTCGTACGCCACCTGCCTCTCGGGCGGGCGCACGGCCTGCTGTGATGCAAGCCGCCCCTCAATCCTGTCAAGCCTGCGCTCAATGCGCTCCAGCTTGGCGTATATATCATCAATGGTGGCCATGGATGAATATCGCAGTGTATATTTAAAAAGCAACCAAAACAGTTAATAAATAATTGGAAGTAAATTTATACAAGCGCACCGCATATCCTCTACTGTTTGCACTTATACTATGCGTTGGTTGCACCCATTACATGTACGATGTACATAATTATGTAATGCAAAATTATGTGGACTATTACGTGGAGCTTAGGCCATCAGAAGATGAAATTCTCAAAAATGGCACACAAATTGAAAGCGTAGTGGAGCTTTTTGACCAGGAAGAATGCGGCTTTGTAAAGTGGGACTGCCATAATGCGCAATCCACGGTGTCTTATTCCATTTGGGGCTGGTTTTATACTCTAAAAACGACTCTACCTCGAGTTTTGAATTCTATTTGGTAGATGACAAAAGTTTTTGCAAGGAATTGGACGAAGATTCCAAATATCTCTTAAAAGGCGTTGTTGCAGGAGAATCTTCTTATTTTGGGGAATTACCGGTTTTCAGGTCTAAATATCGCATTTTTGCCTATAATATTAGCCAAGCTAGTGTAACTCGGCTTGGGAAGGAGCAAGCCGTTGACTTCTACTATACGGATATAGAATGGGATAATTCCTCAAGGGTTATAGAGCTTGCATGCGGCACCAATATATCAAGTTTGAAGATTGCCATATCAGGGGACAATGGCTCGGCATATTACCGTCAGAGTTTCCCATTAAAATTGACAAGCAATTCAAACGTTGAGTATTTAATTGGCAAAGGTAGAGATGTGATACGGTGCGAAATTCCGCCTTCATACGCCATCATAGTGAAAGTTGCACAGCAAAAAGTCGGCTCTGAAATGAAAGTGCGCCTGTTTGGAAAGGAATGCAAATATTTAGTTGGTGAAGAGGACGCTATCTATTATTCGTGCGAGGTCCCTGACGCGCTGCCAGCATTATCGGAAATAAAGGATGAGGACGTGAAGATTGAATTGCATAAGGACGACGAAGAGGTGTGCATCCCAATTGACATATTTGAAAAGGTCAATGCAATTTACGATATTCTGAGGACAATGGATACCGAGGATAAATTTAGTTTCCTTTTTGAATGAGACATTTTTGGAAATAAGTGCCGCAGGGCGGATTTGAACCGCCGACACCTCGGTCTTCAGCCGAGTGCTCTTCCAGGCTGAGCTACTGCGGCGCAGGGGCTCCAGCGGCCCCTGCAACCCCCAGCGACCGTATTTTGTGGGCTCCAGCGGCCGCACTTTTGCACTGCAAAATGCGCCCGCAAACCTTCAGTTTGCTTGGCCCTGCAACCCCCAGCAGCCCATACACCACGCTGGCAAGCGAGGGCCCCGCGGGCCAACTTGTTGCCGCCGGCAACCGCGCCGACCAATTAAAGGGGCCGTAAAGCTACTTCCAGTTCTCGTACTCCTTCATCTTCTTTGTGTCGCCGAAGCATCCCTTGCATATCACTACGCGCGTGACTTTTTTCACCCGCTTTGCGGCGTGCTCACATTTCCTGCACACGTACTTGCCGCAGAAGTTGCACTTCTCTAGCAGATGGGTTTCAGAGCCGCAACGTTCACACCTTCTTATCATCATTTTTCCCTCGCTGGACTTTTTATTGAGCCCTGTAACCCTTATAAATTATTCTACCTATCCTTTACTTGGAAGGTGCGTTAATATGTCCGATGCAACAAAGGTTATTGAGCGCATAAATGCCGACAGATACAGATGGATTGACATACAGTATACGGATATGCTCGGCCATTTCAAGAGCATAACACTGCCGGCAAGGATGCTTGAGGCACAGTCATTCAAGGAAGGCGTAATCACTGTGGACAGGAACTCAGTGCTTTATGAGTACGGCGAGGATGTTGTGCTGACACCAGACCCGTCAACATTCGCAATAATACCCTGGGAGCCAAGCACAGTGCGCCTTATCGCGAGCACAAATGCCCCAAATGACCCGCGTACCATCCTCGGCAAGGCGCAGGCGCTTGAGCAAAAGCTCAAGCTGGGCTTCAGGATAGGCAGTGAGCTTGACTATTACCTGCTTGACTCAATGATTACCGATGCGTCAAAGTTCAGCTACGGTGCATATTTTGACTCGAGGGAGCTGCCGGTAAGCCAGTATGACGGCGAATTTGAGAAGGGGATGCGCAGGTTCCAGACGATGAACGGCGACATAGGCCGTGCGGTCCGCCTGCAGATAGGCGACTATGCGGACCTTACGGGCGTTGAAGTTTACTCAATGCACCACGAGAAGGGCAGGATGCAGCACGAGGTGGCGCTTGCACCCGCACCGCTGCTCAAGGCAGCCGACGACTTCGTTACCATAAAGTATCTTGCGAAAAACTCGGCAATGCTTGTGGGTGCGATTGCATCGTTTGCACCCAAGCTGATGAATGAGGAGCCTATGAGCAAGGCGCATGTAAGCATAAGCGCCTGGAAAGCAGATGACAATGTCTTCCTTGACATGGGCGGCGAGCGCCTGTCAAAGGAGGGCACATACTTTATGGCGGGGCTTGCAGACCACGCACGCGCCCTGAGTGCGTTTATGCTGCCGTCAACCGCTTCATACAAGGAGCAGGTGCACATAGACAGGATGCGTGCGCTTGACGGTGTGGTTAAGGTGCCTAAGGCGATACGCGGTGAGGTTGACAAGCGTATTGAATACCGGCTTGCAGACCCGTCCCTCAACCCGTACATCGCATATGCGGCGCTGCTCGCCGCCGGTGCCGACGGCATATCCAAGAAGCTCGCGTTTGACGACAGCAAGGACGTTGCACCGCCGCGCTCGCTTGCAGAGGCGCTCAGTGCGCTCATAAGCGACAGCGACTTCCTAGCACCCATATTCGGCGAGGAGTTCATACACGCGTATGTTGAGCTCAAGGAGCGCGAGATAAAGGAGCAGTCATCCCGCATGACATCGTTTGAGGTGTCGCGCTACCAGAATGTTTAGTTAATATATTTTGCCCCCATATGATAGCACAGAGGTGTTATGATGGTAGAGTTCCGTGGCATAAAGCTGAACTACGTTGAGGCCAAGAGGGAGAAGGACACTGCAGTCAGCGGCCTGAACATAAACATAAACATTGACGACATAAAGGCGATCAATGATGATTTCGCGGTTGATTTCACGTATACTGTGAATTATGCCGAAAATGTAGGCTACCTTAAGATGGGCGGCACGGTATACGCAAAGGACACCGTTGCCGGCGCAAAGAAGATTGAGGAAAGCTGGAGGATGGAGAAAAAGATTGACCCAGCAATTGCACAGCCATTGCTTAACCTGATAAACTTCAGCTCAGGTGTGAACGGGGTGTTTGTTGCGCGTGCAATCAATCTGGCGCCCCCGCTTGTGCCCCCCAGGATTGAGGTATCAGTAAAAGGCGGTGCAGCCGCGACAAAGGGCCGCTAAATAAATCCAAACAATCCTTCTTTTTAGTATATTATTCCACTTACGTATCCCAGCATATACCCGGTGATAGTGCCGAGCAGTATTGGCGGCAGTGCGGGCAGGAAAACGCGGTTTATGCGGACGTATGCGAGCACAAGTGCAAGCGCAATTGCCGAGAACACGCCTACGAGGATGAACGCCGCAATCGCCGGGCCGGTGCCGTATACAAGCATTCCCTTGAGCACAATAAGGTTGAATGCGAGGGGCAGTGCAATGTCGCCAGTGCCGAGCTCAAGCCGCTCGGTTTTCTCTTGCAGCACCTGGCGCACGCGCCCCCGCGCATCTGTTACGCTTGAGATGCGTGCGTGCTTCTCCTGCGCCGCAACCGAGAATGACATGTTGCGCCTGCCGAACTCGTTTGCCAGCGTTACCATGTGCCGCGTCACAAACACCGCAACATAATCGTAAATGCTCATTATTATGAGGAACAGGATAGCCTCAAAAAATGACAGGAACATGGCGAACATTATCGCAACGCCCGCGCTTGAGAGTGTTGCGGTTATGTTCCGTGCATTGGGCCACGCCAGCTTTGCAAGCGCCACCGCAAGTGCAAGACCGGCCGCCACAACCTCGCCAAGGCCGAGATAAGTGCCAAGACCGTAGAACACCACAAATGTTGCAGAGGTAACAACCACAACCTCCATGGCTCGGAACAGGAGGTCGCCCCTGTAGAGTTTTATTATTGCAAGCATAAACAGCACGGCAAACGCCGCACCCACAACTATAAAGAAGAGGTCATCAATGCCATAGCCCATATAATTGAATGGTGAGCCGGCCTCAAAGTACGGCAGGGCCGCCACAGCACCTATGAGCTGCGCTATTGCAAAGAGTGCAAGCAGGCGGAGCACGGTTTTCATCGCCCATATATACATCTGCATTTATATAAGCTCTGCATTAATGAGGGTTGGGCCGCATTTTTTGAAGGTGCAAAACCCTATTTCTTGTCGGTTGGCTTTACAAACCCGTGCTTGGGGATGTAAATTTCACCCCTGTCGCGCAGCGCCTCTATTATGCGCATTGTCTCGTTCTCATCGAGGTTAAACTCGCGCGCAGCGCTCTTTATCTCGTTTATGTCAATCATGTCATACTTGGCGGAGAGGTTCTTTATGATGTTCATTATAAGCACAAATTTCTCGGTTTTTGCTTTTGGCTGCCCAGTTGCGATTATGTCAATGTCAAGCTTGCCGGTGGTCGCGTCCATGGCAATCTGGTGCAGTGAATAGTCAAACAGCTTTATGGCGCGCTCGGCATCCTCAATCTCAACGGACTGGCTCAGCCGTGCCTTTGCGGCGGCCTCACTCATCCTTATAAGGCCCTCAATCTGGCGTGCAGTGACCGGGACAGAGCCCTGGCTCTTGCCAAGCTTTCTCATCTGCACGTAATACTCCTGTATCCGTTCCATTGCTGCCGCAGTAAGCGTTGGGGATATGTTCTTTCGCGCATACGCAATGTATTTGCGCAACATATCGCGGGGTATTATTCCCTCATCAGCCTTTTTCTCAACCACGCTTGCATGCGCATTGAGTATGTGGCGTGCGAGCTCCCTGTCCCTTTCCTCGTCAAGCACGTCAAATATCGGGAATATGAGGTCAAACCTGCTCAGTATGGTTGGGGGGATGTCAAACTGGTCCGCAGGGTACTGGTTTGGGTTGAACCGGCCGAACTTGGGGTTGGCGGCTGCTATTATTGCGGTTTTTGTCCTGAATTTTGCCACAATGCCCGCCTTTGCCACGCTTACCGTCTGCGTTTCCATGGCCTCGTGCAGCGCGGCACGCTCGTTGTCGTCTATCTTGTCAAACTCGTCAATTGCAGCTATGCCGCCGGATGCGAGCACCAGCGCGCCGGCCTTGAGCACCCAGCCACCATCACCCAACTCATCCTTCTCGGCGCTCGCGGTAAGCCCCACACCAGTGACCGACTTGCCGCTTACGTATACGCTCTTTGGCGCAACTTCGGTGACGTATTGCAGGATTCTTGACTTTGCCGCACCAGGGTCACCTATGAGCAGCAAGTGAATGTCATTTCTTATGGGCGCGCCGCCCGGCAGGACCTTATCTCGCGTGCCGCCGAACAGCTGCAGGCAGATTGCCTCCTTGATTTTTTCGTGGCCGTATATGCCCGATGCGATGGAATGCGCAATCCTGCGTATTATCTGCGGGTCGCGGGCAAGCTCCTTTATCGCTTTCTCATCCTCCTCGCTTATCTCAATCTGCTCAAAATCCTTCTGCATTTTCTCAATGCTTACCACATCAAGGTATTTCGCGTATACATTTTCGCTCTTGCCCTTCTGCGTCTGCGGAGGGTATATCCTGAGCACCGCATTTACGATGACATTGTCACCCGGGTTAATTGTGTTGACCAGGTCATCCTCCATCATCAGCTCAATATGGCTTGCCGGCGCACCTCCCTTGAGCCGCTCAAGAAGCTCCTGTATGTCCGCCTTCTGCATATCAACAAAATAGGACTCCTCCTCCGAGAAGTCAATCTTCTTTTTGCATACCTCGCACGAGCTCATCGGCTTAGTTTTCTTAGTTATGGCTATCTTGTACGTGGCGCCGCAGTTCGGGCACTTGTAAATTGCAATCTTGACCTTTGGCTTTGTCTCGGCGCGCTTTGTCACAACGCCCTCAACGCGGATGAGCTTGTCAATGTGTGCAGCGCCTATATCCTGAACGAGAAGTGATGTGTCCGGCAGCCCGTATATTCGCACGTGCGGCTCGTAATTGTAAACCTTAACGATGCCGCACCGCTCAAGCGCCTCGTGCGCCGCATCCAGTGCCCTGTCCGGCTCGTTGAGCACCATATCTGCAATCTCAGCGTTCCATTTCTCAAGGTCTGAATATCTCACGTAAAGGCTCCTGCTCTTCGGGTAGGCACTTTTGAGTGCGGCAATCTCTTGCCTGTACACCTCATTGAAAAATTCCTCAAGCTCCGCAACGAGCCCCTCATCCCCACCCATGGGATTACATTAGCCCGCTTTGGTTTTTATTTGTTTTTGCGGCCATTTTCCTATTCTGAAAATGCGCGCGCAAAACTTACAGGAAGTTTTTGGGCCGCCGCATGCAGGCAGCACCTGCACAGTGCAAAAAGCAAAAGCGGGCACAAGCGCGCGTTTTTTTGGCCAATCGGGCCCTCACCGCCGTTTTTTTCAATTTCGCCCGCGTATAGCAAGCTATCGCGTCCAATTTCAGCACTGGTGTTTTACGTCGTAAAAAATTTTCAGGCGGAAAAATTATTTCACTATGCCGAACCCGCCGAGCCGCCACCTGTTGCCCACACGCCTGCTTATCGCAACCTTGCTGCCCTTCTCAACCACAATGGGCCTTTTTAGCGTAACGGATGCTATTCCTTTTTTGAGTGCCTTTACGATGCCGACAGAGACCGCAGTGCCCACGCTTATTACTATGGGCTCTGACTGCTGCAGCGCAGGCATCTGCAGGTCAGCCCTATCCAAAAGCCTGTACTCAATGTTAACTTCAGCAACCGGCTCGGGGAGCGTGCCCGGCTTTCCTACAAGCTGGCCGACCAGCCCGTCAGATTTTGCGAGCGCGGGGTCCAGCATCGTTGAGAGTGCAAGAAGCCCGCCCGGCCCCGCTTCATTTACCCTGCTGCCTCCTGAGCGTATCTCTGTAATTGTCGTGTATATCTTTTCATAAGTGCCTTTCTTTGGGTCAATTGCAATGCCAGGAGATATCTCAATCTGGTCGCCGACCTTTGCCCTGCCCTGTATGATTGAGCCGCCGACCACCGCCCCAACCAGCCGCGTGATTTCCGAGCCCGGCTTGTTAACATCAAACGAGCGCGCAACGTACATCCTGAGCGGCAGCTTGTCGTTGCGCTCGGGGACCGGCACATGCTCGTAAATCGCCTTCAGGAGCGCGTCCGTGTTTATCCCGTAATTCGCAGCCATCGGGATTATGGGCGCATTCTCGGCACGCGTGCCCTTGAGGAATTCCTTTATTTTCGCATAATTTTCACGCGCCTTCTCCGGAGAGACCACATCAACCTTGTTCTGCACCACAACAATCTTGTCAATGCCGAGTATCTCAAGCACCATAAGGTGCTCAAGGGTCTGCGGCTGCGGGCACTCCTCGTTTGCCGCAATCACAAGTATTGCGCCGTCGGTGATGCTTGACGCCGCAATCGCTGTTGTCATGAGCGTCTCGTGGCCGGGCGCATCTATTATTGAGAACTTGCGCACCATCTCTGCGGGGGAGCCGCAGTGAACGCAGGCCTTTTTGGTGCCGAATGCAGCCGCACCCGCGCATTTTGGGCATTTGTATATCTCAACATCCGCATACCCTATCTTGATGGTAATGCCACGCTTGACCTCCTCGCTGTGCGTGTCGGTCCACACGCCGCTCAGCGCCTTTGTAATGCTGGTCTTGCCGTGGTCAACGTGCCCAAGCATCACCACATTTATCTCCGGCTGCAATGTCATCATATCACTTTACTTCTTCTTTTTCGGGGCCGGCTTTTCCTCCTTCTTCTTTTCCGCGCCCTCCTTTTTGGGGAACAGCTCGGCAAGCTTTTGTGCACCCTCCTTTACAACAACGAGGTTCAGCTGCGATATTTCGGCCGACACAGTATTCCCGCGCACGCTTTTCCTGCGGCGCTCGCCCTTTCTCCCCTTGCGTATGCCGGGGCCGCTGCTCAGCAGCACGCTTTTGCGCGCGGTGCCGGGCACATCGGGCCTCATTGGGAAGCCGGACGTGTCGCTGCCCCCTGTGATTTTTAGGGCATACCCAGCCGCACCTATAAGCTCGCCGTCTATCTCATCACCAATCTTTTTGCCAAAAAGAGCCGACGCCTTACCGGCATCAATCTCCGCTACGTGGGTCGCCCCACTTTTCTCAGATATGTTCAGTTTCATGGTACCACCGGTGCACGCACATAGCGTACACAGCTGCTACTTTAAAGCCCCCTATGTTTATAATTATTAACCAGCTTTCCGCCCGCGCGCATTCAAAGG
>JAVYLZ010000012.1:0-17473 GCA_038740245.1 Candidatus Micrarchaeia archaeon
CTGCTAATCTATCTAATTGGTGCACGGCTTTTGGATGAAAAACGTGCTTTGCTTGCAGTTGCAGTTTTCCTTGCCTCATTGCCTGCACTCCTTTATGGAGGGCGTGTGATTACAGATCCCCTTACTCTCTTATTTACCCTGATCTCGTTGTATGGCGTGCTTATGCACGAAAAAACTCCGAAATCCATTATTCCGTTGTTGCTCATAGGTGCCGGAATATTTGGTGCGAGCCTGTCAAAGAGCATCTCCTCCGGTATCCTTACAGTAGTGTTCGCACTCGCGCTGGCATATTTTGAGAAAGTGCCTTTAAAACGCGCAGTAATCGCCTCGGGCATATCAATAATAATCGCCACAATCTCATTGAATGGGCAGTTTATTGTTACAGAGATTTACAGAGTAGCACCACTTATGAGTGATGATTGGATACTTAAGACATTAAGCAACCTGGTACTATTACTACTTTATTTGGGACCGCTTTCAGTGTTCCTGTGGCTGTTCTTTACAAAAATCCTTAATGAAAGAAGCTTCGGGTTCATTGATTTTTGGGCCATAAGCATATTTTCTCTGCTCGCAGTAAAGATTATTGCTGTTCTGCCGTGGTATCTTATTTACTTTTTACCAGGGGTTTCACTTTTGATTGCGCGCCAAGCAACATCTAAATTTGACACGCTTGTTGTTTGCGCCATAATACTTGCATCTGGCCTGACTTCAATGTTAATGCTGCTAAGTATTTTAGATAAAAATGATATGGATATGGCAGAAATCTCGGAATATATTCCTACGCTTGGGGAGAGGAAGATACTAATCATATCGCGCTTAGGAGAGGTAATTGCAAACAAAGCATACGTGCTGAAAAATGCTGCACTTGTATTTCCAGAGAACGGAATATTTATTAGAGAGCCAAATGATGGAATGCATTATATGGGCGTACGGAAAGAGGTTGCCACCGAGCATAATATACGAGGCCTCATATATGACTATGGCAATGAAACATACCTGCCAAAATTCATTGATATGATGAACGATTCCGAGAGGTACTACCCACCGATAGGGAGAACGCAGGCCAACTTTACTGGGCCGTTTGAAATTATAGTGGCGGAGGATGTGTACGCAAGCATAATTGAAAAAATTGCGCCTGAATATGAGGCAATTTACACAACTAAGAACAGCATGTATAAAGTATTTCGGCTAAAAGAAAGTGGTGGAATTGGAAAAGAATAAGTGGCTGCTGGTAGGGCTGTTTGCATTCTCGCTGGTAGTATACCTATGGGCAGTGCTGTCGCTTGAAAAATACTGGTTCGTCGGGGACGAGGGGTTTTATGCGCTCAGCATTTATGAAGCCGCAAAGAGCGGCATAAAGCCGTACATAACGTATTACGGCACGCCTGTGTTCTGGAAGCCATTCCTTATGATTGATTTGTATGCGCTGGCCGCAGCACCGCTTGCAAGCCTGCTGCCGTATACCACCGCCTACCGCATACCTTCTGCAATCCTATCCGCCGCGGATGTAGTGCTCGTATATGTGATTGCAAGCGCACTGCTGAAGGACAATAAGAAGGCACTGATTGCAGCGCTCATATTCGGCCTCAACCCGCTTTCCCTTTTGTACGGGACCAAGGTGTTCAACGAGCCGCTTACGCTTTTCTTTGTCCTGGGCACTGCCCTCTCATCAATCAAGATGTGCGGAGGGGCACATAACCGCTTGCTGTGGCTTGCTTTGGCAGCCGTCTGTATTTTGGGTGCGGCATTTGCAAAGTCGGCAACGATGGGCATTGCGTGCGCGGGCATCTGCGTTGCGTATGCATTCATAAGCAATCGGGAAGCTCTGCCGTATGCAGTCGGGGCTTCGCTGGCCGCCATTGGGATAATCCTCCTGTTCCCGTTCCTGACTGAATTCCCAGACGCATTCTATAAGCAGTATCTTGAGGACTTCTTTACAAGGAGGATGAACACGTTCAGGACTGATAACGTTGCTGCGGCGGCCGCAGTTTTCATCTACATCATTCCCATTATTATGGTTGGCTACAAGAGCTTCTCATTAAAGGACAGGAGCCACCTGTTCCTTGCGCTGTGGGCCTTGCCTGTGCTCGCAGTAATGGTTACCACGCCATATGCGTGGTATTTGCTGTATTTCCTGCCGCCGATTGCCATGCTCGCGGCGGCACTGAGCGCGGACACAAAAATTGACCGCATTGCGATTTACGCACTCATTGTTATCGGAGTAATTGGCTATCTCCTCATTGGGACTGAATTATATGATGAGGAGCTACGCATGGTCGATTACATAGCCAAGAACATAGGCAAAAATGAGTGCACCCTATTCGTCGGCGCCATGCTCCCTACCATACATTCCTACCTTGAGATGAACGGCTATGCGCACAGCACTGCGTTTACGTATGTGCGCGAGTATACGCCTGACGGGATATTCCTAAAGGCAAACCTGACGCAGGAGGAGATGGACACTCTTGTGCATTCGTATGAGAGTGCGGACTTCATAAAGCCAATCAGCTCCTTCAGGTACATTATGCTGCCCTGGCAGGGGATTGATTACAGCCAAAGGTTCAGGACAGACAAGGGATGCAGCTCGTTCAAAAAAGTAATAATCACAGATGCTGACAAAATGTATGCGCTTGACGGCTACAGGCTCTCTTACGAGAAAAACCAATTTGTAGTTTGGGAACGGGCTGGGCACAATGAAAGCTAAAATGCACTTATTGCACCGAGAGCTTGCGGAAAGCCATTTCTGGTTCAGGGGCAGGAAAGCAGTTATTGATTCGCTTCTATCAGGCCTGCGCATTAGAGGTAAGAGGGCACTTGAGGTTGGCATAGGCACAGGCAATATGCTGGGCTCAATAAAAGGGTGCGGCTTCGGAATGGTAGATGGCGTAGATGTGCACAAAAACAGGCATGCAAAGGGATATCGGCACATATACTGGGAGCGGTTTGAGCATTTCAGGCCAGCATACAAGTATGACGCCATATTTATGTTTGATGCACTTGAGCACATGCATGATGACCGTGAGGCACTTAAGCGGGCATACTTGCTGCTCAAGAAAGGCGGCTGCCTTGTTGTTACTGTTCCAGCAATTAAATGGCTTTGGTCAAAGCACGATGAGGATAATATGCACTACAGGAGATATGAGCTGCAGGGGCTCAAGAACACCCTGGAGAAGGAGAGGTTTCTGGTCGTGAGAGCCACTTATTTCAACACTCTGCTGTTCCCCCTTGTTGTACTCGCAAGGAAACTTGGCTCGGGCGGGCTAGGCAAAGTAAATCCAATCCTAAATTGGCTGCTGTTTGAGCTGTTTGCGCTTGAGCGGCACTTGGTTAGGTTCTTCCCTTTGCCATATGGCGCCTCGCTTTTTGTGTGTGCAAAAAAACTATAGGTTGACCTTATCCTTTATGACTGCTGGCGTACCGCGCAAAAGCTGCGTGTTGCGGTAGATGTATTCGCCTATTGCGCCAAGTGCAAAGAACTGCATGCTCGCAAAAAGCGAAAGGAACACGTTGGTGCTCGCCCATCCCTCAACGGGCCGCCCGTTGAAATATGAATAAATGATGAAAACAGCATATGCGATGGACAGCAGCATAAAAATGGCGCTAAGCACGATTGCCATACGGAGGAGCGCCGCTGTTGAGAATATCATTGCGTTGAAAGCAAGCACGAATGAGTTGATTATGTTGTATTTGGTCTCGCCGGTTGCACGCGCAGGCCTGTCAAAAAAGACTTCTGAACGGTAATCAGTAAGTGAGTCCACCCACCTGAAATACTTGTCCGTGCCCCTTATTGATGTGTACGCATCAATTATTGACCTGTCAACAAGCTTGAAGTTGCCAGAACTCGGGTTGATTTGCACGTTAAGCACCTTTCTCATAAGCCAGTTGAATGCACGGGAGGAGATTTTCTTCCATACATTCTCACCAGCCCTTCCCTTGCGGGCCGCTGAAACGACCAAACTCCCCTTTTCCCACTCACCAACAAGGGATGGGATTAATGCGGGTGGGTCCTGCAAGTCCCCATCCATAACAACTGCCGCGGCGCCTTTTGCGTGCCTTAGCCCGACATCAATCGCATTATCCTGCCCAAGCCTCCTTGAAAGCACTACAAGTTTCCAGGACTTGTCCTTTTTGCATATGCCCCGGGCAATCTGCTCAGTGGCATCTGTTGACGGGTCCATAACAAGTATTACTTCCTTGCGGTAGCCGGGGATTTTAACTGCTGAGAGCTCCCTGTAAAGCAACGGGAGCATTTCTTCCTCATTGTAGATTGGAATAACGATTGAGATTATTTTTTGCATGCCACCAGCCCCGCAACCTGCTTCAGGAACTCGGTGCGCGTTTTCAGGTCAAGCTTGCTGCTGCCCTTCCCCCGCATGTGGAACACTATTGGGACCTCAATTATTTTTGAGAACCTTCCTTTCGCGAGTATTTCAAGGAGTATCTTGTAGCCGATCGGGTTTATCTTTGGCGCAAGCTTCTGGAATGAGTCGCGCCTGAGCATAAAGAACCCGCTCAGCGGGTCGTGCACATTAATGCCCAGTGCATACCTGCATATGAGCGTGCCGAGCTTTGAATCTGCACGCTGCGGGTTGTTGAGGTTTTTAATAAAACGTGAGCCGATAACCAAAGGATCCTTATGCTTCTTCACAATGGAATACATTTTGCGCAAGTATGCTGGGTCATGCTGTAGGTCGCCATCCATCACGCATACGTACTCTCCTGAAGCGCGCTTGAGGCCGTCCATAACCGCGCTTGACAGCCCCATCTTTGCGCCGCGGTTCATGTAAATTATGCGCTTGTCCTTGAGCGCAATATCTCTGATTATGCGGCCCGTGCCGTCCGTTGAGCCGTCATCCACAAATATTATCTCGTATTTCTGCCTGCCAAGAGATTTTGATATGCGGGCGACAAGCTCCTTTACATTGGCCGCCTCATTATAAATCGGGATAATTATTGAGAGCACGGCTCAATTAAGGCACGCAACTAATATAAAATATGAGAGGGAATTATAAAGCATGAGGACTGCTTTAGCAATATTGGCGCTTATCATTGTATTGCAGATGGCATACGCCTGGACAAACTATACTGCAGTATACGTGGCAAAACAGGTGCTTCTTCAGGATTACCCACACTGCGGGGATTACATTGAGGAGGGAGTGCTTGAGGTAATTGCAAGCGAGAAGGCTGATGCAGCGCTTGGCGAGCCGGTTAATATGCACTGCGATACACTGACCTGCCCCGCATTTGACCCAAACTACTGCCAAACAGGCCCTAAAAGCTGCAAAAGCGAGGTAACCGCAGGTGAGATGAAAACACGGGCAAAGGGAATGTGCGACTGTGCACAGGCAAAACAGCTTGCCAAGGCCGTTACGTATTTCATATCAAAGTATAACCCGATGAACCTGATGGTGCGCGAGAGTGCTGCATGCAGGAACGGGTTTGACGGTGCGGTTGAAAATGCAGTAAGAAGCGGGAATAAGAGCTGGAGCGTAAGCTACGCATGTGATGCTCCAAACCGCACGTTCACATTCACGTCCGAGAAATTCAATGAAATGGTATTCGGTGCAAAATCGTTCGCGTTTGCGGAGGCATTTGCAGGGACAAGCCCGTGGTACTGCTACACGCTCGGTGGCGGGCACTGGAGTGACAATAATTCCGGCGGCGGCCAGGCAGCTGCAAAAAAGGCAGGTGAGCTGTGCGCGCGGGATGACGAGTGCCAGAGCGGCAACTGCAACAACAACGTATGCTGCACCGAGGGTGAGGTGTGCTGCCCCGTGCCGGGGCTTGCGGGCTACCCGTGCAGTGAGGGTGAGAGATGCTCTGATGAATACGCTTGCAGGCAGATAATACTTGGTGACGGCGAGGTTTGCAACAGCAACAGTGAATGCCTCAGCGGCAACTGCAAGGCCGGCTCACGAAGCGCCCTCAAAAGATACTGCTGTGCACAGGGGAATGAATACTGCTGTGCAAACGATAATGACTGCCTTGCGAGTGAGCGGTGTGAGCAGCATGCATGCGTTTCAATCATTGCGGAAACAGGCACTGAAAATAATGAAGGAACACCTGAAGAGGAGATCTCGCAAAAGCTTCTGTGGTGCCTTCCAGTGATATTGCTCGCATTTTTGGCTGCGGTCGGGTACGTTGTAATGCAAAGGTCCTGAGATGGGCATACGCATTGTTTATTCACGGGAGGACCCTGCCGCCACAAACATACTGCGGCATATTGAGCAGATTGGAACATGCAGTTTCCCGATTGAATGCATTGATGGGAGTGCGCTTGAGTTTTGCGCCAGGCACACGCATGATGTGCACATATGCCTGAGCAAGCACAGGAGCGTGAAACGCGTGCCTGCGCTTACCTGCCATCATACGGGCAACTGGACGGCCGAAGCGTTATATGGCGGGAGGCCGCACGAAGTGTGCATTGCGGCCCCCTCAGTGGCAACCGCACTTGCGCGCAGCATCTCAGCGCGTATCGGCACTGTGGGTGGCTATGAATTCTCGCTTGAGGTGACGCATCACGGGCCGACAGGCAATTTCCCGATTGTGTTTGCTGAGATTGGGAGCTGTGAGGAGGACTGGGGCAACCAAAGCGCCGGGCTGGCGATTGCGGAGGCCATTTGCAGCCTGGAGCCCTGTGAAGAAGGCGAGGTTGTTATGGGCGCCGGCGGGCCGCATTATGCGCCCAACTTCACAAAACTCATCGGCAGCTACAGGATAGGGCATATTATCCCAAAATATGCCGTTGACGGGCTTGAGTATGAAACGTTTGCGATGGGGATAACACGCTCAGTGGATTCAGTTGGGAAGGTGCTCATTGACTGGAAAGGGCTTGACGGGCCGCAGCGCGATAAAATTACCAAATTTTGCAATGAGTTCGGGATTGAGCACATCAAATACAAGTAACCAATAGCAGAAAACGCAAACAAGCTGGATTGTCCAATCGCAATGAGTTTGGGTGAGTGCCAATTCGTTGGATTGCTCAGCACATATAATCTGTCAGTCGGCTTTGCTTGAGCATCACATCGGCCTTGAGGTAATCGCCTATTGGGTTCTTGAGCAGCAGTGCTGCGTAATCCAGCATATCCTTAAGCGATGAGAACTTGGTAGGGCCTGCCCTGAATGCATTGCGCACATTCTCCCTTACTTGCCACACACCGACTGGCACAACGTATGCTGGATCAACCTCGCGTATAACCATAACTCGCGCCTGCCGCCGCCGCTCAAACAGGTGCTCGGTAACTGCATACCGCGAGGCATAATAGCCGCCCACCTGCAAATCTGCATAATCACTCCTGCCGCCAAAAGGCTCATACTCCACTGTGATGTATGCACCTGTATGTGAAGATGTATCAAGGTTCCAGAGGGAGCCTTTTGCCCACGCCTCAAAATTCTCAAACTCCCATCTGCCGGGCATAAGCATCACTGCATAACGGTTGTGCAGGTATTCACTGAAATACAGCTCATAAGAGCTTATCTCAGGGAATTCGCGTACTGATTCCATGTGTATTTTTGAAATCATGTCATCCATGGCTGTTATGCTCCAGCGTGTCGGCACAAGACGCTGCCTCTGCTGCTGCCCAAGCACGCCCGCACTGAGCACTTTCGTGAGGTAATAATTGTCATACCCGCGGTAAAGGAGCTCCTTAACGGCGGTTGTTGTGGCCACCCCCTCGCTGGCAAGCGAATCAACACGCGCGGGTATCTTTGGGTTCCCGACTATTGAATACTTCTCAAGCTGGCCGAGCGGTCCCATGGGCTGCACAAGCGGCGAAAATGTAACTTCCTGCTTTGGCACATACTTGAATTTAAGCTCAACATCAACCGGCGCGGTCGAGAGCACTATCTCCTGCATATCACGCACATACTTGTCCTTTTGCGTAACCTCACGCTTCACTGCGCTCCTGAACAGCTGGGAGCGCGATTGAATTATGGATTCAAGCGGCTGGCCGAACATCCTGCGCGGGTCATCCTCAACTGGGACATCGCTGGCCATTGCGCCCACTGCAACCGTCGGGTAGCCGGTATGCCCCACAAAAATGTTCGGCGGTGACGGCCCGAAAATTTCGGCCTTTGCCTTCAAAAAGATGCTGTTCTGCAGCTGCACACGCTGGAGTATCGGGCATTGGCCGAGGCCGCACAGGTTCCTTGACCCCTGGCACGACACGCACATGCTGGCAGGCGGATGCATGCGATTATTGGGCATTTGACCTTTTTAAGTTGCTCCTGTGCACCTTGCCGCGCACGCACTTATAAGCATTTGAAGGCCAACAAGCATTATGGACATTGGGGCGTTCATAAACGAGCATTACATTGAGCCGATACTCCTGCACGAGGGGTATAACCCAGTGAATACCCTCACGTACGCAATAATCGCGGTGGTGTGCGCATTCCTCATATACAGGTGGCTCAAAAGCGAGAAGATTGCAATTGACCGCACATTCATAATGCGCGTGCTCCCGTTCATACTGCTCGGCTCAACTGTACGCGTTGTGACGGACAGCATTGACAGCGGCGTTATGCAGCACTATTCAGGATTTATGCGGCCTGTGTATGACATTGTGCTTGCAAGCCATATATACGATTACGGGCTGCTCACCGCAACACCAGGCATCTACGTGGTTATCGGCCTGCTCACAATTGCACTCCTGTGGATGTCGCACCGCCTAAAAAAGCCGGGCCTTGGGCCAAGCATTGCGTGGGCGCTGTTTGCAGTGCATTTCCTGCTGCTCGTGCCGCTGTTCGTGAACCTTGCGTATGCCGCTCTCATAATCGCCATTGCGGCGGCAGTTGCGGGCGCGTATTATGCAATAAAGCGCACGAGCAGTGTGCCGCTGCACTATTTCGTGGTGTTCTCACAGGCGCTTGACGGTGCGGCAACGTTCGTCACACTTGACATATTCAACAAAATAGCAGGCAATATGTATGTTGAGCAGCATGTGTTCGCCAACTCATTATACGCGGCGTTTGGCGGCAGCATGCTCCCATTCCTTATAATAAAAACACTGCTGCCCATCGCAATAATACATTTTCTTGAGGGCGAAAAGGACAGCGATGAGCGGGGATACGTTGCACTGCTCGTGGTTATATTCGGCCTTGCACCGGGTGTGCGCGACCTGCTCAGGCTTGCCGCGGGCACGTAGGTGGTTGGATGCTTTACATTATCGGGACAGGTCTGTGGAGAGGTGACGACATATCGGTGCGTGGTGCTGAGATATGCAAAAAGTGTGCACATGTCTACCTGGATGAGTATACACGCGCATTTGATGAGGAAGAGCTTGGGCTTCTTGAGAGCATAATCGGGAAACCGGTTGTAAAGTTGGGCAGACGTGAGCTTGAGGAGCGGCTCGCATTCATTGAGCAGGCAAAGGAAAGCAATGTTGCGCTGCTAATTCCCGGCGACCCGTTAGTTGCCACAACGCACATAACGATAATTGAGGCAGCCCGCAAGAAAGGCGTGCGTGTTGAGGTGGTGCACGGGAGCACCATACACACGGCAATTGTGGGTGAGGCAGGCCTGCACATCTACAAGGTTGGCGGTGCGTGCACAATCCCGATGCGCGAGAAGGGCATCAGGCCTTACAGCACATACGATAAGATTGCCGAGAATGTTGGGCGCGGCCTCCACACCATAGTATTCCTTGATACTGCACCTGAAAAGCAGCTTTCTGTCCGTGAGGCAATTGAGGTCATGCAGGAAATTGAAGGTGAGCGCGGGAATGGGATATTTGCGGATACTGCAATGCTGGTTGTTGGGTGCCGGATGGGGTCCAGAGAGCAGAAGCTTCTATACTCAACAGTCGGCAAAATAAAGAATATGGAATTGCCGCCCCCCTGCACGCTGGTTGTGCCGGGCAAGCTGCACTTCAGCGAGGAGGATGCGCTGCGGCTGATACAGGAATAGGGCCGGCAGGCAGCAGGCGGGCATTCGTAAGGGTTAAAAGCATTGCCGGAGAACTTGTTTTATGGCTGTGGAGGAAAGCGACTATACGCACCTAATAAATGCAATACGCAACAGCAACCTTAGCGTTGAGGATAAGGTTAGGATTGCTTCACTGATTGAAAGGGTGTATACTGAATACTCCATAGCGGCAAGCGGGATTGCAACGCTTGTAGGCCTCACTGCCGGCGAGAAAGAGAAGGCCATGCTTAGCGGCGTGCTGGAGCGTGCAGTGGCACGCGCCGAGGAGGGCAAGCCTGCACTTACGCCCGCCGACAGAAAACTGCTTGCTGAACTGCTGTCCTCACTGCGGCCTGAAAGTGCGGCCAAGATAATAAGCAGGATTGAGAACGGTGCGCCCGAATTTCTCGCAATACTGAAATCAAAGATTAGTGAAAAGCAGAATATCGCAGAGGAGGCTGGCAAGCTCGCAAAATTCTTGGACTCGCAAAACAAGAAGCAGGCCGCATGATTTTCAGTGGGCTTTACGGAACACCAAAGCAAGCTCAATTTTTGCTGCGTGCACACGCCTGTGAAGCGCTTGCTCTATGCGGGCTCACAGCCCCATACCACTTCATTTTTGCTTTGGCTTGCGGTACTGCAGCGGGTTCTTGATGCCGCATTCCGCAACACAAATGCCCTGCGACTTCAGGTTATGGCACGCGGGGACGTTATACCCCTTGGCACGCAAATGGTCAACCTGATAGCGGGTTACCTTCTCGTCAAAGTTGGGTGTTGCAGAAAACACCTGCACGATGCGGTCAACATCCCACCCACGCCTTAAAAGAAACACTGCGAGCGCCCACCTCGCCATATGCTTGACCTTAACACCGCTTTGCATATCCGCAAGTATCTTCTCCATGCAGGGTGCGATATCCTGGCTCTGCCTCCCAAAGCCGGGTGTTGCAAGCGATACTTCAGAGGAGATTTCTGCAACTGCGTCTTTAAGCGCGGCCTTGATTTCATCGCTTACCAGTGACTCGCGGATGGGCAGGCCCTCTGAAATCTTGCTCCGGATTGCCTCCTTGAGCAAAACGCCGACCTCATGCGCCGAGAGCTTAAGTCGGCCACCAGCGACAAGGCGGTTTGAAAGCATCATACCCGAGAACTGGGTGCCGTAGCGCAAATAGTCGCGCAGGGGGACGTAAAGGTCCTCACTTATGCTTATGCCAAGCTCGCCCAGCAGCATTTTTTCGTGGCGGTTGCGCTGGCACAACTCAAGCGCGCGGATCGTCTCCGCCTCAATGAAATTGTCAATGCGGCGGTTCACAAGGCTCACAAGCACGCGTGCCACTGCATACGATTTTATGTCGCGCACCATATCCTCGCCTGAGAAATAGTTGGGGATAGGGACACGCTTGTGCTTAAGGGCGCTGAGCACGCGGGCCTTTGCGAGCGCAACAGTTGCCTCGTCAATCCCGCTGCCGAGCGCGGCCTCGCGCACCGCTTTCTTTGATGAGTCAAGAAACGGGTAGTATGCGTGCTCACGGCTGATTGCGGCCATAGCGCACTTATGCCTTTGGAACATTTAATAACTTTTTACTGGAATATTCCACCATGAGAAAGCTGATACTAGTATTTATGCTTTTTGCGGCACTCGCGTGGAGCTTTGACATTAGCGGGTACATTAGCCCAAACGAAAGCATCACCAACGTAACGTATATAGATATGGCTGGGCCGGACGGTGCATACGTCATGTACTATATGGCCGGCGAGCCGATGCTGATGGTCAGGGGTGAGCAGGTAATCACAGACAGGGATACCGTGCGCGCCGTGCTTGAGCGCTATTATTTCACCAAGGATTTTCCGAAAACGGAAGAGCTTAAGGAGATAAGGGAAGTTGCGCTTGCGTTCAACGCATCCCGCGAGTACCTGTATAACGACGAGAAAATAAAGGAGTTCTTCCCGCCCGAGGCATACTGCAAGCAGATAACTGGCCTGAAGTTCAAGCCGTGCAACTACTCGCAGGATGAGGTTCACCCCTGCCTGCTTACATGCGCATCTGTGCCGCTGTGTAAAAACAGCATAGAAGGGCTGGGTGACAGCATTGGCTTCCTCAACGGCATAATGGCTTTTGACAAGGATACAAGGAAGCTTGACTCTGACATAAACACGATTGTATCAATAACCGAGAGGCTGGAGGGGCTCACTTATGACAGGTACGGCCAAAAAGAGGCGCGCGACCTTGAGGGCCTGCTGGGCAGCATGGGGCGCGTTGAGGGCACGGTCAAGGGCATATACGGAAATTTCCTGTTCAAGGACCTGCTTAAAACCGAAGGGTTGCAGAGCTACTGCTCGCCGCTCAACTACTCAAAGGCAGATGCACAAAAGCTGAGCTCGCTCGCGGCCAAATATTCGGCCCGCACGCAGAAGCTGCTCAACATAGACAGGGAGGTTGACTCCCTCCTGAATGAAACCGCGAGGCGGCAGGGGTTGCATGAGCTTCTTGACACGCAGAGCGAGTATGGCAAAAAATATTCGGCACTGGAAGCGCGGTACAACGACATGTACGCCAAGTATGTGAAGGCAAGCACGATGATCAACGACCCCGTCCTTGAGAACAACATGAAGGTGCTCAAGCAGAAGAAGGACTCTGCACGTGATGATATCTACAAGGGCGACTTTGACAAGTCAGACATAACGATAAAGCAGTTCCACGTGCTCGCGGATGATTTTGAGGATGAGTTGAACGTATACTTTGAGAAAACGACACGGCTGCAGGAAGCGATGGCGCTTGCAGACAGGAAAATCATAATCGCTGAGTGGGAGATTGGCATTGCAGAGCTGCTGGATGCACAGCATCTCAGCGACATAAAGGTGCGCAAGGCCGAGCTTGACAAGCAGATAGCCGAGAAGTTCAGTAGCGCCGAGGAAGTTGAGGAGATGGCTGCCAAGTACGAGGCCCTCACAGATGAGGTAAACCAAATCATAATATCGCGGAACGAGCGCTCGCTTGACAATGTTCTGAGCGAAACAGTGGTTTTGACAAATGCATACTCTGACACGCTCGCATCTGCATACGCATCTGCCAGCGGTGCAACTTATGAGGAGCGGAGGCAGGTGCGCGAGTATGTCTTTCCGCTCACCTTGCTTACAGGAGACCTGCTCCTGATAGGCGGGTTCATTGCAGGGTTCGTTTACCTGGTTGCATACGGCAAAATACGGCTGCACAAGATTGCAGCGCTGCTGTGGTCATTCCTGTTCATTGCATTCTTCACGGCGATTTCCGCAGGCTCAATCGCAATGTACCTGATGATAAACGAAAAGGCAACAAAGGCAAACTTTGACGTGTTTTACAGCGAGCTGCTCAAGTCAAACACCACTGCGGTCGTGCTTGACATGCGCAAAGGTAGCGCAAGCGACACGTGCGCACTTGAGCTTGAGCGCCTGCTGAGAGAGGACATGAACAAGAGCGTCAATTTCATAAAGTACAAGAATGACGGGTGCCAGGTGCTGCGCGGGCCTGCAAGCGACAAGAGTACACTCTCGCCAAGCGCATGCGATGCGCTGATTGAGTCCCAGCCGGCAATCATAACCGCGCACAGCGAGCAGGATTACACCGGCTTCTCAATGAAATACTCTGTTGCGGCACTGATAACGGGCAGTGACGACTATCTCAGGCAGTGCAAGCTGGCCGTGATACTTTCAGAGGAGGTATGAGCATGGCAAAGCGCAAGGAAAATGGCCCTGCGTGCAGCAGCTGCATAATGGGAGACTGGCGGCTTAAAATTGTAGTTGTTGGGATTATTGCGGTCGCATTGATTGCAGTGCTATACTACATATGGATTGGGGAAGTCAAGTTCAGCACACAGGAGATAAGCAACGAGGAAGGGTATGCAAAGCTCTCGGATGCAGAAACAATATCAATAGTGATGGATGTGCGCGGCATTTCAGTGGATCATGCGCGGCAGGTATACCAGTGCGGTGTAGGGTATGCGCTGAGCCTGAGCCAGCTCGGCAAAAATGTGTCAAACTTTGCGATTGCAAACAGTGAATGCACAAGGGGCGACCTGAGTGTTGCAACGCTGCGCGAGTGCGACGGCCTCATAAAGGAATCCGATTATGCGATAGTCCTGAAAGGGACCGATGGAATGCCAAGGGCACAGTTTTACGAGGACCATTTCCTTGTTGAAGTGAATGCAACAAGCGATACCTCGCTCTGCAAAATTGCCGCAAAACCAAAATAGCCCGCCAACTAATACCTTAGTATGGCACCTATGCCAAGGAACCCGCGGAGGAACTGCGCGCCCTCGTGCGTGTCCGCGGATATGAATTCTATTTTTGCGCCCGTTGACTCTGCAAGGTTCTCAAGCTCCTCAATAACGTCGGATTTCTCAACAACCGTGCCCACACCGCCGCACTTGCACGCCACCTTATCTGGGATTTCATCGCCGACCACAAGCTTCTCGCCCGTTTCACCGCATTTGGTGCACGTATACTTCAGCTTCGTTATCTTTATCTCCTCGGAAACAAGCAGCGTGTCAACCCTGCCCTCCTGCATTGCAGCATACACCTCATTCACGCCGTAAGTGGCAAGCACGCCCTTTGAAACCTTCTCAAGGAACTGGTTGACAATCCTGCGCTCGCGTGCGGCCTCGTGCTCCTGTATAATCTCATCAACCTTCCCAACCATCTCCTGTATGCCGTAATCGTCTGCATACCCAGTGTCAACCTTGCCAAGCACCTTTATCTGGTAATTGAAGTAGCCGCCCTCAAGGAAATACTCCTTTATCGGGCCAGGCCCGCCCACAATCACGCCTTTCAGGTTGGGAATGCTCAGGAATATCTGGTCCATCGCCTCGCCAACCTTCTTGTAATAATCCTCCTTGCCGTGCTCCACAAGGCGCTGGTAGCGCATTGCACTCTGCCCGCCCTTCGTGGTCTTTGAGGCGGCCTGCGACTCTATTCTCCGCAGTATGCGGTAGTTCTTGCCCTCAAGCACTGCGATTGTTGCATCGCTGCCGTCAATCGCCAGCAGGCCGTACACCTCCTTGGGCTTTGTGAACACCAGCAATGGCTCAAGGTAAAACACAGAATCGCAGCGGTAAAGCTGGACGTTGATTGGGTCGGGCGGGATTATGTAATACGTCTTTATGTCGCTTTCGCCGGGGTTTTTTGACACGTTGCCAACGAATATCGCAATGCCGGTCTCGGGCGGCTCGTTGAAATGCTTGAGGAAGTTCAGGATGCGCTCAAGCGCGCCCAGCACATTGTTCCTTGTCTGCTTGGACTTGATGTTGCTCGCCTGGCTGTACTCGGCGCGGAGCTTGGCCGCAATATCCCCTATGGGGTATTTTGGGGGTATGTACACGCTTATGAGCTCGGTGCCAGAGCCCCTAATCTTAGATAGCTCTGCAATGTAGCGCTTTATCTCGCGCCTGCTCCTGTCAAGCTTTGCATCATCCTTGCTGCTCATTGAACACCACTATTTTCTTATTCGGCACGGGCGCCTACGGCACTGCCCGTGCAAGTGTGCTACAGCCCCTTTGAGATTTTGTACATAAGGATATCACGGCGGCACTGCTCAACCATTGAGCGCGCCACGTCAAGCTTCCTCCTCAGGCCCGGCACTATTGAGTTTGATATGCGCACGGGCAGAAGGAGCTCGTACAGGCCTTCCATAAGCCCAAACAGGCGCACCGCGGTTGCATAATCGTCCTTGCGCATCTTCTCTATTATCTCGCGCCTGAGCTCGCCCAGCACGTCAGCAAGCCCCAATATGTACGGTGCGCTCGGCACGCCAAGCTGCTCACGTGTGGGTACGGGGCCTCCACGCATAACGGCCAAAAGCACGCTCGTCTCAACATACTCCTGCAGCGCAACGTCTGCATTTGCACCTGCCTGCGCGCAATCCTCAAGCGCCCCCTCCAGCTCTGTGCGCACCTCGCTGAGCATGCGCTCGGCATCGCCTGCCCTCCCCGCATGTATAAGCTGCATTGCCTTGCCGCACTTTGCAACTACTGCCTCCATTTTTTCACGTGACTGGCGGTAGGCCGCTTCCTGGCGCTCAAGCTCGGCTACAGCAGTACCAATCTCAGCCTCAAGCGCAGCATAATCGCTGCCTAACATGCCGCCCTGTGGTGGGCTGCTGCCGCCACTGTTTCCTATGCTGGCTGTCATATTGACGTGAATTAGGCACGCAAAGGTTTAAATTAAAATATATTGATATAGGGTGCATGAACGCGCGTCCCATAATTGTGCTTATGCTCATGCTCCTATTGGGTGCAAGTGCGCCTGCATTTGCGGCCTGCACTTACGTGCCCAAGATTAATGTTACTGATATCTCGCTGAGCTCGCTGTTCATAGTGCCCGGCGATACGCTTACAGTTGTGCTTGATGTTGAGAGCACGGAAGTGTATGCGGGCGACGTTGAGGCAGTGCTTAAAAAAAGCGGGTTTGAGTTCCCCATATACACGGGCCAGCATTACATCATACCCGGCCAAAACGAGGTGCGGTTTAGCGGGCGTGTGGGCGCGATGGTAGGGCCTGGCGTGTACACGCTCAAGGTGCGCATAGGCGGGCTTGAGCTCTCACAGGACGTGATACTTGAGGGTGAGCCCGCGGATGCGGCGACACTGCCGTACATTATGGAGGACCAAAAAAGGGTTGCCGTACACCTGCCATCAACTGAGCAGGTTGTGTTCACTGTTGCAGTTACGGATGCGGCGGGCAAGCAGGAACGGTATATGCGCACCGTAAAGCCGCAGGATGGCGAGGTTGTGCTTGAGGTGCCCGTGTGCCAGAACTGCAGGATTGATGTTACGAGTGCATACGGTGGCGGTGTTCATGTGTGGCGCGAGTATGGCGCCTACAGCAGGCCGTACCTGCGCATAACCGAGCTTACGCCGCAAAAAATAGTGCTTGAGGGGTGTGCGCCCACAGAATACACAATTTATCTGGATGGCAGGGAATACGGCCTGGCACAGGGCATATCGCGGATTGAGAAGGCGCTGGTGACAGGATACGAGAATGTGCGGGTTACGATGAAGGGTGCAAACTGGGAATTTGAGAGAGTGGTTGGGCTGGCCAACTTTGCGTACCCAGTAACGGAGAGCGTGCGTGTCACCAAGCAGCAGCCGTTCACCATCAACATCATTGCGCGTGATGCGCTAGGCAGGCGTGCGCCAAGCAGCGGCGTGCTGTACATTGAAGGTGCGGGGTTTGCGTACGCCGAGGAGATTATGTTCACGGGCGAGTATGAGCGCGAGCTTAACCTGAAAGAGGGAAGATACACGGTGAGGTATAACGGCAAAGAGGCTGCGGGTGAGAGCGTGCCTGTTGAGTATGAGATGCCCGAGCCGGAGCCCGTCAGGGAGGAGTTTGTGCTCAGGGATATTGTGCCCGCGCTTATAGTGATACTGGTGGCCGCACTTGCGGTGTTGGTGCTCATATGGGTAAAAAGAATGCGTGTGCGCTGAATTGCGCCAATGTAAATGTTTATATAGTAAATAATGCCCGAAAAAGGGTGTATGCAGGGGTATTCGGCACGGCATATCGAGCCGGCCAGCAAAATAGATGTACGGAAACGGGTGC
>JAVYLZ010000013.1:0-15966 GCA_038740245.1 Candidatus Micrarchaeia archaeon
ACGGAAGGGAGCGAGAGCTTGCCTTCTCAAGGTTTATCTCGTACGCACCGGGTATCGCCCTGCTGAAGCCCTTGAACAGGTAATCCTTGTCCAGGTCCGTTTCAAGGATGCGGACGGCATTATCAAGGGCACGCGAGCACAATTCAAGCACGCTTATTGTGCGTGAAAGCAGCTCCACCTGATAATTAAGAAGGTGGAACCTGCGGCTTTTTCCGCTGTATTCATAAACAACCATCTCAAGCTCGCTTGAGAAAGCGCCGGCAACCTTTGGCAGGTACGGCGAAAGATGATTGACATTGGCAAGGTTCTGCACAAAAAACTGCACATAAAACTGGGAGAGCCGGCTTACTTCTTCGCGGGAATATACGGCCGGTGTAATTGTGTCCTTGTTGCATGCGCCCGGCAGCTCACGCACCGCCGCCCGCATGAGCACGCTGAGCGTTTCCGAGCTCAGGTCTGACATCCACTCGGCGACACGCGATATCAGTGCGGTGTGAGATGTTGAGCGGAATATTGCCTCCCCGTTAAACTGGAGCTTCGGTGCGGACAGCATTATTGTATCCGTCTTTGGGTCGTATTCCGCAAAATGCCCCTTTGACTTAAGCGTTTCCCCCAAAATTTGGATGAACTGCTCTTTTGGTATGCGTGTGCCTGCCATCAAAACCACTCCGTGCACTATAATGTATCCTTTTTGGTTAATAAGGTTTGCGATTAGATGGAATCATTTAAATATGGCGGTGGCGAATATGGCTTATGCTCGCAAGTGGCGGCAACCAGTGGGCGGTACCTGCCCCCCTGCATATAGAGCATGGCGAATTTTCATATGCGCACATACTCGGCCGCACCCGCGAGATTAACGATTACGCAAAAAAATCACGCGACCGCCTTGCATTTGAGTTTGACGAGTCGGAATACGCAATCGCAAAGCAATCGCTCCACAATTTCAGGAGGCACCTTCTGCATTTCGGCAGGCCCGTGCGCGATTCGCCAGCAAAGCTCAAGCAGATGATAGGCAATGCGATCGGGCCGCTGACGGAGGGGATGTACAGGAAAATTGCCGAATACAGAAGCTACATATACTCTGCAAAGCGCGCATACGTATGCTTTGAGGAAACACTGCTCAGGATGGCGACGGACCTGGAGCAGAACGCCGGTGCCGGCGCAAACGTTAGCGCAAAAATTGCAGTGCTTGCTGCGCTGGAAAAATGCAGGCAGGCCCAGCGCATACTTAACAATTCATACTGGGAGCTTGACCGGCTCAGCGTGGAGATTGACTCGCGCACCGAATCGCTTTATATGCGGCTGCGCTCAACTGCAAATGCACTCATCCTGGCTTACTCCGCGTGGATGGTCCCCGTGCAGCAGGGAACCCACAGCAGGGATGCCTCAGGAAGGCATACTGTGGCAAGGGACAGCATCTGGCAGCAAAAAATCCAGGCGCCGCTTCTGCATGCGTTGTGCCGCAGGCCGCGCAGGGATGACCTGGAAAAAGCACTCTTTGAGACATTGGCTGCACATGAAAGCTACCAGGCGCTCAGGGTTATCGCCGGTGAAGACGCATTCCCGGGAAGCCTGCGCATGCGCGCGAAAAGCTCGCTTTACGAGATGAGGCGGTCGCTTGCCTTAACTGCATATGAAAAAATTGCGGCAATCAAGAGAAAGGGCGGGGCATACCGCTTTGCAGGTGGTGGAATGCCAAATAAATCCTCACTGTGAATCTGCGTGCTGCCTGCTACTGCGGATGTATGCGAATGCCAAGAACGTGAGCAGCGCAAAGTTGTAAAGGAAATCCTCTGCCGGTATCGTGCCGATGCGCAGGCCGGTTATTGCGCTGCTGTTATAATGCACGATGGGCGGTGCTGTGAGCGCGGTATTGACAATCAAAAACCCGGCGAATGAAAGGCCCATGTACAGCCAAAACCTGCGCGAAAACATGGCATGCGGGGCTGCAAGCGCAAGCGCTATGCAGGAGGCGGTAAAGGCGAGGCATGCAAGCACTGTATACGCACGGCCGATGTTTGCAAGCATTATTGCAAGTGCAACTGCCGTGGGCACCGCCATCATCCAGGGCCTGAATGCAACCGGCTTCTCCTTGATAAGCAGAGCGGTGCATTCATACAGGAATATGCAGCAAAACGGGACTATGATAAAGAACAATACCTCCTCAACGGGCAGGCCAAGCAGATAAATGCCAATTAAGTGCTCCCCTGAGAATCCCCAGTCGCCGCGCTCGGTTGCGAGCACATCCCAGATTACGAACGGGATTGCCACAAGAATTATCGCGGAAAATGCGCGGCGCAGGTCAACATCAACAAATCGTATCGCCGTAAGCAGTGCAGGCACAGCAGCGGATGCAAGGAGCACGAGCAGGTAGGTGCTTGGCATTTTACCACATCACTTTATCATGCAAAGCGAATTGCCCGCTATTGAAGCGACAATGCGCGGCACGGACGGCCGCACCTTGCGGGTATACACAACAAACGGCCGGGAGTGTATAATCCGTGCGGTCCATCGGTACATGTCCGAAGCGGTCTTTATCGGGATGCGGCAGCGGGGCGGAATTTCATTGAAGCTGTGGCTTGCCGCATCAAACCACCCAAGCGCAAGGTTCACTTGGGCACGTATGTATTCGCTGAACCCTTGCGGGTTTGACTGCGCTTCCCGCAAATCAAACGAGCGCAGCCCGTACCGCTCAAGCTCGTCCAAGGGAAGGTAGCTTCTTCCCATCGCAAGGTCCTCCTGCAGGTCCCTTATAAAGTTTACATACTGCATTGCGCGGCCGAGGTGCATAGCATCCTCATGCACCCTGTCGCTGAGCCCGAGAATGCGCGACATCATAAGCCCGATTACTTCGGCTGAGCCGTGCATGTATTTGCGGAGCTCATCCAATGTGTAATACCTAACCTGGGGGCGCAAATCCGATTCCATCGCATCCAAAAACGCCTCACACCACGCAGGCCTGAAATTGCACTCCTCAAAAAGCGATACAAATCCGGCAACCACTTCATCGTCGGTTCGTTTGCCGGCGATTGCCCGCTCATACTCTTTTCTAAACTCCGTGAATTCCTTGTGCCTCTGCGGCATTGAATCCACAAAATTGTCAGCTTTGCGCACAAACGCATACAGGCGGAAAACCCGCTCGCGGATATTCTTTGGGAAAAACAGGCTTGAATAGAAATACGTGCGGCTGCCCGCCTTGAATATGTTGTATATTGTCGTGCTGATTGCCATTATTTCTCCCTCTCAGCAATCTCGGTCGCCGCTATTTGTGCGGCGAGCACCACCATTGGCAGGCCTACTCCCGGATGTGTGTAATGCCCTGCATAATACAGGCCCTTTACCTTGGGGCTGGATATGCGCGGCCTAAACATTGCGGTTTGGAACAGCGTATGTGCAAGGCCGAGCGCATTGCCCATATATGCATTGTAATCCGAAGCAAAGTCCCGTTGTGAGTATATGCGCTTCACAATTATATGCTTTGCAACTTCATCGCGCGCAACGTACTTCTCAAAATGCGCGAGCACTTTCCTGAAGTATGATTCCCGCGCGCGGTCTGAATCCGCAAGGCCGGGCGCAACCGGCACGAATATGAACACGTTCTCGCAGCCTTTCGGTGCGACCGAAGGGTCGTCCTTGGATGTGCACTTTACGTAATAGGATGGGTTCTTGGGCCACCGCTTGTGCCTGAATATGTCATCAAAATGCGCGTTCCAGTCATCGGCAAAAAACAGCGAATGGTGCGCAAGCGACGGCAGCCGCTTCCGGATGCCAAGGAACACTATGAAGCCGGACGGGCCGAGTGTGCGGGATTCCCAGTAGGATTTTGAGTATGTGCGGTATTGCGGGGCGAGCAGGTGCTGGTCTGCATGCTCATAGTCTGCATTCACGAGCACCACATCGGCCTCATACAGCTTCCCATTAACTCGCACGCCCTTCACGCGACCGCCTTCAACCTCAATGCGCTCAACCTCGGCATTGAACTTGAACCGGGCACCCTGCGATTCCGCGAGCTCCCTGAACGCATCCATAAGCCGGCCTATCCCGCCTTCGGGATACCATACGCCCAGCCCCTGGTCAACGTGGGACATTATGCAGTACATTGCAGGTGTGGAGCGCGGGTCGGTGCCGAGGAATACAGAAGTATACTCCATTATTTTTGCAATCTTTGCAGAAGTGAAATACTGCGACACGTACGAGTCCAAGCTCCTGTGCAGCCCAAGCCGCAATACCCCTGAAACTAGCGACGGGTCAAGCACGCTGAGCAGCGAATCATATGAGCGCATGATGAACTTGCCCATCGCAATGCTGTATATTGACTTGGCATTCTCAAGGTATTCCTGCAGCTTTTGTGAAGAACGATGCTCCAGCGATTCAAACACGTTGCGGTTGTGGACGGGGTCTGAAGTGATGTCCACAACAGTGCCGTCCTCGTAAAACACACGGTAATACGGGTCAAGCCGCTTAAGCCTGAAATAATCCGATGTGCGCCAGCCAAAAATCCTGAAATAGCTCTCAAACACTTCGGGCATCAGGTACCACGATGGCCCCATATCAAACCTGAACCCTTTTTCAGAGAATGTGCGTGCGCGGCCGCCGTGCGTGCGGTTCTTTTCAAATACGGTTACATCGTATCCCTGCTTTGCGAGCAACGCCGCAGCGCACATGCCGCCGGCACCCGCACCAACCACAGCAGCCCTTGGCCTCATCACCCAGAGTTATGCGCAAAAAGTTAAATAATGCGTAAAAAAAGACGGCTAAAAGCCATCAATAACACAGTCGCTCCTGAAGTTCCAGAACGGCGCATCGTCCTTCTCAGGGTGCCGCAGCACGTCGCGTGCAGTCCGGCCCTTCTTGTTCGCTATGCCGGGGTCAGCACCGAGCATGACCAGCGTGCTGAACATCTCCCTGTCCTGCAGCTGGGCCGCGCACATCAGCGCAGTGCTGCCAAATGTCTTCTCCTGGTAGTCCAATGTTGCGCCGGCCGCAAGCAGAGCCCGCACCATCGGGGTATCCTTTACCAGCACTGCATACATCAGCGGTGTTGCACCGTTCTCGTCTACCGCATCCAGTATTGCATCGGTCATCAGGTCCTTTGCGCGCTCAAACTCCCTGGCGCGCAGTGCCCTGCAAAGCTCAGTTGTCGCCTCAATCTTCCTTTTTGCATCCCCGAAAGGCCGTGAAGCCCTCTGGTTTGATTCAGCTCCCGCTCCATAAAATTTGGAGTTCACTTTGCTTTTTTCCATTAAATCACCTTGCTCCCCTTAAAAAAGAGGGGGAGTTATGTTAAAGGGGGTTAGATTAAAAAATGTATTTATACGAGAAATCTGGCCTACCGCTTTTTCTCCTTTGGGAGCGTATTTATGCCAAGCAGCGTGTATATGCCGCAGAAGCCAATTGCGCCCGTTATAATAAGCACTGCCGCAACGATGTAGAACAGTAGATTAAGCGGATTAGGCACAAGCCCTAAGTATGCCGCTGCCGCCAAAAACACACCCAAGATTATGCGCACCGCCCTGTCAAGGGGACCTTCGTTTACGGTGATGTTGAACGCCATTCTGGTCACCAATCCCTATTTGGCAGGCATATTTAAATGGGTTTCGTGCCCGCTTGAGTTAGAAACATATATATACCCCATACGCACATAAAACACTCATGTTTGGATTCCTGCGCTCAAAATCGGGCGATGGCGAACACACAAAAAAGGATAAAGACCCGAAGGCGGAATTTGACAGGAAAAAGGATGCACTTCCCGCAGACGCGCAAAAGGAGCTGCCCGACTACATACAGATATGCGGGCCGCTGCTGGATGCTTATCCTCTGCAAACATTCAAGATATTCGGCAGGCTGTCCCGCATATTTATAGGTACACCTGTGAGGGAATTCCTGTTTGCTGCACAGCCATCACCATACGAGCGTGGCGGCTACATCCCTCCTGGGGCAACAATGATACCTGTCATAAGCAACCAGTCGCTGCCCAAGGAAATAGTTGTGGGCGCATACAGAATAAACCCAAAGCCTATTAGAACGGACAGGGGCATAGTGCTCTTCAAAGTGGAAGAGTATGTTGATGCAAGCAAGTTTACCGATGAGGACATTATAGTCATGCGCAAGATCTGCCGGGAAGCATACGCCCATATGCAGGAGGAGCTCGCCAAAAAGGCGCAAAACGGCCAGTAATATTTATTATAATTATATTACCTAATCTCTAGCGCAGGTGATTTAGTGTCCATAGTTGAATACGGTGAGTACAAGGGCAACAAGCTCATAATCCTGAAAAGGAATGAGAATGACAAGTATCCCTTCAGCTTCGGCAAAGGGAAGGCAAGGCTTATAGTTGAAAACTTTGAGAAGATTAAAAAATTCGCTGAAAGCGATTAATTTTTTACAGCATTTTTGAGAATGCGTTTTCAACGGATTTCCCTTTTGCCCCCAGCACCAGCAGAAGGTGGGCTTCCGGCGTGCCGTGGCTTACGAGGGTATACGCCGTGCCAGCGGAGTCGCGCACCCGCCCAACCCGCTGCTTATAATCAATGATTGAATACGGCACGCAGTAATTTATCAGCGTCATTATGTTGGGCATATGGACCCCTTCGTTTGCCACGCTTGTGGCAATCAGGAGGCGAAACTCGCCGGCTTCAAACCTCTTGCGCACCTCAAGCTGCTTTTTGGCTGGCATTTGGCTCTTGCCCAGCAATACTGCATTTGGGATGCCCCATCCGGAAATTTCCCTTGACAGCGAATATGCGTGGCGCACCATCTCTGTAAATATCAGTGCGCTCCCTTTTTCAGTGTTGAGTATTATGTAAACCTCCTCAAGCTTCGGGTGGTCCTTAAGCTTCCGGCTTATTTGCAGGGCCTCAAGTATGCCCTCATCCTCGGCCAGCGTCTCTGCCGCAAGCGACCTGCAGGGTGCAATGTGCCTTTCAAAATACGATTCAAACTCCCTGCTTCCCACACGCTCAACAAGCGTGCACATATTCATAAGGTGGTGCAGCACGGCTATTGAAGACAGGCTTGCGCAAACTGCGTTTGACTGCTCGCTGTACCGGCGCAGGCTATCCTTAAGGGACAGGAGGTATTGCTTTGCGTCCTTAAGCTCACTGATGTACGGCATCCTGAAATCTTTCTCAAGCGGCCCGAAAAGCTCTATTATGCGCTCCATGTCATAATACCTTGCCCGGCGGAGCATCTCATAAACCGTCTCATTTGCAACACTGTGCAGCTTTGAGCTTATGTGCCTGCGCTCGGGCTCAAGCAACACCCAGATATGGGCTTGCTTGCCGGAGGGCACGTACTTTTCAACTTCCTCATCGGGCACATGGAACAGGTGCGTTGTCCCCAGATTCTCAAAAAGCGCGCGCAGCTTCACCACGCTTGACGCTGGCGATGCGGAGAACCCAAGGCGCTCTACCCCTGCGCTTATCGCCGCCTTTGCCACGGTGCAATAGGAATCATGGTTCTGCATGTGCTGCACTTCGTCAAATATCACAAGCGAAACTTCCTTCATGCTAAACTTTCCTGCCGACAGGTCAGAGACAAACGATTCCGGCGTGCCAACCAAGAACCTTGCCTTTGCATAGTTTTCCGCAGACCTCGGGGCATCACCTGTTACAAGCATAATCTCGCCTGGCAAAAGGACGCCGCTGAATTTCTGCAGGATGTTTGAGTAGTGCTGCCGCGAAAGCAGCACTGTATCCGCAACCAGCAGCACCTTGCCTTCCTGAAGCTTTTCAGCCGCGCACGCAAACTCAACCTCGGTTTTCCCGCCGTTGGTCCTAATGACTATGATGCTGCTGCCTCGGTTGCGTATAAATTCGAGCGCCTTTTCCTGGTATTCCCGCATCCTGTGCAGGTCCGGCTTTAATGCTTCTGCAGCGGTGCAGCCATTATTGCCCATTGCACTTTCTGCAAGGGGGCTTTTATTCAGGAACCCAAATATGTCTGTTTGGCGGGGATCCTTTACGGCTTTTGAGCGTGTGCGCACGCAGTGTTTGGCACCTTATACATTCATATACTTTTTGGGGCTAGTTATAGCGGGCGTGCCAAATGCCGAAACTGAAACAGCTTGCCGGGCTTAAAAATGAGTATATGCAGTGCCTTCGTGAGAAGGGTGCTGAGGCCATTATCCCGCACTTTGAAAACGGCCTTCGCATATACAATGAATACCTGAAGACGCTGCAGGCGCTTCAAGAGAGCCAGGCCCAGCTCAACCGGCTCAGCGAGCAGTTCAACAAGACGCGCGACAAATCGCTGATTGAGCAGTCCAAGGAGACAAAGGCAAGGATTACGGCAATGCAGGCCAAGGTGGATGCGCTTGCCGCCGAGATACAGAAAATAGAGGTTGTCCTTCCAAACTGGATCGCCGAGGGTGTGCCCCGTGCAAAGGGCGATGAGAATGAATTGCCCCTGAAATATTCCGGTATCCCAAAGGTCTGGAAAAATCACGAAGCCGAGTTCCTTGAGCTTTACCCGGATGCCAAATATTCAGTGCAGGAAGACGAGCCGTTCCACCATTACGATCTGGTCGGCAACCTCGTTGACCAGGAGAGGGCCGGCGAAATTGCGCAGTCACGGTTCTACTACCAGTTTGACGAGCTTGTGCCGCTTGACCTTGCAATCGGCCTTTATGCGCTTGAGTTCTTCAGGAAAAAAGGGTATGCGGACAGGATGATGATACCGCCGTTCATAATGCGGCGCGATGTTGAGGAGCGCATAACGTATTTTGAGGCGTTCCAGGACACAATATTTGAGATTGAGAGGGACGGCCTGCTGCTCACACCGTCGTCAGAGCACAGCATAATAGCGTATTATGCAAACACCATATTTGAGCCGGAGCAGCTGCCGCTGCGTGTGGCTGCATGGTCCCCGTGCTTCAGGAGGGAGGCCGGCGCGCACGGCAAGGATACGCGAGGGATATTCAGGGTAAAGCAATTCCAGAAAGTAGAGCTCCATTCTTTCCTGAAGGAGGGGGAGGACTTCGCTGAAATTGACAGGATTACACAAGATGTGCAGGAATTTATGGATACGCTGGGGCTGCCGAACAGGTCAGTGGTTGTGCCAAGCGGCGAGATGGACAAGCGCGCGCTCAAGCAGGTTGACGTGCAGGTATGGATGCCTGGGCAGGGCAGGTTCAGGGAAACGCATTCCATTGCGACGCTGGGCACGTGGGTCTCTGAAAAAATGCTGCTCAGGTACAGGAAAGGCACTGAAAAGGAGCTTGTGCGCAACGTGTATGCTACTGGGATTGCGGTGCAGCGAATAATCTGCGCCATCGCAGAAAACCACTATTCCCCCGAAGGCAATTCAATACGCGTGCCAAAGCCGCTGCAAAAATACCTTGACTTCTCAGAGATACCGCTTAAGAAATAGTCTGAGGATGCGGCTGCCGCCGATTAATAAATCACTTTGTAGGCGCGGACGGGCTGCTCTTTCCCCTTCACGCACGCATTCACGGGCCTGGAAAATGAGAACTTTGTAAGAGGGTTTCTCTTGCGGAGCTTAAGGCCGAGCGCTTTTGCGTCAAGGACTTTTGCGCTTTTCTTGAAGGTCTCCCTGTCAACGTAAATCTCGCCCGCCTGTGCAAGGCTGTTAAGGCGGGCAGCCATGTTAACTGCATCGCCTACCGGCGCATACTTTGTGAATTTTGAAGACCCTATGTTGCCTACTATTGCATTGCCCGTAGCAATGCCTATGCCAATGGGCGCGGTCAGGCCGTGCTTCTCGTAAAGCTCCTTGTTGAATGTTGCCAGGGCCTTTTGTATGTCTATTGCTGCTGCAACCGCACGGTCAACTGCTGCGGGCTGCCTGAACGGCGCATTGAACATGAACATCGCGGAATCGCCAGCATAGTCGCATATCGTGCCCTCATACTGGAATATTATGTCGTTTATGATGTCAAACTGCCTGTTGAGTATCTCGCGCGCCATAAAGTCAGGGGTAACCCTGCTTGCCAGCAGGGACGTAAAGCCGCGTATATCTGTAAACCCTACTGTAACCTTCCTCCACTCAAACGGCAGCTCATGCCCCTCATCGTGCCTGGATATCCTGTCTATGACTGCGGGGGAGAAGTAGCGCGAGTATGCCTCCATCTTAGTTGTAAGCTGGTGCTCTTGCAGGTCAACCTCGCGCTCAGTTGCGGCAACAGTCCCGGCTGCGGCAAGCATGCCGCTTTTGGCAGCGAACGCAATCGCTATCCGGTGCACAATGCCCCTGCCTATAACGGCGCCGGTCATGCCCATTACACGCGCATCCTGCAATATGTCTGCACGGACATCGCGTATAAGATCGTACGCCAAATATGCAAGCATTGCGGTCATTGCAGAATCAAACAAGGCCATTTTTATTGATGAGCTTGCCTTGCGGCGGTTGGCTTCTGTAGGTACTTGCAAGTAGGCATTAACGTCCTGCTTTGCCTGCACCCACGAAGGGATGGAGGTCCACGAGAAAACCCATTTCGCAAGCCGTTTTGCGGCCTCGGCCACCCATTTCAACGGATGCGCTGCAACCAGCTGGACTGCTCTCAGTGCGGCGATATGCTTGCGCACATTATTCCAAAAATTGCTGATTATCCTTGGGACCGCCCCCCAAATCACATTACGCTCTAAAATGCGCTTGTAAGGGCCACATTCCTCCGCCCACATCGCCCTGACTGCATCATCAGCGGAGCACAGTGCCCCTATTAGCGAAAAAACCTTGGCTGCCCCCTCACTATCCCCCTGCGCAAGGCATACATCAAGTTCTGATTTGAGCTGCCTGTACTCCTCTATGTGCCTGTTGGCCTCAGCCATACGGTGATTAGCAACCTATGTTATATATAAATGTTATGTAAGGGCCAATTCAGAGGTAATCAGGGTTAAATGGCGCGGCCGGCGCGGGCTCGGCCTGCTTGCCTGCGCGCATCGCGCTTATTGCCCGGTCCCGGCACTCCTTTTCAGAGGGAGTGAGGTTATCCTGCTCTATAATCAGGATTCCCTTCCCGGAAGCGTTGTCAAACTCAACCTTTATCCCGTTCCTGGCATAAAACTGCATCACCTGCTCAAGCCGGCGGGGGCACGCTGCACGTGCCTCCCAGTCATACCCCACATCATCGGGATATACCTCTTCAACTATGAATGCAAACTTATGCCTGCGCAACTCCCGAAGCATTGTCTTAATCAGGAAAATGCCTGTGCTGTGGCATATGTATTCAGGCCGTATGTCAAAATTCGGGTTTATGGGTGAATGATACCTGCAATCCTTGGACTTAACAAGCGTTATCATAAGCTGTATCTTCTCAAGGCCCACATCCCATATCTCAATCCTCAGCATCTGCTTTACATTACTTGGCGTGAGCTTGCTCGCGTACGAGAACTCCTTGACGTTAAGGATGTACTTCCTGCCGTGGTGCCGTATTATCCTCGGGTAGCCTTTTGCCGGCTGTGCCTCAAAGTGTGCAGCATATTCCTCGGTTGTCAGCGGCTCACTGCAATTTGCCATCAGCTCATTTTACAGCGCAATTTAATTAAAGCAGTTGGTCTGCGGGCACAAAATCAGCGGCATACCCTTGGATATCTTCGGGAGGCCTGCGTTTCGGCGGTCTTTTGGCTGCCGTATGGGCGCCGCCGCTTGAGTAGACCCCTTTGGGCAGCTCCTGTATAAACTGCGATACCTCGCGCGAAGTTACGCCTCCCCATTCACCGCCGCCAAGCGGCACCGTAATGTCCAGCGTATCCATGGCACGCGAGCACGCAACATAAAACAGCCGGCGCTCCTCTTCAAGCTGCGCATCGCCCGCAAGCGAATGCCGGGAAGGGAATTTGCCCTGTGCCGCACCTATTAGGATAACGTGTAGCCACTCAAGCCCTTTTGCCTGGTGTATTGTTGAGAGGACAATGCTGCCCTCCGGCTGTGCGCCGGCAAGGTTTGCATCAAGCATTGAGTCCTCAAGAAACTCATCAAGTGAGGAGTAGCCGGAGATTACTTCAATGAGCTGCTCAACATCCTCCTTGCGCTCGCTTGCGTCATCCTTAAACGATTTCTCCAGATACCTTAAGTAAAACTCATCCGCAAATATGCGCACGCGCTGTGCCGGCTCCTGCACTGAAGCCGCCTTTTCAATGAGCCCTGACAGCAATGCAACCCGCGGCTCGCGCTGGCCCAGGTCCACTATGGCCCGCGCAGGCGACTGCGATTGTGCAACCTTAGACCATATGGCACGCGCGGTCTTCTCGCCTATCCGGTCAAACAGCGACAGGAGGCGCACCCACGCAATCTCATCGGTCATATCCCCAGAGATTTTAAGGAACGCAATTATGTCCTTTATGTGCGCCTGCTCAAAAAACCTCAGCCCGCCGTACTTTACATACCTTATTGAATGGCGTGCAAGCTCAAGCTCAAGGTGTGCAGAAAGATAATTTGAGCGGTAGAGCACTGCTATGGATTCGGGCGCAGCCCCGCGCGCCAAATATGAGCGCACCAGTGATACCGCCCGCTCCGCCTCGTCACGCGGGCCGTCGCACACGTGCACTGACGGCGGCTCTCCTGAAATGCCGGCACGTGCAGGCACAAGCTTCTTGTCATACCTGTTCTTATTTGCCTTTATTGCCTCATTGACAAAGCGGACTATGCTTGCAGTGCTCCTGTAATTCTCAGTTAAATAGAACACTTTAACACCGGGGAACACTGCGCCGAACCTGAGTATGTTCATAACCTCAGCCGCACGGAATGAGTATATGCTCTGGCAGTCATCCCCGACCACAAACAGCACATTGCCTTCCCTGTACATCTTGCGCACAATCTCAAGCTGCAGCCGGTTGGTATCCTGGAACTCATCAACAAATATGTGCGTATACCGCCTGCAGAATGCTTCCCTGAAACCTGCATCATCAAGCAACGCATTGAAATACACCAGCAGGTCATCAAAATCAACAATGTTTGAGGCACGCTTGCGTGCGCTATACCTCTCGTAAACCTGGCCTATTATGCGCGAGTGCCTTGCATAGCCGGTCATATGCACCCTGAAATAGTCCTGAATGCTCGTCAGGGAATTCCTGCAGTACGAAAAAATTGAGTGCAGCACCTCCGGCTTTGGCAGGTCGTCCATATGCTTTGCAAACTCTTCCCTGAGTACCACCTTCATGAGGCGCACCGCATCCTCCTCATCAATTATTGAGTAGTTTTGCCTGAGAGAAAACTTGGCCGCGTGCTGCCTCAAAAACTTGTTTGCCACATGGTGGAATGTCCCGCCCAATACCGCAGTTTCCCTGCCTACAAGCGCATTTACGCGTGATATCATCTCGCGTGCCGCCTTATTCGTGAATGTGAGCAGAAGCATGGACGATTCAGGGACACCGCTGCCGAGCACGTGCGCAACCTTATGGGTGAGGACTCTTGTTTTTCCCGAGCCGGGCCCGGCAATAATGAGTGAGATTTTTGCGTCAGAATAAACTATCTGGCGCTGGACTTCACTAAGCCCATCATGCTGTTGGCCTGCCCCGCTCATTGTTTTACCCATTCTAAAGCGATATGCTAGTTATCGCATTGTTAGGCTTAATAGTTTTCCTGAGAATGCTTCCGGTATGGATGATGTGCAGCTGCTTTGCCTGGTTGCAATCATTGCAGCCGTGCTGTCCGCACGCGCTATGAATTACCGCATATTAAGAACGCTTACATTTCCGCTTGTGCTGTTTGCGCTGGCAGGTATACCCGACTGCCTGGCAACCGTGCATTTTGCGCTGCAAAACCCAGGGCTGGAGGGCAACCCGCTCGTAAGGCCCTTTCTTTCTGCTGGGTGGCTGATGGCTGCAGGCGTGTTCATATGGGTGCTTGGGTGGCTCAGTGCTGCCGAGCTTGCATGGCAACGGGGCCTGCAAACTGTGTCCACGGCCATTCCCTTGGCGCTGTTCGCGGGCCATGCGTGGGGGTTTAGCACATGGCTGCACAGAATCAGCCCTGAAATGCTTGCAGAAACTGCCGCGGTGACTGTGGCTGCTGTAATCGCGCTTTATTATTTATGCGTAAAAGTATCTTGGAGAGGTGTATTAATTGAAAAAAAGGCTGAGCAACAGTGAAGTTAAGGAGCTTGCGCAAGTGCTTGGCGAAACGGGCATAAGCAAAAAGGACATTGTTGAGAGCGGGATTGTTCAGGGGGTGGAGGTGCTGTTTGTAAACGGCTCTCCGAGCTACTTCAAAGCGGATGGGAAATGGCTGCCGACGCTCAGGAGGGTTTATGCGGGGCCGCAGCATATAATCACAAAATCTGTAACCGTTGATGTTGGTGCAATAAAATTCATAAGCAACGGCGCGGACGTGATGCGGCCGGGCATAACAGCGTTTGATGAGGGCATTGAAAAGAACGACTTCCTGCTTGTAAAGGAGATTACGCACGGCAAAGTGCTGGCCATAGGAAAGGCACTTGCTAGCGGAACAGAGCTAAAATCTGCCAGCAAGGGCAAAGTCATAAGCAATGTGCACTATGTTGGCGACTGGCTCTGGAACCTACAGCCGTGAGTGCGAAACCATTGCGCACGCATTTGATATGACTTCTATGCCCTCCCCAGCACACATTCCCTCTGCCTTTTCATTGTATGCGCCCGGCTGCATCCAAAAAACCTTAACGTTCCCGTATTTTTGCTTGAGCGCAACTGTCTCGCGGGCCACTTCATATGCGCGGTCGCCCCTCACAAAAACATCAACCATATCTATTTTTGAGGCAAGTTCTTCTGGCAGGGCACTCAACGATGGATAACACTTCTCTCCATTAACCTCGGAATAATTTGGGTTTATAGGGATTACACGAAAGCCACTTGATTGGAAATGCCGCATCACCTTGTTTGAGTCGCGCTCCTCCTTGGGCGATGCACCAACCAGTGCGATTGTGCGTATCTCTTTCCAGTCCATGCCGCTTCACTTTGGCGCACAATGTTTAAATTTTAGGCGGGCATAAGTTAGCCGATGAGGTTTCCATCCCCTGAAAGCGATGTGTTTCTTGCACCAATGGAAGGCGTCAACGACTTGGCATTCCGCCTATTGTGCAGGAGGAAAGGGGCGGGCATCGCATTCACGCAGATGGTCTCTGTGAACGCGCTCGCGCGCAGGAACAAGGCATCAATCCGGCGTGTTGACACGTGCGATGAGGAGCGGCCGTTCAGGGCGGTGCAGCTGTTTGGCCAGCTCCCGCGGCTGTTTGCCAACGCGGCACAGTTCTGTGAGGATAAAGCGGACATAATTGACCTTAATTTTGGGTGCCCTTACCCCAACATAATGCAGCAAGGGGCAGGCAGTGCACTGCTCGCACGGCCCAAGCGCATAGGTGAAATCGTAAGGGCGGTGTGCTCCGCCGTTGATTTGCCGGTGACCTGCAAGCTTAGGATAGGCCTAACTAAAAATAAGATAAACATCCTTGATACACCAGGGGATGCAAATTTTATTGCAGATGGTAAGAACTGTTTAAGAGCTGTAGAAAGTTCCATTTTAGTTGCAGATTCAGCAGATGGCGTAAGAGTACAAGGAGAAAAAATTGCAAGGCTTTCTAAAGAATTAGGATTAACTGTAGTGGGATTTGTTAATAAAATGGATAGAGAAAGAGCTAACTTTGAAAAAGCACTCCAAGATATAAGTATTGCAGTAGGTATTCCGACTGCTCCTATATATATTCCTATTGGTCAAGAAAGCTCTTTCAAAGGATTAATTGATTTATTAAGAAAAAAAGCATTATTTTTTGAAGATGATTTAAGTGGCAAATTTAAAGAAGGTGAAGTTCCAGATGAACTTTCAAAAGATGTAGAAAAATTCAGAGAAAAATTGATAGAAGCACAAATGAAATACAACGCTGCTGTTGAAAAGAAGAATAAGATGTTACAACAATTTAAAGCTCTTCACGGAGATGAAGTTATAGCAGAGGAAGCAAGTTTAGGAAAATAAGTTTAATAAATTTTATTTATATAATTATTTGGCTATATCATTAGGTCAAAAAGGAGGAAAAGAAAG
>JAVYLZ010000014.1:0-14953 GCA_038740245.1 Candidatus Micrarchaeia archaeon
GTCGCGCAGCCCGCCCTTGATGTTGCCGAGCACTGCAAGGTCAACGCGCGTAAGCGGCTCCTCGGCCCAGATGTCAAGGTCGCGCAGCAGCGCGCGGCCCTTGTCGGTGACGATGACCGGGCTGTTGCCTATTGCCGAGTGTATGTCAACATACCCCTTTATCTTCAGCGTGCCGAGCAGGTTTGCGGCCTCAAAGAACGTGCTGCTTATCCTTGAGCCGAACCCCTCAACAGTAGTCTCAACATCAATGCGCTTGAGCAGCGCCACATCCATGAAATCAAATTCGCCCACGCAGGTAATTCTCGTTTAAGGTTAAAAAGCTTTTTACGGCAGAAGTTAGCCATGCCCATTATTCGGCAGCCAATTGTGGTGGTGATGGGCCACGTTGACCACGGGAAAACGATGCTGCTTGACTCCATCCGCAGCACCAGCGTGCACAAGCGCGAGAAGGGGGCAATCACCCAGCATATCGGCGCAAGCGAGGTGCCCGCGGAGGTGCTCAGGGAAGTTGGCGGCCAGATGATGCAGAAAATGAACGTTGAGCTGCGCATCCCCGGGCTGCTGTTCATTGACACGCCGGGGCACGAGGCGTTCACAAACCTGCGCAAGCGCGGGGGCAGCATAGCCGACATTGCGGTGCTGGTCGTGGATTGCGCGCAGGGGTTCCAGCCGCAGACGCTTGAGGCAATAAGCATCCTGCGCGAGTACAAGACGCCGTTCATAGTTGCAATGAATAAGATTGACCTGATTGACGGGTGGAAGCCGCAGAAGACAAAGTCAATACTTGAATCGCTTGCGGCACAGCCGCAGCAGGCCAGGGACAACCTTGAGGCCAAAACGTACGAGCTGGTCGGCAAGCTTGCAGAGAACGGGTTTAATGCAGACAGGTTTGACCGCGTCAAGGACTACACAAAGGAGGTTGCAATAGTCCCGGTGAGCGCAAAAACGTGCGAGGGGCTGTCAGAGCTCCTGATAATGATAGCGGGGCTCGTGCAGAAGTTCCTTGAGGGCAACCTGCACATAGACCCGTCGGCCCCAGGGAGGGCAAGCATACTTGAGGTCAAGGACGAGCCAGGCCTCGGGAAAACGCTTGACTCAATACTTTACGACGGGACACTAAAGGTCGGCGACCATATAGCATTCGCCACAATGTCCGGCCCGAAGGTAACACGTGTGCGTGCAGTGCTCAGGCCCAAGCCGCTTGACGAGATGCGCGACCCGCGCGACAAGTTCACAAACTCATCATTTGTGAGTGCGGCCGCGGGCATAAAGGTCTCCGGCCCCGAGCTTGATGATGCAATCCCGGGTTCTGCACTATTAGTGGTATCCGGTGAGAATGACCCAGCGATAGAAGAGCTCAACAAAGAGGTGTCGTCTATTCTGTCTTTCACACAGGGCGACGGCGTTATAGTGAAGGCGGACACACTGGGCTCGCTTGAGGCGGCGATACGCCTGCTGACCACTGCGGGCATACGTGTGGGCAAGGTCGGCATAGGTGCCGTCTCCCGCAAGGATGTAATTGACTGCACCGCCGTGCGCGAGCACGAGAAAAACAATGCAGTCATCCTTGCCTTTAATGTGAAGGTGCCGCGCGATGTGGAGGCATACGCAAAGGACTGCAAAATACCCATATTCAGCGAAGGGGTAATCTACCTGCTCATAGAGAAATTCTTTGAATGGAGAAAGGAGATGGAGGAGCAGGACAAGCGCGATGTGTTCAACAAGCTCCAGCCAATATGCCGGCTTCGTGTGCTGCCCGGCTGCTGTTTCAGGGTGAGCAAGCCGGCCATATGCGGCGTTAAGATTGAAGTTGGGCGGCTGCGGGCCGGTGCAACGCTGATAGACGAGTCCGGCACGCAGATAGGCACGGTGCGGTCAATCCAGTCGGCAAAAGTGTCAGTTCCCGAGGCCAAGGAGGGCGATGAGGTCGCCCTGTCCGTTGATGATGCGGTGTATGGCAGGGACATATGCGAGGGCAAGCAGCTGATGACGTACGTGCCCAAGCAGGATGCGGACCTTTATACTGAGAAATACTCCAGCCACCTGTCCGAAGAGGAGCTTGCGCTGCTCGCACACATACTCAGGATAACGCGGCAGCGGCTGGTATAAATGCCAATAATCGCAAAAAGCGGTGTGATTGAATGAGATTATGTTTTGCCGTATGGCTTGCACTCATTGTAGCGCTTTGTGCACCCACATATGCGCTTGGGCTGTCGCTTGTTGGCGAGTACAAAACGGAGATGGGCCCGCTGATGGGCGTGTTTGCCAGTGAGGAGGGCATATTTTTGGCGAGCGACCGCCAGAACACAGTAATCAGGTATTCAATAGAGGAAGGCAAGCTCAAGAAGAATGGCACATTTGGCGGCGGCGACAAGCCGGATTCAATGGGCGCGCCCGTTGATTTTTGGGTTGACGGCGGATACCTGTACGTGCTTGACATCAGCGGCTACCCGCACATATTCAACACAACCACGCGCGAGCTTGAGTACAGGGTCGACAGCGGGACAATAATCCCACAGCATGGCAGTGCGATTTCAGTGCTGGACGGCATGATTCTAATCGCTGATAAGGAAAGGGGCAGCGTGCTTATCGCATCTGAGTATGCGCCCGGCAAGTATGCGCTTAACCGCTCAATCAACCCGTCATACATGGGTCCGCTGGTGCCAGCGCTTGCCTCGCCGGAGGACATTTACGTTTACAACCGCACGATATTCATTGCGGATGCCGGCAACCAGCGGGTCCAGGTGTACAGCTCTGGCATAAACTACACGGGCTTTTACGGAGGTACAAATGCGCCTGCCGGCTACTGGATAGGCTACCCGTACAGGATTGCTGTTGATTCAAGGTATTTGTATGTCGTGCCGTACGGCGGGGATTCAATTATTGCGGTTTCGCGCGAAAGCGGAAAGATTGTTGCTGAGTTTAGAGGTTCTTCCTACGGGTTCGGCGATATAACCGGGATATGCGAGCATGGCGGGAAGCTTTATGTGGCGCTCGGCTCTGAGGAAAAGCTGCTGATATTCAGCATAAGGCAGTATGAAAACCTTACGTACGATGAGGCATACGCTGCATATTCGGCGTATGCGGCTTCCGTGGAGCGCTACTGCGAAATCAGTGCGCTGTCAAAAGACCTCTCGCTTGAGCTGCCAACATCATGCAGCAGGTGGCGGGCCCGCCTTGCAGATGCGAAGGCGCTGCTTGACCAAGGGGATTATGACAGCGCGTATGAGGAAAGCATTGATGATAGTCAATCGCTTGCAAAAGACCTTATGGAAGTTGATACGGGGGTTCGAAGTGAGCTTACTGAAAAGCATGCTGCGCTTTTGAAGGATGCAGGCAAGCTTGCGCAGGCAGCTGGCTCCGCGCACAGGGAGGAAATGGATACGATACTTGCCCTGCTTTCGCAGGCAAACTCAAGCATACACGCGGGCAATTACACGTCGGCCAACGTAAACATTAAGGAGGCATCGGTGCGCATAAGCTCGCTTGCAAATGCATTGGGTGAAACCAGTGCCGCCGATGCCGAGCTGCTTGCACAGTATTCGGAGCGCATTGGCGCCCTTGCCAGGAGGCACGGTGATATGCGCGCATTTGCGGAATCCTGCGGCATGGGCAACCTGTCAGCAGAGGCATCTGCGAGGATTGCGGAGGCGCGCAGCGCAGTTGAGGCGGGCAGCGTAAGCTTGGCGCGCGAGAGGGTGGCCGCACTTGAGGAAACGATGGCAGGGTTTGAGGATGAGTATTCAGTGCGCCTTTCAGCCGCAAATTTGGCAAACGGCACGATTGCACGTGCACGGGACATAATTCTGGCGACGCGTGCAGGTGCGCTGCCGTTTTTTGAGCCAAATTATACGGCTGCTGAGGAATCACTGGAGATCGCATCCGGCATGCTTTGCACAAGCCCGCAGGAGGCGAAGGCGCTTGCAGAGAAGGCGCTTGCGCAGGTTGAGGCGGAGAGCAAATCATACGAGGATACTAAGCTTATGCTGCAGTTTGTTGTCGGCACACTGGTGTTTGTTGTAGTGGTGCTGGTGCTGTTTGGCACTGGTGTGCGCAACATACTGAAAATACTTGATGGGATGGGCAAGAGAAAATAATAATGGGAGGCCGAAAAAGCAGGCAAATGCCCATTTATTCTGAAGGTTCAGGCAGGCGTACGGAAATTATTGCAGGGTCCCTTGCACGCACCGTTACGGAAACCGACTGCCCCTCGGCATTCGTGAATTGGACTGCCCAGTCCTCGCCTGCTTTTTGGGCCTTTGCGGTTATGCCCGTGCCGTCTCCTATGAACCTCTTTACATCCTCAGAGCCGGCAAGCGTGTGCGCGGCTATAATTGCCTCTTCCTCTCCTGTTATTATGCAGTTGCCCTGGCACTTGTAGGTGCAGTCCCTCACTATATAGCTTGTGACGCCGGTCTCATACCCGTAGTCCGGGTACTTGTACTTAAGCCGCATCCGCACGGGGCACACTGAAGTGTAGTTGAATGTTACGCGCACGCAGGTGATGTTGGTGTCGCCTACCTGCTCGCGGCTTTCAATCTCAATTATGTCCGCAGTGGGGTATTTGGCCTGCGCATCCTTTATGATTGCCTGCTCAAAGCTTATCTGGTCTATCACTTCCGGCTTGTTGATGCATCCCGCCAACAGTGCCAGAAGCACTGTACTTGCCACCAAGAGCATTAAGGTCTTATTCATTGTTGTTCGCCCTCCCTTCAAGCGTTATCTGCGCCAGCAGCGCCGTGACCTGTATGCGCTCATCAGCGCCCTCAGAAAGCCTGAAATTGTATTCCCCGATGCGGTCAACCAGGCGCACCTTGGCCATATCCGGCAGTGCCATACGCACAATTTCGGAATACATCTGGTCCAGCACATCCTGCCCGCTCATCCCGTAGCCCACCATCACCTTCTCAAGCATCCTGCGTGCCTCTGAAAACTCACCGCCGTATGCCTTCTGTATAATCTCCGCAATCTCCTTTGGCTTGGCCTTTGCGGCCAGCGAGTATATCTGCTTGTCGGTGATTTTTTTGGAATGCAGGGACGCGCTCTGAAGCAGGTTGACCGTGCGCCTCAGGTCGCCTTCACAAACCTCAACAAGCGCATCAATCGCCTCCTTAGTGATTGAAATGTCCTCCTTTTTGGAAATATGCTCAACCATCCTGTGTATGTCTTCCGGCTCAAGTGAAGTGAACCTGAATATCGCGCACCTGCTCTGGATCGGCTCAATGATTTTTGAGGAGTAGTTGCATGAAAGGATAAACCTGGTTACACCGGAATACATTTCCATTGTCCTGCGGAGCGCATTCTGTGCATCTGCGGTAAGCGCATCCGCCTCATCAAGGAATATTATCTTGAACGGCACCTTTGCTATGGGCACCGAGCGCGCAAAGTCCTTTATCTTGCCGCGCACTATGTCAATGCCCCTCTCATCGCTTGCGTTGAGCTCCAGGAAACTGTCCCTGTAGTTCTCGCCGAATATCTCGCGCGCAAGCGCAATGGCGGCAGTGGTCTTGCCAACGCCGGCAGGCCCAGCAAACAGCAGGTTTGGCAGGTTCTTTTCCTTAACATACGCGGAAAGCCGCTCAACAACGTGCTTTTGGCCCATTATTTCAGAAACCTTTTGCGGCCTGTATTTCTCCGTCCAGGGCACGTACCTGCCATCATCTTCCATGCTCTTATTAAGCCCTGAAAGCATTTTAACTTGAGTCCCGCCGTAATGCCCTCCCTCGCATCTCAAAAACTTTATAAACCTGCTAACTGCCTAAAACCTGCACTGATAGGGGTGTATGGATTGAAATCGCTTAAGCCGGAAAAGATGAAGCATGATCATACAGAGGCGGCAGGCCGCAATGCGAATGCGTTCAGGGACATGTTTGAGAAGGTGGCGCGCAGGGCAAAGGCGGCCGCAGGTGCGGCTGCACTGGGCGCGGCAATCGCGCTTGCACCGTCATGCAGCGGCAGGATGGACCTGAGCCAGTATGAGGCAACAGATTCAATTGAGGTTCCCGATAATGAGGCAATCCCGCAGTGCGTCCCAAACACAAAGGTGGCATACCGCGCAGTTGTAAGCATCGGCGGCGTTGAGAAAAATGTTGCCGAAGGCGACAGTGTAGATATTGAGGGCACCAGATTTACTGTATCTTTCAGGGATGATGGCACACTGGTGCTCACCGACCCGCGCGGCAAGCCGTATGAAGTTGGGGACGGCGCCTATGTTTTGGACACGCTTGTTGAGGTTGTGGACCGCTCAACCGATTTGCTTGCCTACGAGAGCAGGGTGCTCGCATCCGTCTCTGCAGGCCAGTCCACCGTGCATCTGATACTTGGCCGCAATCAGGAGGGCCAGCACACGGTAGGTGGCGTTAGCGTCAAGGTAATCACCGGTGAAATTGAATCGTGGGATTATGCGGGCGATTTTGTGCCTGTAAGCGTGGTCGCATCATTGAACGGCGAGGAGTATGGCGTTGCGGGGATGCTTGCACGCGAAAACCGCCTGGACTCCACCACGCCCGCCGGCGAGCTTGCTATTGAGGCAAGGGAGTTTGTGATAGAACAGTTCCCGGCCAAGGGTGTTGATGCCTGCGACAGGACAAGCGTGGTCGCATACATAAGCACCGAGCCAAATACAGTGAGTACAGCGGAGGAGGGCAGCACGATTGCACTTGCAAACGGTGCATCAGTCAGGCTTGAGAAGGTGTTCCCGACCGTTGAGGGCAAGGTTGCGGCAGTTGAGCTCTCATGGGTTGCGGGCGGCAAGCGTGAGCACAGGACACTGCTGGCCGGCGAAACGCTTTCAGTTGAAAACGAGAATGGCGCTGCATCAGTGGAATTTTTGGGCGCAACGTTCCAGACCAATCCGACAACAATGCAGCCCTGACTTGAATTTTATCCCCTAATTTACTAATTCCCCTTTTATGTATGCAACGCCGGCGCTTGTTATCCGCACCCTTGCAGTTGTGCCTATCCCAATGCCCGGTTCATCCACAACAACCTGCTTGTAGTATTCATTCCTGCCTGCAACCGTTTTAACCTTCTCAAGGAATGTTGCAGTACACGTGCGCCCAACCCACCGCCGGTTTCTTGCCAGCGACAGCGAATCGCACAGTGCACTAAGCCCCGCACTTCTAGCATTGATTGCTGCACGTGGCACCTGCTTCAGTGAAGCGGCAGGCGTGCCCGGCCGCCTGCTATATTTTGAGATGTTTGTTGTGTCCGGCTGCACCTTTTTGCACAGCTCAACACTCGCCTCAAAATCATCATCGCTTTCGCCAGGGAACCCCACTATGATGTCATTCATTATGCTTGCATCGGCATCCCTGCGTATCTCGCGCACAATGCCAAGGTATTCATCAACGGTATTGCCTCTGCCCATCGCTTTAAGTATCGCGTCAGAGCCGCTTTGTGCTGGTATATGGTAAAACTTGTAAAAAATCGGGCTGCTGCGCATTATGTCTATTGCTTCCATCTGCAATAACAGGTGCTTCGGGTTCATCATCCCAACACGTATCTTTAGCGGCAGGTCTAGCTCGGCAATTGCTGCAAGGAGCTTGCTGAGCGAGGTTCCCTTGTCAATGCCGTAGGCACCCATATCCTGCGACGTGAGGCGCACCTCTTTAACACCTGCCCTGCACGCATCCTTCACCTGCTGCACTATCCGCTCCACAGGCACGCTTTTTATGCCGGGCCGTGCAAGCCGCGTGAAGCAGTATGTGCACGCACCTGTGCATCCGTCTGCCGCAGCAATCACTGCAATCGGCGGCCTGAACTTATAGCACATAGACCATTTGTCGGTATGCCCTAGGTATTCAGTTGCCCTTCCAGCCATTGCATCTGCCGCCCCACTGCATATACTTCCCAGTGCATATGTGCCCACGAGTACTGCATGCGGCGCAAATTTGCGTACCATTAATGGGGCGCCCGAAGCAAGGCAGCCGCACACAACAAGCGGCTTGCGCACCGACTTAATCACGTTTATTATGCGCTTTTCGGTTGCATCTTTGACACCGCAAGTGTTGATTACCACGAAGTCCGCATCTTCAGCGCTTTTCACTTCGGTGTGCCCGCACTTTAGAAGCTGGGCGCGCATAAGCTCTGAATCGTGTGCGTTAAGCGTGCACCCGTACGTGCGCAGGTAAAACCTCATCGCTACGTTAAGGATTGTATTGTATTAAAAGCCTGCTGCCGGCCAAAAAATAAAGCTGAAAACAGAAAAAAGAACGGCTCAGCACGAGCCGGAAGCTGTTGTGCCCGAGGATGTTGAGAGTGTAGTGTTACACTCGGCAGGCACGGTGTTGAACCCACCGCACACCCACTCCTTATAGGCCTCTGCAACAAACGGCTTGCCGCTGTATTTCTTGCCGTTCATAAGCAGTGTGGGTGACGCGGTCACGCCTGCCTGCTCTGTCTTTGCAACCTCGGCATCAGCAATTGCGTTGAAATTGGCTGCATACTCCGCCTCAACATCCTCCACGCTTATCCCTTGCCTCTCGGCAGCCTCTTTCCAGCAGGTCTCAATGTTGCCGAGCGTGCAGTTCTTGTTTGTGTCATACACGAAATCCGCCCACTTGGCCGCACCATACTTGCTGAACACAATTTTCTCACGGATGTCCTGGTTGAGCTCTGCAGTGCCGTGTAGCGAGCGGTAGTTGCCGCCCGAGCCCGAGATTATGTACACGGGCTCAAAGTCAATCTTGTCTCCCATAAGCTCTATGACCTCAACAAACGCATTCTCCGCAAGGTTGCCGTACGGGCAGTAGCTCATCACGTAAAGCCTCACTGACGGCTTGTCGCTCTTTTCAGCTGGCTCAAGCTCCTTCTCAAGCTCCTTTATTGCGGCATCAACCTCGCTTTTAACATCAGAGATTTTTGCGGGCGCCTGCATAACGTATGCGTAATCCTTGGTTATGTACACGCTCTGCGGGTACACGCCGTCAATCACGTAGTTGAGCTCCACAAATGAGCCCCTGTCGGTGTAATTCTCAAGCTTGAGCGTGTGCTTTGAGCCGCTCTGCAGGTAAATGATATCCTCAAATATCTTCTGCACCTCTGCAGCCTTTGCCTGGTCCAGAGTGAACTCCCCGCCCATCGCGCACGCCACGGCCTGCCCCTCGGCAGGCGCAGGGCCGTTAAATGCAGGGTACGCAAGATACCCCAGCCCCAGCCCCAGCAGGACAGCAATCACAGCCATTGCAAGAGTAGTCGGGCTTATGTCAATATCATTTCCCATGTTATCACGCGAGGATTTAGGGCCCTCTACTATTAAAATACTTTCCCCCCGCCTAACTCTTACGTGCTTCCGGAAGGGATAAGCTCACTTTTCAAGGCCAGGTTCGGCTCGCCCACACCCATTCAGGAGAAGGCGTTCCCCGTAATCTCAGCCGGCGGTGATGCGCTGGTGATTGCCCCCACCGGCTCAGGCAAGACCGAGGCCGTGCTTCTCCCCATGCTTGCCAAAATGCATTCATCAGGTGCCGAGCCGATAGCCCTCCTGTACATAACACCTCTGCGCTCACTCAACCGCGACCTTGTGGAAAGGGTGCGCTCATGGGCAAAGGAGCTTGGCCTGCGCGTCTCCGTGCGGCACGGGGACACCACACATACGGAGCGCTCGTTCCAGTCAAGGCATCCCGCGCACATATTCATAACCACTCCCGAAACACTGCAAGTGATGCTGTGCAGCCGCAGCTTCCGCGCGCATTTCAGGAACCTGCGCCACGTTGTGATTGACGAGCTGCACGAGCTTGTCTCCGGCAAGCGCGGCGCACAATTATCTCTTGGCATAACCCGCTTGCGTGCAATTGCGGATTTCCAGACGGTTGCTGTGAGCGCCACGCTGGCGTCACCCGAGCGTGCGGGTGCGCTCTTCCTTAAGGAAGGGTTCAGGGTGGTGCGCGACACTATTGCGAGGCCGCCGCACATAACGGTTGAGGTGGCAAGGGGCAAGACCGAAGCCGAGCGGCTTGATTTTATGTGCGCGGAGATACGCAAAAGCGCCGAAGAGGCGAAAACGCTGGTGTTCACGAACACGCGCTATATGGCCGAGCTTGTCGCATCCCGCCTCATTGCCGATAAGCTTGAGGCGGGCGTCCACCACGGCTCTCTCAGCAAGGAGGAGCGCGAGAGTGTTGAGGAGCGTTTCAAGAAGGGTGAAATAAGGTGCCTTGTGTGCACCTCATCGCTTGAGCTCGGCATAGACATAGGTGATGTTGAGAGGGTGGTGCACATCGGCTCGCCCAAGCAGGTGCGCAAGGCATTGCAGAGGATAGGCCGCAGCGGGCACGGCCACGGCAGGCAGGCACGGGGCCTTATAATCGCGCATAACCGGTTTGACCTGTGCGAAGCTGAAGTGATTGCGGAAATGGCGCGCCGCGGTGAGCTTGAGCCGGACGATATAATTTATCCGTGCACGGATGTGCTTTTGCATGCGGTTGCAGGCGAGCTCGTATCAAACGGCAGGATGGGGATGGATGCGGTATACGCGCTATGCTCGCAAAACCCGCTGTATTCGCAGCTTGGCGGGGAAAGGGTGCTGGCGGCTGTTGCAGAGGGGCACAGGAACGGCGTGCTGTTTTTTGACGGAAGTAGCGTGCGCCCGACCGGCAGGACGCACAGCTATTACTTCACGAGGGTCAGCACCATCCCTTCCAGCCAGAAATATAAGATGGAGTCGCATGGTAGGGCGATCGGCTTCCTGGACGAGCGGTTCGTTGCCTCGCTCAGCGAGGGTGACGTTTTCATAACCCGTGGGGTGCCGTGGTCTGTGCTTAGCATTGAGGAGGGCCGCGTTGTGGTTGAGAAGTCACCCGCGTACACATTGGCAATACCAGAGTGGGAAGGCGAGCAGATACCCGTGCGCCGGGAGATTGCGGAGCGCGTGCGCAACGCAATGGGCATGGGCGGGAAAGTGCTTGTGCACAAATTTGCGGATATGCTCATCATCTACTCTTTTTTGGGCAGTGCGGCAAACAATGCGCTCGCGCTTGCGCTTGCATCGCGCATCTCGGCATACTTCTCCGCGGAGGTAAATGTTAAGTCGTCGCCGTATGCGGTTTTCATAAAGTCGCCATACCCAATTTCACACGATCTCCTGTTTCAGGTAACAAGAGGCATGAGCGTCGGCAACGAGATAAATTCCTCGCTTGCAAAGAATACCGCATTTTCATATGCTTTCTCACAGGAGGCGTTTTATTTCGGGATGTCCGATGAGCAGAGGAGGTACCCCCCATTCTACATATCACGGCTTTCGGCAAGCGAGGTGTATCTTGAGGCACAGAGGCATTTCATGTACCGCTATTGCGACGTTGAGTCCGCACAGCAGTTTGTAGACAAGTGGCTTTCAGAAAGGGGGAGGGCCGAGTTCCAGGAGCTTGCGGTTCTGCCTCCGCTTGCATCAGACGTGCTTGACCATATGTCCGGCTCACAGGTATTGTTCCCAGGCATTCCTGAAAGTGCGGCACTGTCGCTGCTTGACCGTGCCCCCTCTTCATTTGCCCTCATATGCGTCAATTGCGGGCACAAGTTTTACGGTCAGTTCAGCAGCCCGCCAACCAAATGCCCCAAATGCACCAGTGTATTGCTTGCACCTGTAATGCAGAACGAGCGTAAGGAAATCAGACGAGATGAGCTTATGCGCCGCGCATCCCTGTATACTTCATACGGCAAGCGTGCGGTAATCGCACTTTCAACTTACGGTGTGGGCACCGACACCGCCTCGCGCATACTTGCGAGGATGCACGCGGATGAGAAGCTGCTTGCGCTTGACCTGCTCAAGGCCCGCGAGAACTTCATACGCACCAAGAAATACTGGTCACCGAGCAAATAGTGCCCGGCGCTTTTTATGCAGTATGTGCGCTTCAAGAGCCAGAGCCCCGTATTGAGCATTAAAATATTCCTTGCCTAATTCCTGCATGCACCTTTACCAGAAGCACTCGCCGTCCAGCCTTGGGGAGCTTGCAGGCAACCCGCAGGCGGTTGAGGAGGTGAAGAAGTGGGCGCTGCTTTTTGAGTCCGGCAAGCCGCAGAAGCCGCTTCTGGTCTATGGCCCGCCAGGCATAGGCAAGACCGCGCTTGCATACGCGCTTGCAAAGGAGATGGGCTGGGAGATACTTGAATTCAATGCGTCCGACACGCGCAACAAGTCTGAGGTGGAGCGGGTGATGGGCGCGGCAAGCGGCTCGGCGGGCCTGTTCTCAAGGCACAGGCTCATACTTATTGACGAGGTTGACGGCCTGCAGGGCACGGCCGACCGCGGCGGCGCATCCGCAATCGCCGAGATAGCAAAGAATGCGCGGCAGCCGCTTATGCTCATAGCGAATGATGGTTGGGACAGGAAGCTCGCGCCGCTCAGGCAGCACTGCAAGTTCATAGAGATGAAGAAGGTCAACAAGCGCACGGTTGAGTCCGTTATCGCACGGATAGCGCGTGAGGAGCGGCTGGAGCTGGGCGACGGTGATGCGGGCCGCATTGCCGATGACAGTGACGGGGACCTGCGCTCCGCGATAATTGACCTGCAGGCGCGCATACCCGGCTCGCAGCGCGACAGGGACAGGCTGATATTTGAGTGCGTGCGCCAGATGTTCAAGGCCCAGAGCTATGCGGATGCAGCGGGCTCATTCAATGGGACAACGCTGGACCACGACACGGTCAAGCTGTGGGTTGAGCAGAACATAGCGCTTGAGTATGAGCGGCCGGAGGAGATTGCGCGGGCGTATGATTTCCTGTCGCGGGCGGATGTTTTTGATGGCCGGATAAGCCGGCGGCAGGCCTGGAAGCTGCTGAAGTACAGCACCGTGCTCATGCTTGCCGGCGTGTCGCTTTCAAAGAGGGCGAAGTACCACAAGTTCGTGAAGTACGAGTTTCCCTCATTCCTGAGGTCAATGTCAACGAGCTCTGAAAAGCGCGCGGTGCGCAAGTCCACGCTCAGGAAGATAATGCGCAAGTGCCACGTGTCGCTGGCCTGCGCGCAGGAATACCTCCCGCTCATAGCGGCCGCCGAGAAAAAGGGGCACTCACTCGCCCAATTTTTTGAGCTTGATGAGGATGAGCTTGCGTTTGCAGTGCGGGCATAGGTATTGCATGGGAGGGCCATGCAGGCAGGGATCGGCAAGGTGCATATGATGCTGCATAGGATGCGCAGCCAGCACCCGTGCACATCGCCGGAGATGCGTTGCGCCGGCCACGCCGGCCAGTAGAGGGATTGATATGCGCAGGATAGCTGCCGATGCAGTAATAGTGCAGAAGGGGAGCATTCTCTTGGTCAGGCGGAAGAATGCGCCGTTCAAGGGCAGGCTCGCGCTTCCTGGCGGGATGCTTGCGGAGGGCGAGGCGCTTGAGCAGTGCGTGGTGCGCGAGGTGCGCGAGGAGACCGGCCTTATAGTGAAGCCTATCCGGCTGGTAGGCGTATATTCAAGCCCCAAGAGGGACCCGCGCGGCACGGTCTCGGCCGCGTTTAAGTGCAGGGTAACCGGCGGCAGGCTTGCCGCCGGCAGTGATGCGTCATCAGCACAATGGGTGCCTCTGTGCCGCCTGCCTGCGCTTGCATTTGACCACACAAAAATCGTAAGGGACTCGCTGAAGAGGGGAAAACAATGAATTTGGTCCGGATGATTACGGCAATCGCCCTGCTTTCCTGCCTGCTTTATGCCGGCGGGGATGCAGTGTTCAGCCCAATGCAGGTTGAATCGCTCTCGGCAGTGCTCGTGAACGAGGGCATTGTGTCCGCAACCTCTGGCGAGATATACGATATTGAGCTCAACATCTCAGTGCCGCAGGAGACCGCATACCAGCGCGTGCGCATTGAGCCGCCCCCCGGCTCACGGGTTTCCGATGACGGCCGCAGCAAGGTGCTCATAGTCGCCAGCGGCCCCTCAAAGGTGAAGTCATTCCCCTATAGGATTGTCTCATACACAAACACAACCGCCCGCTACGTTAAGTCGCTCCCGGCTGCATATTCGGCCGGCAGCGAGTACGCGCCGTATATGCGCGAAAGCGCGCACGTTGTGTTCTCAGATGATATTGAAAAGCAGGCGCGGGGCATAACGCAGTATTACACACAGGACATTGACAAGGTCGCGGCGCTCGCAATCTGGGTAAACAGGCATATGCGGTATGACCTGTCGCTTGTGGGCGGGAACCGCACATCCATAGACTCATATGAGCGCAAGGAAGGGGTATGCGTGGACTACACCAACCTGTTCCTCGCAATGTCGCGCTCGCTCGGCTATCCCTCCCGCTCGGTGCTCGGCTATGTGTATTCCCCCGAGTACGGGTGGCAGCTGCACTCGTGGGCGGAGGTCTACATAGGCGAATGGGTGGGCGTGGACCCGACGTGGCTTGAGGTCGGGTACATTGACGCGACCCACATACCGATGTATTTCGGTGAGGACACGGAGTACATTGAGTACGCCAACGCGCACGTGACAGACAGCAATGCAGAGATATTATGGCAGGGGCGGGGCTCGCTGGGCCAGTCAACCGAAGGCATAAGCATAGACAAGTTCACGACATCAACGCTGCCGTACGAGGCGGTGTCCCTGCCGGGCAACCTCTCAATCGGCAGCAATGCGGCAATCGTCCTCAGCGTCACCAGCCCGGACTACCGCATATTCACGATGGCAATCGCCCCGTGCACGGGGAGCCCGGAGATTGCACTGTTTGATGAGAAATCCGTGACGCAGTTCCTGCACCCGGGGATGAACAACATAGTCGTCCCGTTCTCAGTTTCAGGGAGCCTCAGCGACGGCTACACATACACGTGCCCCATCGTGCTTTCCCACAGCTTTGGCACTGATACGGTCACCGTGAATGTGACACCTGGCCCGCTCAGGCCGCCGGTATACGCACAGCTCGCCTCGCTTAACTCAACAGAGGCGGTTGTCCGCATTGCCTCAACCTCAGGAGGCGAGGTTATGGTAATAGAGGACCACGCAATGAGCGGGATTACAATGCCCCCCTCGTT
>JAVYLZ010000015.1:0-14524 GCA_038740245.1 Candidatus Micrarchaeia archaeon
CCAAAAGCAGATGCTATCAGCCACAACAGCGGTTTGCCTAACGCTGCCGGGCTTCATAACCACCAACATCTGGCTGGCAATATATAAAAACATGCCGCGCTCTAGCAAAAATTTGTGCATATTATCTTTTATTGTCTTGCGCTATAATATTAGCGCTGAAAAGGGATGTGGTGGTGCCATGGCATTTGAAAAAATGATTGTATGCCCCTGCTGCAGGGCTGAGAAGGGGATGGATTTTGTGATTTTTGAAAAAGACGGCGAGTTCCACTGCCCGCACAATCCAGGGCACAAGTTCAAGTTCAACAGCGACGGCCTTATTGTTTTCCTTTAATTCCATTTCCTGATTTTTCCAAAAAAGTGGAGGGGAGGAGATTTATTCGCCACGGATGCCGTGGGTTGCGAAGGGCAGTGCAGGGGACCCTCCGTTTGAACTCCTGAACCCGCTAGGGGACCGGACTTTTTATTTACCAACCTAGCATTTTCGCGGGGCGAAAATAGCTGGGGTTGCGAATGGGGCGGATACACCCCATTCGTCCTAAATCCGGCGCGTTTGACCGCTCCGCCACCCCTCCGAACGAAGTGAGGGGGTGCGGGACATCAGCAAAGCTGATGCTGACCGCCACCCCTCCATAGAGGGCTCCGGCCACTATGGCCCGGTAATTTTTGCCTCGGCAAAAAATACGCGGACCCATTTCCTTGAACATTCCAAACTATATAACCTTTCTAATGAAACGTTTTCCGATGCTTGGAAACAAAAAGTTTATGGCTGGCCTCCCCAAATGCCTTTCACGAATGGAAAAAATGGCCAAAAAAATGGATGCGCCGGTAATGCGGCTTGAGGGCCATTCAAAGGAAACGCCTTTCAAGATTCTCGTATACACAATGCTCTCTGCGCGCACCAGGGATGAAGCCACTATTGAGGCAGCAAAACGGCTTTTCTCACGGTTTAAGACGGTTAAGCAGATAGCTGAAGCCGATGAGGAGGAATTGCAGGAGCTCATACGGCCAGTTGGGTTTTACAAAGAAAAGGCACGGCGCCTCAAGCAGATGTGCGTGCTCCTGCTGGGACGGTTCGGCGGCAAAGTCCCAAAAACACTGGATGGCCTAACTTCACTTCCTGGCGTGGGCATCAAGACCGGCAACATTGTGCTCGCGCGGGCGTTTGGCCATAACGTTATCGGCGTTGATACCCACGTGCATCGGATAAGCAATCGGCTGGGCCTCGTCAAAACAAAAACCCCGGAGCAAACAAGCGCGCTTCTCAATAAGGGCATCCCAGAAAAATACAGGAGGCGGCTTAACAGGATATTTGTGGGGTTTGGGCAAACGATATGCAGGCCGGTTGGGCCAAGGTGCGGCATATGCCCCATTTACGAGATATGCCCGCGCATAGGCGTGCATACGAAACATTTATAATAATAAAATGAGAAGGACATCTGGTTATTCGGCTGCGGTGAGTGGATGGTTAAAGGTTCTCTTGTCAAAAAGAAGTATGATTTAAGCCTTGTCCCTGTGCGGAACGACGGTGCCAACGTGGGGCTGCGCAAGTCAATAAAGGAAGACCTGCGCGAGGGCGCAACACACACGGAGATTGCGCTGAAGCTGCTGAATAATGAGGAGGCAAAGGTGCGCATAAACCCCAAAATACTAACTCCGGACGCAGTCATCGCAAAATTCGTGGCCGAAAACCCTGAGCTTGCAAAAAACCACAAGGAAGTGCTCGCTGAATCCTCGCGCATAAACTACAGCCTTGATAAGGCGCCCAACCACAAGGCGTTTGCGATATGGGCGCTCGTATCCTCGCACCTGTTTTACCCTGAGATAAGCGGCAGGCATTTCACCAAGCACCCCACTTTTGAGCACGCCGAGATGGACCTGAAGGAGCTTTACTCAAGCCTTGGCAAGGTGCTGCAGGGTGAGGACGGGCCGCACATTGACACGATTGCAAAGTTCACTGACAAGATGGCAACTGAGACTGCCACCGTGCGTACAATGCTTGATGAGGAAGAGCAGCGTGTCTCAGAGCTTGTGCAGGATGCACGGAAAGTGTGCGACCTTCTGCACGCTGCCGGCTACAAGGCAATAGTGCTTAAGGAAGGCGAGAAGATTGACCCGCTGGTGCTCAACATCGCAGCCAATTCGGAAGATGAGCGGGCGTTCTTGGTTGTAAAGCCGAGCGGCAAGCGGCTCAAGGTTTCCCTGAGGGCAGTCAAGGGCAAAATTGGCGCAAACCTGTACCGTGTGCTTAATGAGGAAGAGCGCATTGCGCGCGGCGGCGAAGAGCTTCACGATACGTGGAGTGGGAGCCAAATCGCGGGCGGTGCACCGCTTGACGGCACGGCAATAAGCTTTGGCAGGCTGGCTGTGGTGCTTTCAAAGCATAAATGCTAAGCTAACCCTTCTTTTCTGGCGCGTGCGCAGGAAGCCGTATTTTGCCCAGAAGCGCGGCCAGTTTTGATATCTCAACTGACTTGCTTTCCACTATTGAGACCTTTGCATCATCAAGGCGCATAAGCAGAAATGCAAGGTCCTGCTCCTCCTTTAAGTCGGAGGCAAACTTTGAGAGCACATCAGCACTTAGCCGTGCGCTGCCGCTGCCGTACGCACCTACCATCAGCACGCGGCGCTCAAGCACGTGCGGGCCCTTGTAAACCTCAAACACCGAGGCCGGCTTCCTGAGCAGTGTGCCTTCCGTCTTTGGCTCAACTGCCATAAAATCCATGCCAAGGCTGCGCATAAATTCCACGGCTTCGGCGTGCCGCCCCTTTATGCTCGGTGAGGCAATAAATCCCTTGGCCTCAAACCCGTTCTCAGCCATGTAATCCCTTGCGGCAGTGGACATAAATGCGACCATGGCCTTTGCATTGCAATCCTTGGCAACCATAAAATCCTTGAGGTATATGTACTGGGAGGATTTTGAATAGATGAAATGCCCTACTGCAACCGCATTGCCGGCCATATCCTTGCCGATAATCATGAAATTGATGCTCTTGGTAATCCCGTAATCACGCGTGTAAGTGAGCCGGTCTATTATCTGGTCGTTTATGAAATTGCGGAGTATGGTGTCGCGCACAATCATGTTCAGCGCGTTTTGCTTGAGCGTCAGGTTTGAGCTGTCGGTCACCGTGAACGGAGTGACCATATAGCCCTGCGCGAGCGCCTGTGAAGACAGCTCTGCAAGCTCCTGTGACATGCTAGTATATTGGCAGTGTGTGTATAAAAAGGTATAGCCCCGCCAGGATTTCCGACCCTGTAACACACCACTTTTAGGGGGGAGGGTCCCGCACGACACGCATTCGGCAAAGCCGAATTGTGCCCCATCTTCGCAAAGCGAAGATGATGGGTGGAGGGGATGTGCCCCTCCCATCAGTGTTCGAACCTGGGTCTATGGGTTTCTCTAATGTGTTTTCGGGCGAGCCCGAAAACTGCCGGGTTTGTAAGGGCAGGCACTCCATCCCACGGTTTTTGAGCTTGCTCAAAAACTCCCGGGGTTATATGGAGCGGCAGCCCACTATTTCCAAAGCCCACCATCCTTGGCCACTAGACGACGGGGCTATACAACCCTAATTAGTGCGGAAAAACCATATATACCTGCACAAAAAGCAGCGCCCACTCCCCAACGGTCAGCGGACTTCCTCATAATGCGAATGCGGCCTCCCAAACAGTTCGTACCTGAGGGTGTTTGATGCGTGGAACCCGACAAACTTTATGTAGCCCCATTTCTTAAGCCGGCGCACGCTCGTGTAAACGACTGCATCGTTATGGAATGCAAACTTGCCTTTTCCTACAAGGCGCATGCTTAGATCCCCGTCCTCAAAGGTTACGAGTTTTTCGTTGAACCCGCCAACCTCAAAAAACCTGTCCCTGCGGAATGCGCTGTTTGAGCCTATAAATGCAGGTTTCCCAAGCAGCAATAGCAATTTCATCCATTTTCTTGTGTAAAGCTTTGCGCCCGTGCTTACCAGCAGGTTTTCATGCCCGCGCAGGCGCTCAAGCGGGAGTATGGGGCCTGTTGCAGCTATGCAATCTTTATCAGCAAACGCATCATGGTATGCTGCGACAAGTCGCTTTGAGGCAACACTATCGCCGTCTATGAATATCAGATGCTTGCCCTTCGCCGCCTTTGCACCGGCATTCCTGCCAACTGCAATCCCCCGCGGGCACAGCACCACTTTATCAGCATATTTCTCTGCAATGTCAACCGTGCTATCCGTGCTGTGGCTATCCGCAACAATAACTTCGTATGAGCAATCGGTATCCTGCAGTGCCAACGACTGCAGGCACCGCCCTATCAGCTTTTCCTCATTGAAAGTCGGGACTATGATGGAGAATTCCGGCAACGCACCCACCATCAATAGACGCTTTCAACCTCAATTGCTCCATCCTTCTCAATTATAACCTGGCATGCGAGCCGCTTGTCATCCTCTGCACCGAGCATCTCCAGCGTCCTTGCCTCGTTTGGCGTCCTCTTGTTCAGGAACTCCATACCCTTTTTAATGCTCACAAGGCACGTGCCGCACCGGCCATCCGAGCACGCAAAGTGCACGCTGGCACCCTGCTCCTCAATCACCTTCTTGAGCGGTGTGCCCACAGGGACTTCCACTTCAATGTTATCTCCTGGAAACCTAACTTTTGCCATCTAAATCAACCAAAGATATTATGAAAAGAGGTTTTTTAAGCATAAAATTGGAAAGCCCCCGATGGGATTTTTGGGCAGCCAAAAGGGTTTTCTTTTGAACCCGAGGGCCTTTTCTTTTCCAAAAGAAAAGGGGCTCGAACCCACGACCTCTCGCTATAGGGGCGTATCCATCCCCTGTATCCCGGTAGTTTTCCGGCAAGGCCGAAAACAGCGCGGGGGCAGAATGGACTGCATTCCCTATTGTTGAGACGCACATCTTTGCAAGGCAAGAGTGCGCCAATTTCGCGCAGGGCGAAATTGAAGGGGGAAAGGGGGTTGCACGCAAAGCGTGCAAATTGTCGGCGAAGCCGACAAATGCCCCTTTCACCCTTCTTACAAGGCGAGCGCTCTACCACTGAGCTACGGAGGCCTTTGTGGATTTTATGCAAGTAATCTTTATATCCTATCTGCATATTGGGAATGCAAAAAAGGGGATTTAAAACATCGTTGTAAACATCAGGTCAAGAGCGGCCATCACTATGAAAAGCACACCAAGCGCCGCAATAAGGAAGAACGGCAGTATTTTGAGGCCGTTCCTTGCCGAGCCGGTCTGAATGACTGCAAGTATGAAAGACGCAAACACCGATGTTATTGTTATTGCAAGTATTGAGAACAGCTTAAAGTCATCTGCGGTTATCTGCGGTGGCGAGAACCCGATTATCCCAAAGCCGCCCTGCGAAACCTCAGGGACGTTTGCCCATACCGCGCCCAGCGTGCCAATGAGCTTGGATGAGACAGCAAACAGGATAGGGGCACCCACTATCGCCGCAAATGATATGAATATGACATACATCAGCATCGATGAGCTGGCCTCCTTGTACATTATCTGCATCCTGCGCAGGTCTGCGGCCGTGCGCTCAAGTATCTCACCAATCTCGCCACCTGATGCAATGCCGAACTTCAGGACGCTGACCGTCCTCTGCAGGTATTTTGAGTTGAACCTGTTTGACAGGTATGTGAGCGAATCCGAGATGGACTCGCCGCTGAACGTCCTCTTCATGGCAATCTGGACTTCCTTTGCGAGAATGCCAAACTCAGGGGTGGCCGCACGCCAGAGCGCCTGCTCAACTGGCAGGCCCGCACGCACGTTTGCCGCGGCCAGCTGCAGGAAATCCGGAAGCACTGCCTCCAGCTCACGCTTGCGCGCGTCAATCTGGACGAGAAAATATGCGTACAGAGCTATAGCCACTGCAAGCAGTGTTGCAACTTCAACTGCAACGAGCATTACAATTGCACCGATAACCTCGGCAAGCGGTGTGCCCATGCCTGCAAACGGTGCTGAAAACGCCTGCAGCCACGACGTTGAGAAAATTGATACAATGAATACGACAAGCCCCAGCGCGAGCGAGTAGGCAACCGTTGTGCCAAGTAGGGCTTCCGCCTCTCCCATAACACCGGCAGTGTCAATAAACCTGCCAACACTGCGGACAATGCCTCGCGGCAGCAAGTGACCCATCTTTTCAAACGTGCTCATACCTCAAACCTCGGCCTTGAACTCTCAATCATCGTCAAGAATGTGTATTGCATCAGCAGCACCAGCAGCAGTGCGCCAAACAGGAATGCCGGGCTCAGCACCACACCGGTGAACGTAAATATCGTAACGAACAGCGTGACCCCCAGTGAAGGCATAATTATGCCGAACAGCATGTAAAACATGCCAAGGGGGTTAAGCTTCTGGCCGTATGCCTTTATCTCAATGAGCTGCTCCTGCGACATCTGGTCAAGTATGGTTTCCAGTGCAACCGCAACATCTGAGCCGGAGCGTATTGAGTTTACAATCTGCAGCACGAGGCGCTTGAATGGCTTTGAGGGGGTTTCCTCGGCCACATCCTCCATCGCAACATCAAGCGGGACACCAAGGTTTGTCTTGTCAACTATCTCCTTGAACGCCTTGCTCGCCTCGCCGTAATCCGAGGTCAGGTGCACTATTGCATCGTAAAGCGGTATGCCGCCGCGCACCTCAATGAGCAGCTGCCTGCCGGCAAACAGCAGGTCCTTGTCAATGTTGCGCTGGCGCGAGAGCATAACCACATCAACACGCCTCATCATAAACAGGAACACCACAACTGCAAGCAACGGCACCATTATGACGAGCCAGAGCAGGCTGCCGTTTGAAACTACCATAAACAGCGCAATGCAAACAGAAAGTATGAGCGTAAGAAGCGCTGAGACAACAAGCACATCCTTGATATACTCGTTTTGGGTTTTCTTCATCTTTGCCATGCGCAGCTTTTTGCGCAGGTCCGGGAAGAATGAGCCCAGGTACTCAACTAATGCATCAAGTGCAGAGCCTTCCTTCTTGCCTTTGCTTGCTTCAGGCATAAAACCACATTAGGGGATTTGCCGGGAAGTAATTTAAATATGTTGTTATTAACTTATCGTATGCCTCCCAAGTTTTCGCGTGCGCGCGGCATGCGCGACATACTGCCTGAGGATGAGATAATATACAAGCGGCTTATTTCTGCGATTGAGAATGCATACCGGGCATACGGGTACGACCCTGTTTCACAGCCCGCAATTGAGCGGCTTGAGACACTGGAGGCAAAAAGCGGTGAGGGCATAACCTCGGAGATATTCAGAATTGATGACGGGGAACTTGGCCTGCGGTTTGACCTTACGGTATCGCTTGCACGCCTGTATGCCGAGAACGCGGGGCTTGCACTCCCATTCAAAAGATACTGCATAGAGAAGGTGTGGCGCAGGGAGGAGCCGCAGTACGGGAGATACCGCGAATTCCTGCAAGCCGATGCAGACGTGCTGGGTGCACCGGGGGTTGAGTGCGAAGCCGAGCTGATTGCGTGCGCCTGCGACGTGCTTGGCAGTGTGGGCATAGAAAATTATGTGGTGCTAATAAACAGCCGCAAGCTGATGACCGGCGTGCTCCGGCATATCGGCGTGCCTTCCGATAAGATTGAAACTGCGATACGCATAATTGACAAGCTGGACAAGAAAAGCGAGGCGGAGGTTGCGGCCGAGCTTTCCGTAAACGGGCTTGGCAACGGCAAGGAGATAATAGCGGCATTCAAGCACGACCTTGAATACTATGAAAAGATTCCCGAGTGTGCCGAAGGTGCCGCAGATTTGCGCAGGCTTTTTGCACTGCTCAACGAGTACGGCCTCAAGAATTGCAGGTTTGAGCCCAGCATTGCGCGGGGGCTGGGGTATTACACAGGCACCGTTTACGAGATAAAAAGCGATGACCCCCAGCTGGGCACCATTGCAGCTGGCGGCAGGTATGACACGCTTATAGGCATTTATGCAGGCAGGGATGTGCCTGCGGCGGGGATATCTTTTGGTATTGACAGGATAGCAACACTGCTCAAGAAAAACGCCTCAGTGAAAACGCTAACAGATATAGTGCTCGTTAATGTAACGCCTAAGAATTACGGTGCGTGCATTAGAATGGCAAAGATGCTCCGCAAAAAAGGTGTTGCGGTCCGCATAGATCTTATGGGTAGGAACATGCGCAAGCAGCTTGAGTATGCCGCGTCACTGGGCGCACGATTTGTTGGGATAATAGGGGATAAAGAGGCCTCCGAGGGAAAAATGATGCTCAAGGACCTTTCAAGCGGCGGGCAGCTTGAAACTGATGCTGAAACTGCAGCAGAAAAAATAATTGCGGCGCGGACCATTAATTTTTAGGGGGATACGCGCACTGATGCCGTGCCAGTTGTGGTGTAAGTTTTACCGTCAAGGTTATACTCCATCACAACGCGCGCCTTCTCAATTGTGCCTACACGGAACCGTGAAGTGTCAACGTTGGTCACAACGATTTGTATGCCAGCGTTTGGACCCACCTCCCCGCCTATAGTGTAAGGTATCTCCTGGCCGGTGCTGAGGAAGGTTACTTTGCCCTGCGGACGGAGTATCTCATAGCCAAGACCGTTATGGAGAGTAAGCGTAAATGTGCGGCTGCTTTGGCTAAGCTGCATTGACTTGCACTGGAGGCTTGGCTGGAACATGCACTCCTCATTCATGTATTTCTGTGGGTCAAACACGCCAACGGAATACAGCACTGACAGCACAACCACTATGGCGATAAGCGCCCAGCCGTAAGTCATAAGGTATTCCATTGCGGCCTGCCCGCGCAATCCCCGTGAAGCCATGAATGGAATACGCATTATAAGTTAATAAATGTGGCGGCAGGCAGCGGGTTGGGGGCCGCACGCACCCCTTCTTGTAAGGTTAATAAAGGTGCGAGTTGAATATGCTTTGGTGGTGCAATGGCATCTGTGCTGGGCAAGGAAATCAAACGCATACCAATTTACCAGGACACCGGCCCTGTAACCAAAGGGGAGCTTGTTGTTATGGAAGGGGGCATCGCGCTTGTAAACGGCAACCAGCGCCTTGAATTGCCGCGCAGCATGATTGAGGATGTGCATGTTGTCTCCCCAATGCCTTTGCTGCGGCATAAGATTGCGCTCAGCTACGTTGACTATATGGGTGCGCATACCACTGTTGAAATTGTAGTCCCGGAGAGGGATTACAGGCATATTGTGCAATGCATAAGAGGGTGAAAGCATGGAGTATGAGAGCGTAAGCCTTATGGATGCAAACGAGCCGGTATCTGCGGCCGTCGCAAAAATAATGCGCGGTGAGCCCTGCGTAATCGTCCTGAAAAACGGGCACTATTACGGGATATTTGATGAGCTTGATGTGCGTGAGGTGGCTGACCCGTCCCGTGAAAAAGTTGGCAATCTGGCTGAGCGTGCACCGGTGATAACAGAGAACATGGACACGCTTACCGCTGTTAGAATGTTCCTTGACGGGCGGTTTAAAACACTGCCCGTTGTCACTGAAGACGGGTACAAGGTTATCCGCAGGAACAAGCTGCTCAAGTATCTCCACAAGAACAAGATGCTGCCCAAGGCAACTGTGGGCGAGGTAATGACCATGCCCGTGCTCACGCTTGAGAGCAACGAGCCGGTCGGGCACGCGCGCGAGGTGATGCGCAAGAACAACGTGCGCAGGGTGGTTGTGACCGAGAATGGCAAGATTGCGGGCGTGCTTGCGATGCGCGACATAATTTCAATTGCCGAGGTGCCAACCGGCAGGCTGCCCTTCGTAAAGGAAAAGCACAGGTCGGATACGCTCCCAATAAAGAACTATATGAGGGAGGAAGTGTATATGCTTCCGCCGACCGCAAGCGTCTCAGAGGCGGTGCAACTGCTTCAGGACAGCGATGCGTCATCGGTTGTTGTTGCGGAGAAAGGCAGGCCGCTCGGCATTGTAAGCGTGCGTGACCTGTTTGAGGTGATCGCAACGCAAAAGAGCCAGCTGCCAATCTATTTCAGCGGTATGGACAGGCGGGATGAGGAGTATATGCCAGAAGTCCGCTCAACAATTGAGAGGGCTGTGGAAAAACTTGAGGACATTGCAAGGATTGAATACGTTGCGGTCCACTACAAAAAGCAGCGGTATACGGGCCTGCGCAGCATGTACGAAGTCAAGGTGCGTGCAAAAAGCGACAGCATAGTCTCAGTATCCGCTTCAGACTGGGACATACGCAGCGCAACACAGAAGGCTGCACGCGAGCTTCTTGCAGTGTTCAAGAAGCAGGCCGGCAGGGCCCGCGCAAAAACCAATGCATGGGAGCGCGACCGCCGCCGTGAATAAGCACTTTTTTCTTAACTTCCCATTTTATTGGAGCACTGAAACCTCAACTGCCTCAACGGACTTGCTAATCCTTATGCCGCGCACGCCCGCACCCTCAAAAGCAACCTCCCCTGCCTTTTGGTCGCCCTTCTTTAGCTTGACCTGGCTCTTCAGGTTAGTAACACGGATTACGGATGTGCCGTCTGCAAGCGTGTATACCAGGTGGCCGGTATCCTTGACATAGGAGAGGTTTCCGGCCGGGAAGTACAGGTAAAGCGTTGTTTCGGTGCCAGCACCGTATGCAGAGGCAGCCTCAAACGCCCCCGCAAGGCGGGACAGCGAGCGCTCAGTTTGCGATACCTCGGAATACCTGTTGAAATCCACTAGAAGCGGGTAGACCGCATATATAAGCGCGAAAATTAGCACCACTGCAAAGCCAATCACAATGAGCGTTTCAACGCTTGCCTGTGCACGGGACATAGTGCTATATTCCGCATATCAAAATAAAAAGGTTTCAGGATGGAAATACCTGTTGCCGAAAGGTGTTTTGCTCATGGAAAGGTATGACAGGAAGATTGAGGAACGGATCGCCGAAGAATGGGTCCGTGATGAAATATACAAGTTCAACGAGGGGGCCGGCCCGCTTTACATCATAGACACACCGCCCCCGTTTACCTCAGGGAAACTGCACATGGGCCACGTGCTCAGTTATTCACTGTTTGATTTTGCCGCGCGGTTCAAGCGGATGACAGGCTACTCAGTGCTTTACCCGCAGGGGTGGGACACGCAGGGGTTCCCGACGGAAGTTAAGGTTGAGGCCAAGTTCGGGAAGGGCCTGCCGCGGGAGCAGTTCGTTGCGCACTGTGTTGAGTGGACCAAGGAGTATATTGCCACTATGCGTGCGCAGATGCAACGGATGGGCTTTTCAGCAGACTGGTCCCGTGAATACATCACAATGTCCCCTGAATACCATAAAAAGGTGCAAAAATCGCTGCTGATTATGCACAGGGACGGCCACGTGTACAAGGGGTCGCACCCAACGTTCTGGTGCACTGAATGCGTGAGCGCAATCGCCAAATCTGAGACGGAGGATGCTGAGAGGGATACAAAGCTCAACCATCTTGTATTCACGCTGGAATCCGGCGAGCCGCTCATAATCGCGACCACGCGGCCAGAATACCTGCACGCGTGCGTTGCCGTGCTCGTGCATCCTGATGATGAAAGGTATAGGGGCATTGTTGGAAAAAAGATTGCTACACCTCTGGGAAAGCAAGTCCCAATACTTTCAGATGTTGATGTTGACAAGGAATTCGGCACTGGGGCAGTGATGGTGTGCACATTCGGCGACAAGCAGGATGTGGTGTGGGCATACCGGCATAACCTCCCCATAATTGATGCCATTGATGAAGTTGGCAGGCTAAAAAATGCGGGTGAGTTTACCGGCCTGCGCGTGGCCGCGGCACGCGAGAAGGTGCTTGAGAAGCTTAATGCGGAGGGCAAGGTGGTTAAGGTTGAGCCGCTCAGGCAAGTTGTTAAGGTGCACGACAGGTGCAAAAAGGCGGTGGAGCTTAAGGTTTCTGACCAGTGGTTCTGCAGGCTTACGGGCTACCAGCGGGACATCATAAAAGCGGCGGACCAGATGAAGTGGATACCTGAATTCACAAAGCAGTACCTGGTTGACTGGACCAACTTCGTTGAGTGGGACTGGGTTATATCGCGGCAGAGGCATTTCGGAACACCGCTGCCGTTTTACGTATGCAAAAAATGCGGGGCAAGCAAGCCTGCCGATGAAAATGAGCTGCCTTTCAGGCCTGAGAACGCACGCAGGGATGTTAAATGCGCGTGCGGGGAACTGATGGAGCCGGAGCAGAGCACGTGCGACTGCTGGGTGGACTCAAGCATCACGCCACTTGTGATTGCCGGGTGGCCTGAGAAAGGATGGGAAAAATATTACCCGTCTACACTGAGGCCGCAGGGCATTGAGATTATCCGCTCATGGGCGTTTTACACAATATACAGGTGCCTGCTGCTTACCGGGAAGCCGCCGTTTAAGGAAATGCTGCTGAACGGCAACGTGCTCGGGCCGGACAACCGCAAGATGAGCAAGTCGCTGGGCAATATCGTGGACCCGGGCGAGCTCGTTGAGCAGTATTCAGCTGATGCGGTGCGCCTCTGGGTTGCGCTGAGCGGTGCGTCCACACGCGACAGGCCGTTCAACTACCAGGAGATGAAATTTGCGCAGTCATTCATAAACAAGGTGTGGAACGCCGCCAACTTCGTTGAGATGTCAACAAAGGATTACACGGCCGGCGAAACTGCACCCAACATAGCAGATAAATGGATTCTCTCACGTCTTGAAAATGCAAAACGCAAGGCCATCTCCGCATATAATGAGTATGACTACTTCAACGCGATGAACGCTATGCAGAACTTCTTCTGGCATGATTTCTGCGACAATTACCTTGAGTTTGCCAAGCACAGGATTTACGGGCAGGATGAAAAATCCAAGAGGGCTGCACAGGAGACGCTCTACACCGTGCTAAACGAATCGCTCAAGCTGATGGCGCCGGTGATGTCCTTCACAACAGAAGCCATATACAAGGAACTCTTTGCTTCAAGGGAAGGCACGAAGAGCATACACATGTGCAGAATGCCCGCTGAAAAGCCAGAGAGGATGAATGATGAGGCGGAGGCACTTGGCGATACACTCGTGGAAGTCGTCTCAGCGCTCCGCAAGTACAAGAGCACCCGCAAGATGTCATTAAAAGAAAGGATACCCTCAATTAAAATCTCGGTGCCGGGTGAGAGAATCGGGCATGCACTTGCACTCGCAGAAGATGTAAAGAGTATAGGCCTTGTTGACAGCATTGATTTTGTTGAAGGCGGTCAGGTCGCGGTGGTTGAGTAGGGGGTCTGCATTGCAGGCTGGGCCCCGTACATCCGCTCATGCTCATAGCATCCAATGCAATGTGGTTAGATGATTCCCGGGATACACATAAACACGTTCGCTGAAATGCTGCTGCACCTTGGGCTCAGCGGCCTGCCGGGAATTGTGCTGCTCTACATATTTTACGGGATTGCGGCTGCGCTTGACTCAATTTATTCCGTCGCGCTCAACATACCTGACGGTGCAACAGGGATAGCACCGGCAGCATCGCAGAGGATGGCTGCGCAGGGGATGCTCGGGCGGGCGGTCTATATGTATCTTGCGGGTGGCGTTATAGGGGCGGTTGCATCGCTTCTCCTCATCCCAATCATTATGTTCGCATTCCCAACCATACAGCCGGCAGTACAGGAGAATATGTTCATTGCGCTTGCGCTCGCAACCACATATTTCCTGCTCAAGGATTTCAAGTGGGAATGCCTTGCAGTATTCATTGCATCAGGCATTTTTGGCGTATGGGCGTTTGGGGCGGGGGAGAACCTGATATTCCCGATGTTCGTGGGGTTCTTTACGCTGCCTATGCTGATGGTGCGCACCGCAAGCGCACCCGTTGAGCCGCAGCACAGGGTAAAGGTTGGCCTGCGCGTCCCGCTCATATCTGCAATTGCAACTGCGTGCGCCTATCTCATTCCCGGCATGGCCACACCCACTATAATAATTGTGCTTGCAGGGGCGTTCGCATCAATACGCGAGGATGAGTTTGTGGCTGCTCTGGGTGCGATAAATGCCTCAAACATCGCCTACTCAATACTTATGACGGATATAATCGGCAAGGCGCGCACGGGTGTGGCGATTGTGGCGCTTGAGATGCACCACGCACTGTTCGGCGAGCACCTGCTTGCCGCACTTGCCGGAGTTATTGCATTCTCGGCCGCGGCATTCCTGCTTTCACGGGCGATACCTTCCGCAGTTTCGTTCTTCTCAACATTCAACAACCCCGTGTTAAAGCTCATAATCGCAATCTACCTATGTGTGCTCATCTGGCTGCTTACCGGACCGCCCGGAATTCTTGTTGCGGGGGTTGCATGCGTGCTCGGCACCGCCACGCTGCTCATAGGCGCACACCGCACATCACTTATGGGCAGCATTATCGTTGGTGCACTGCTTTATTACGCATAATAATTTTAGCTTGGATATCCTAGCAATGGATAAGCAGGTGCTTAAGGGGACCGCAATACTGGTTGCGGCACTGATATTGCCCATCATCATATTCCTATTCTGGGGTGATATCGCCGCATATGACTGGGCGGCGCTAGGCTACTTTGGAGTGTTTGCAGTAATGCTCATAACCAGCGCGACAATAATAC
>JAVYLZ010000016.1:0-13250 GCA_038740245.1 Candidatus Micrarchaeia archaeon
ATGAATAAGAGGGGCAGGCCAATTACTAATGAAGTTAGGAATGCAGTGGCCTCTGATTCTGAATATAGTGCGATTAGCACGCCCAACGCTGCGAACACAAATATGTTAAGCGCCAACGCCTCAAAAAGGAACAGGGCGAGCCCAAAGTCAAGCAATGGGAACGCGCCATATGCAAGTGAGGAAAGCAGCAGCAGTGCAAGCGCAGAAGGCAGCATCACGATAGTATAGCTGAGCACTTTATACACTATAAACTCAAGCGGGTGCACCTGTGCCAGCAGTATCCTGCCGAACGTGCCGTAATATTTCTCCTTCACCAGGGAGGTTGATGAAACGAACAGCGCCACGAACATCAGCACCAGCGGAAGTATGCTCGGCAGCAGGAAATCAAAGAACGGCTTTTTGCCCAGCAGCGACTGCGATGAAAGCAGTATCGGGGAGACCACGGTTGACGGCCCGCGCGATGTTATCGCATATATCTGCGAGCGGCTTTTGGCAATGATATCCTCAAATTCATAGGTCTTATTGATTATGAGGTCCAGTGATGAGTCAACTTCACGTATCGTTGAAAGTGCAGTATCCCTGTTATCCTCAAGCTGTGTGATAAACCGGCCCATCGCCTCCAATTTGGCGTTCGCATCAACAGAGCTGTTCTTGGCCGCGGCGATATTGGCCTTGAACTCCTGTATTGTTAAGTTTGCAGTGTAAAGCCCCGCACGCGCCTCACGCACCTTAACCAGCCGCGACTCAACTGCCGAATGCGCAGATGAGACGCTCGCGTTAAGCGAATCAACCATTATGCATAGCGGGAGTGACAGCGGGTCCGAGCAGTTGGCACCCGCTTTAATCTGTGCAAGAGATGAAGTGGTGTTTGATAGCGTATCATTTATGCCCACCAGGTCGGCTTCCGTCTGGTTCAGTGTCTCATCATATGCGGCAAAGTCGGACTCAATTTTGGTAAGGTTGCTTTCCGCCTCCTCAAGTTTTGCGTAAGTGGCGTTCAGGGTTGTGTTGGCGAGCAACAGCTCGCTTTTAACCGAATTAATATCAAGCGCATTAAGCGAATCTGTGGTGGACTTGAGCTGTGCTTTCATATTGATTGCGCGTGTGCGTGTGCCGCGGATATCCTCACTGAGCTGCACAAGGCGCGCATCCGCCTCACCCAGCTGTGTCCATACCTCCAGTATGAACTGCTCACCGACTTTCTGGCCTGTCCGCTGGACAACCGCCGCCATAAGCGATTCCAAAGATGGCGATACCTGAAACTTTGAGTTGTCCAGGAATATGGTTACCGTCTGGGTCCTGCCATTAATAATGCCGTCCTCAAACCCTGCGGGGATTATGAACGCTGCGGCCAGCCTGCCGCTCTTAACCTCATTGTAGAGCACGGCTGTGCATTGCGGCCCGCCATACTCAACCAGGTTTGCGTTATCCGCAACACCGCTTATGAACAGCTTTGAGAAATTGCTGTTATCCTCATCACAATACCCAAGGGCGGTCTTCTGCAGCTCAACTGACGTGCTGCTGAACACCAGGTTTAGTATTACCACAACCAGAATCGGCACTGCAAGCATGAGCAGCAGTGTGCGGCCGTCACGCGTAAACTGCCCCCAGTCCTTTGCAATCTCACTTGGCAGGTTCATCTTCAATTCCCTCCCCGCGCGCACCCTGTTTGCCTATCACAGAATGGCCGTGAAACGGGCCCGCACTTATTTGGCCGGCTCATCAGCTGCACCTTCCCGAAGCTTTGCACCGGTCAGTTTCAGGAATACGTCCTCAAGCGATGGCCGTGATATGGAGAGCTCAACGATTTTTTCGCCGTGCCTTTCCATGAGCCGTGTAATGGGCTGTATAAGCGGCGCAATGTCATCAGCTTCCACAACAAGCCCGTGCTCTGTGGGCGTTGCCATATCAACACCTTTGACCGCATGCAGTTTGCCGGCCACCAGCTCGTATCTGCCGGGTATTGACTTAATCTTGGCAATCTCCCTGCCCGCAAATTTTTTGAGCGCGGCCGGTGTGCCGTCCGCAACCACTTTGCCGGCATTCATCAGCACGATGCGCGAGCACAGCGCTTCCGCCTCCTCAAGGTAATGCGTTGTGAGCAGCACGGTTGCACCGCTCTCATGTGCGATATCACGCACGGTTTTCCACATGCTGTTCCTCACCGCAGGGTCAAGCCCCGTTGTGGGCTCGTCAAGTATTATGATTTTTGGCCTGTGCATGAGCGCACACGCCAAATTAAGCCGCCTGCGCATGCCCCCAGATAAGCTGGCTGCCGGCACGTTTTTCTTATCTGAGAGGTTGAGCTGCTGCAATAGCTCTTCGGCACGCGTGTGCGCATCCTTTCCGCCCACACCGTACAGCGAGCCGAAATACAGCAGGTTTTCCATGCATGTAAGCAGCGGGTAAATTGCATTCTCCTGCGGCGCCACACCTATCATCCGGCGTGATGATTTTGATGCCTTCTCGCCGTGCAGGAAAAGCTCGCCAGAGGTTGGCGATTCAGCACCTGAAAGAATTCTTATGAACGTGCTTTTGCCAGCGCCGTTGGGCCCGAGCAGCCCGAGCACCTCACCTTCACTAACCTCAATTGAGAAATTGTCAAGGGCAACCTTGCCGGGATACTTTTTCACAAGGCCTTTGGCCTGTATTGCCAGCGCCATACGGCAAAATAATCATCATTAACATTAATATGCGTGCGGCTGGGATTTAGCCAAGTCATTTTTGCTTGCGTTTAGTGGCCTGCCTTTGGAGCGCGCGTGCGGCCAGGCCGGCAACAAGGCCGGCAACAGCACAAAAGAGCGAGTTTTCAACCACTATGATAAGCAATAGCACGTAGAACGTTATGCTGTCTGGCGCGCTAATCCCTAGCACAGGGGTTTTAACAGTGTAATGGCTCGCCAGCACAACAAGCACCATAACAAGCGCGGCAGCGCCGCCCACAAGCGCACCGTTCTTTAGCGAGGCCAGCAGGCTTTCCCTTGCGCCAATAACCCCGGCATAAGCGGTTATGCCTAGCAGCAGCAATGAGAACACGATATTACCAATGGAGTATTCAAGGAGGGGGGTAATAACACCTGCAAGTATGAGCATCCCCTCAACAAGCGAAAGCGCGGCAGCAATCCCAATAAGGTGCATTATGCCAACTTTACAGCACTTTTTTTCCATATATTGGCACCCTCTAATAGCTAGCGCAATAAGTGCGGTGCAAACAATATGATAACACCGAGCACAGCCATTATCACGCCGCCCATGAGCTTGCAGTACTTTGCATATTTCTCGCCCAGCCCACCGCCTATTGCAAGCCCGGCCATCGTAAATATGATTATGTCATCGATCATGAAGAACAGGTCATAAAGGAGTATGTATGCATATCGCTCAAGCGTGCTTATGTCTTTCATCGCAAGCACCTGCGTGAACACTGCAGGTATGGCAGATGAGCACGCAAACTCCACGGAATTGACTATGAACGCCAGCACTATTATTGAGAACACAATACCGATTGTGAGCGGCTGTGATATTATTTCCTGCACGCGCTTCTCTGTTTTCCTGTGGGCCTCAACATCGCCAACCTTGCACTCCAGTGCGCCCTTTGTTGTATAATACTCCTTAAGGCTCACTATGCCCCCGCCCAGTGCAACCAGTCCAATTAGGACCATAACGGGCCGCACATACCCTATGAGAAGGAATGCGTTCAGCCACGCCGTCATGAACAGGAAATACAGCACCCCGGAAGCGAACAGGAAGCTCCCGATAATCAGCCAGAATTTCCTCTTATCGCCCACCTCAAGCAGCAGCCCTATTAAGTAGACAAGCACCCACATTGCGCACGGGTTGAACCCGTCAATGAGCCCAAGCGTTATCGCAAGCACCGGCAGTGACATTGCAGTTAAGTCGGTCCTGCCAAGGAACGGCAGCTCAAACTCCTTAACCGCTGAGGATGTCTCCTGCTGTTGTGTGTTCTGCGAGCCCGTGCCCGCTTCGCACGCGGCTATGCATTTCTCAATCTCAGCGCGTATCTGCTCTTTTGTGTGCACGCCTACAAGCGCACTCCCGTTTATTATGGTGGTTGGCACGGCCAGGCGTGAGGTGTCAAGGCCGGCCTCGCGCGCCATCTTCTGGAACAGCGTATTGCCCTGTGCGGTGGACGCATCCACGATTATGAATGAGACCTCAGGCATTTCTTCGGCAAGCTCTTGTATGATTGGTTTCTGCTCGGCGCAGTGCGGGCAGGTGGGCAGCGTGAACACGTACACCTCAAGCTTTTCAGAAGGCGGCTTTACAGCCCCGTCACTGACTGAAAGCGCAACCGCACCTATAACTATAAGCGCAATCACAAGGTACCTGTTGAAGGGGACCGCCAAGAACTCTTTTATTGAGGATACTATACTCATGCCAAACGCTCCCGAGCCATTTAAGCGTCAAATGCTTTTAAATGCCACCCAGCAGGAATGCGAATATGCCGAGCATTAATGCGTAAAGTGAGAGTTTCCTGCCCTTTTCCGCGCTTTTTTTGCCGCCGTAAAACAGGTAGGATGAGTAGCACAGCAGCCCTATTGAGAGTGTCATGGGTATTATGTAAAGGGGGTTGTTTTGGAGGGGCGGTACTGTAAGGTAGAGGTATATGCCCAGCAGTGATGCTGCGAGCACGAACACAAGCGAGAGGTGCAGCGAGGGCGCTTTCCCGATTAGCACGGGCAGCGTCATTGACTTGCGTGCCAGCACATCCCCCTCAACATCCTGCACGGTTTTCTGTATCTCCCTGCCGAGCCCCGAGAGGAATGATGTGGCGCATATTAGAAGGGTAAGCTGCGATATGGTGCCCGCAAGCGCCACCTCCGTAAATATGAACACTATCGCCATTGATGCGGCTATTATTGAGTTCCCAATCAGTGCAACATCCTTGAGCTTCCAGTCATAAAGCACGGACAGGAACGCGAACACCAAAGCAATTGAGAATGCCTGCATCCCGAGCGGGAATGCGATAAGCACACCGAGGCTAAGCAGTGAAACCCCAAGCCATAATGCGAGCTGCTCGCTTACATCCCCGCGCACAATCGGCCTGTCCTTCCTGTTTTTCCTGTCGCTCCCCGCATCAAAGTAATCGTTAAGTGCAAAAGCTCCCGCTGAAACCAAGAAGGGGCACAGGGAAAGCAGTAGCAGTTGCGTATGTGTAAACTGCAAATCAAGGAGCAGGATAGAAGTTGCCACGCCCAGTACGAGCATTATTGAATGCTCAACACGGACAAGCTCCATAACCGCTGGCAGCCGCATGCCACCTATCAACAGGTGCAAATTATTAAATCTTAAGCGGCTGAATATTCGCCGTTGGTGATATTAATGGCGAAGTTCCCAGAGGCCGAGGCGGCCCTATCAAGCATTAAGATATGCCACAAGTGCAAGTCAAGGAACCCTAAAACCGCAACCAAGTGCCGGAAGTGTGGCTACAGGTACCTGCGCCAAAAGAAGAAGGGCAAGGGCGGCAAGGGCGGCGCCGGTGCGGCCAAGTAGAGCAAGTAATTCCTAGTTTTTCCACCTTTTATAACTTATCCCGTTAAGTAATTTGGCTCTTAGTTTTGTGGCTTGCCACAAAACTACCAGGGTTATAGTGGGCGGAGCCCCCTATGCAGGGGTGGCGGAGCCAGGTCAAACGCGCAGGACTTAAGTGCCGCTCTTTCGGGATGCCTAAAGAGCGGCGCCAGAAAGTTTTTGGAATTCCAAAAACGACGGCACTTAAGTTATGACTCCCGAAAGGGAGGATGATCTGAAGAAATCCTGTGGCCTAGCGCCTACGTGGGTCCAAATCTCAGCCCAAGGGGGGCGCCCCCTTAGTCCGAGACCGCCCAAACCCCCTATGCGGGGTTAGCAAATGGAAATCCCACCCCCTGCACTAATTTTGCATTCTTACAACTTCAGTGGATACCTCTCCGTAAATGCGTGTCTCAACGGTGTGGACGTACTCGTAATCGTCGTTGTATATAAGCAGGGAGGTGCTGCGTGTGAGCGCACGCAGTATCGGCAGCGCCTCATCGCGCTTTTTCTGCGCAAAGTGGCCGAGCAGGTTGCTGCACCTTACGATATCAAACGTGTCACACCCGTACTTCTCATACAGCTCTTCAAGGTAGGGCATCGGGTTGAGCAGGTCAAACGGGAACAGAACAACACGGGCCCCCCACATCTGTGTCTCCTCAAAATTTGTCAGGCGTATGTCCCCGCCAAAGACTGTTACGTGGTGCGCACGGCACGCAAGGAAGCCGGCAAGCTCTATGGTGGTCACGGCACGCATCTCCTCGGAATCGGTTGCACCAACACCTATGTCAAGCACGTTGAACGGGCCGCGCTTAATGAATATGCCCAGGCGCTCGCCAATTATTTTTTCGGTAAATGCAAGCCTGCCAGGCGCCGTGATTACGTTGGTTGCCTTTACCATCATCTCAATGAATTGCTCAAGCATTTGCGGGTCCTGCGCAATAAGCAAAATGAGGCGGTCGGTCTCAATGCCGCGTGCAGGCAGCGATTCAAGCTTGAGGACGGTGCGCACAATCTCTCTTGTGGGGTCCATGCCCAGCTCAAGCCCCACAACGTGCCCCTGGCGGCGCTTTATGTCGTTTATCGCCTTTTGGATATCCAGCAGGCGCAGTATTTCATCTGAATTGAGGGGCTTCCTCTCAACCCTTATCTGCTGCACCATACTACTCTTCCCGCAAAACTTATTAATAAACATTACTATTTACTTCTTCTTGGCTTAAATATGTTGGCTGCCGATTATCTGCATGCAAAAAATTATGCTTGTGATTTTGGCAGTTGCAATTCTCGGCGGGGTTGTTTCCGCCGGCTGTGCGCTTGACGCCTACAAGAAGGCGTGCGCGAGCTGCCCCTTTGATGCAAACGGCAGGATAGACCAGTCCTGCTCAAGTGGGTACAGGGCATCTGGTGTGGCATGCGTGAGCACGTCCTACCCAATAATGAGCACGAAGTATTCGGCCGGCGAATGCCCCGCGGTTGACGCGTGCGCAGCAGAGCTTACATCTTGCGTTGCGCAGTACTCAACCGGCAACGACAGGGCGGACTGCCAGGCGGGGGATGTGGCAGTATGCTACGCAGCCTCCGACAAATGCGTGGAGAGAGCAGCAATAAAATGCGGTGAGATTGAGAAGGAGTGCCCCGGCAGTTCCGGCCTTATCCTGTTTGCACTGGCGCTTGGGCTGTTTGTGCGCACCTCGCACAGGGTTGGCTAGCGTTTGCACTTTTAGTATACGTGCTTTCCCTGTGCTATAATCTCTGTGTGCAGGGAATCCCCCTTTTTTACTTCGGCTATATGCCTGTCATCAAACCCAAAATTGTATATGAGCACAGAATCCGGTGCGGTAAGCGCACGCAGGTTGCCCAGTGCAATTGTTTGCTTTTCCCTGTCAAAATGCACGAGCAGGTTTGAGCACCGGATTACATCAAATTGCCATATAAAGTAAATGTTTGCAACATGCTCCATATACTCGGCAGGCTTGAGCACGTCAAACGGGAAAAATATCAGCAAGGAACCACCGATTTGCTGTTCTGTAAATTCATTCTGCAGTATGTCCCCGCCGAATATGCGGTGCCCGCTGCCAAACTCATCGTTCAAATGCATAAGCAGCTCAACGGTCGTTATGCCAATCATATTTGTTTCTTCATCGTACCCGCCAATGCCCACATCAAGCACCTTCAGCGGCTTCTGCTTCGGCATTATCTCCCGCAATATATTTGAGATGGCGATTTCCGTATCTGCAAGGCGCCTGCTTTTGGTGTTTGTGGCTGTGCGCCGGGACAATTCCTCAACCATCCTGTCCTGCAGTTCCTTGCTTGCCAGTATTGTTTCCAAAAATTTTGGATAGTTTTTGCACACTATGCTTAGCGGTGCGCCGGTAATTTTGCTTACAGTGTAAATTGAAAGTATGGATGCAATCCCTTCATGCTGCAGCCCGTTTTTTGCACGCTCAAAGTTGATCCTGCGCTGAAGCTCAATGCATTCCTTTGATGTAATGATGGAGCTGAGCTCTTTAAACGACACGGTTCTTTATTGGGGATTACGGGTTAAATATTTTTTGATTTCAATAGGCGACTATGAAACTGGGCTACCCGTGCATAAACAGGGGTATCGGCTGCACGGCCAACACAACATTCCGCCTTGCATCATACTCACACGCCCGCATGCGGGAATGCATCTCAAACAACCTCGCCTGCCTTGAAAGAATACTGAAGTTCAACCTTGAAAACCGCCTGATGTTCTTCCGCATCTCCTCTGATATTGTGCCGTTCGCTTCGCACCCCGTATGCGATTATGATTGGGCGGGCATACACGGGGCCCATTTTCGGAGGATTGGCAGGTTCATACGGGAAAACGGGATGCGCATCTCAATGCACCCTGACCAGTTTGTGCTGATAAATTCAAATGAGAAGGGAGTGGTGCAGCGTAGCATTGCTGAATTGGAGTACCACGCAAAGGTGCTTGATGCAATGGGCCTTAAGAAAGATGCCAAGATACAGATACATGTAGGCGGCGAGTATGGTGATAAGCGGCAGGCGACCATGCGATTTTGTGACGTGTACTCCACACTGCCGCGTGCAGTTGCGCGCCGGCTTGTAATAGAGAATGATGACCGCCTGTATTCCCTAAGGGATTGCCTTGCAATTTCCGCCAAAACAGGTGTTCCTGTCTTGTTTGATGTGTTCCACCATGCCTGCCTTAACAATGGTGAAGGCGTGCGTGAAGCACTGGGGCAGGCAGCCGGGACATGGGGGATACGCGACGGTGTGCCTATGGTGGATTACAGCGAGCAGAAGAAAGGCGCGAGGGCCGGCACGCATGCGGACCGCATTAACGTACGCAGATTTTTGGATTTTGTGAATGAAACGAGGCCGCTGGATTTTGACGTTATGCTTGAGATAAAGGATAAGGAGAAGAGCGCACTGCGGGCCAGGGATGCACTTCTGAAGCTTGGCATAATGCTATGAACGGGTTTTGGGGTTTACTTAAGAAATGTTTGAAAGGGTATAAAAAGGAGTATGGCACCATATTAAAACATGGGCGGCCGCAGCGAGCACATCCCTAAAAAGGGGAGTGCGCAAAAGATGCTGGAGGTTGTTGACAAGATAAAAGCGCTATTTGAGATGCCCCCGCTTCTTGAGCCCGCATTTGCAGGCGTGCCGGCCGGCAGCATTAAATTATTGCAGGCCAAGCCGCAAGAGGCCCGTGAAAATCTCATTTATTTTGATACCGGCCCATTCCCAAAAAAGGGCACACCCGAGAGGATGATTGAGGAGTGGGAGCGCGAGATTGAGGTGCTTTACCCGTCTGAACTTAGCGCGGGTGCCGCACATGCAGCCAAAGCGCTGGGCAAGCATGTGATTACAACAAATGAGTCGCAGGTGATAGTGGACCGGCTGCGCAAGGCACCGGGCGCGTGCCATGAGCATATTGCCTATGAAGCCGCCAAGATGCTCAAGTTCCAGGAAGTTACGAGATATTTATTGCATATTGTTGCGGGTGCCTCTGCCGAGGATTACGTGTTTATGCCCAATGAATCGCTTAAGGATATATATGCAAGACCGCCGGACAAGTTTTACAAGAGCCGTGAGGAGTATGCTGCATACTTAGTGCCCAAATCAGAGCAGGAGCACATAAGCTTCCTGAGAAGGGTCTTTATGTTCATCGCACGCATATGGAAAAAGATTGTCGGAAATATTGAGGACGATGCAATAAACCGGCCGTACATGGCGCACTTTTACGACCCGACACGGCCGCTTGGTGAGCGCGGGCTCACAATACAGGTCGGGGACAGCAAGGTCATTTTCCAGAGTGCCGTTTACCGGGTAGTGCGGTACTGGGAGCTTGCAGAGAAATATTATGCAGTGGGCAAGATGGGCAAGGCGTATACAGCGCTCGGCCATATGGTTCATCTGATAAGTGATCTGCACGTGCCTGCGCATGTCCACAACGATATCCACGGCCCGACAATACTTCTCGGCAAGCTTGATTCGCTTGAGCAGTGGTGCAAGGAAAAGAGCTACCAGCCGCCCAATCCTTCTGAAGCGCTCAGGCCGCTTGACCGGATGAACATTGCAATGTGGACGAGCAGGAGCGAGCCGCCCCCGGCAATACGTGATGAGGACGTGTGGACCCCTGATAATGTTAAGGGGAAATTGCTTGATTTCTGCAAAAGCATTGCGCTTGAGACACAGAAATATAAGAGTGTGGATGCGCCCGGCACAATGCCCGGCCAATTCATGACCGGCAAGCTCACGCCGGATGAGTGCTACTACCAGGCGCAGGAGCTCATCCCGCGCGCAATCAGGAATTCGGCATACCTTATGGCACAGTTTGTGCTGTACCACCGCAAATACACAAAGCAGATAGATCCCACTAAGCCAATCCAAATTTAACTAATTTAAATCCATAGGGCAATATATTGCTGTATGTCAGTGTCCGCACAGGCACAGAGGGAGCGCGAGCGCAAGGAGCAGGAGGAGCTTGAGGAGAAGAGGCGGCGTGCACGCGACCGCGAATTCCAGAAGAAGGAGCAGCCGCCCGCACCGCAGCCGCCAGCACCCAAAGTTGAGGTTAAGCGGCAGGAGGGCGGCCCAAAGCAGCAGGCAGAGCCGTCGGTCAAGACCAACGTTGCAGAAAAGGAATTTGTTTCAGATGAGATGCAGGGGATGGTGTCCAAGGACTACCGTGCCAAGGAAGAGATTACGGTGTCCAAAACCGATTACATTGAAGAGGAGCGCAAGCGCAAGGAAGAGGATGCCGCAAAGCAGAAGGAGCTTGTGAAGGAGGGTGCCCGTGCCGAGAAAGTGCGCGAGGAGCAGAAAGCGGAGCGCAAGGAGAAGGAGCACGGGGAAGCTGAGAAGCAGGTTAGGGAGGCGCACAAGCGGGTTGAGGAGGAGCGGCGGGAAGCGCACAAGCGCGAAGCGGAGGAGGCGCGCAAGGCCGCGGCAAAGGAAGCGCAGAAGCAGGTTGAGGAGGCTCACAAGAAGGTTGAGGCGCAGCGGAAAGAGCAGCACAAGCGTGCCGAGGAACAGCGCAGGGAGCGCATTGAAAATTCAAAGAAGGAGATTGAGCGCCAGATAGCAAGCCACGAGAAGGAGGCGAAAAAGCGGACTGAGCGCGTGCACACACTGCAGCGGCAGCTTGATGAGCGCAAGCGCGCACTCACCCGTGAGATTGCCACACTGCAAAAGATACTGCTTCGCCCTGCAAAGGGCTCAAAGGAGGCGCTTAAAAACGTGGTAGGCTCAATTGACGGGATTGTAAAAGCACTTACAAAGAAATAAGTAGTGGCTCAATCGCATTTTATGAATTTCAAAAGTCCATTTTCATTTGAGTCCACAATATAGAACCCCATCCGCTCAAGCTGTACCCTGTCTCCCTTTTTGAGTGCCACACATGACGGCTCGCATACACCGTTCTTGCGGGCCATACTCTCCGGGTTGAACTCGCCGTCTTTTAGCAGCTCGCCTGGCACGTAAACCTCTGCATTGATGCACCCATGCACAGGTGCCCACTGTATCTTCTTTGTGTTGGCCAGCAGTTCAGTGCCCATATACGTACCTGAGATTGCCCCTTCGCCGATGGAATCAACCCGTACATTGTAAAGCTCCTTGAGCCTAAAGACATCACCAGCCCTGAGCTGGGTTGCATCGTCCCCATCGATGTAAAACTCTGTGCCCACATTAAACTCGCGCACACCGAGCGCCTTATTTGTTGGGTGTGCCGGCATTGTGATTTTTTGCGACTGTGCGCCTGCCACTACCACTTTCACAGGGTTGGTTACAAGGAAATAGTGCGGCGCAACCGGATCAAGCAGTTTCCTGTTTTCAATGAGGACAGCATCAAGCGGCGGCTCACTCTCAACCTTGCTTATGCCAAATGAAAGCACAAACTTTCGTATTGCCTCAGGCAGTATCCCTCTTCTCCTGAGGCCTGCAAGCGTTGGCAGGCGCGGGTCATCCCAGCCCCATAGCTTGCCGCTCTCCACCAGCGGCCTGAGCAGGCGCTTTGAGACGGGTGCATTGCGTATCGCCAGCCGTGATATTGAAATCATCTTGGGTATGCGCAGGCCGAGCTTCTCAAGCAGGTATACGTACAATTCATCCCTGAGCTCATACTCCTTTGACCGTATGGGGTGTGTTATGCCGAGCAGCGAGTCCATGACAGCCCCCTGAAAATCATAAGTTGGCCATACCCTGTACTTCGTGCCCTGCCTGTAATGCGGTGTCGTGATAATCCTGAAAAGGGTTGGGTCCCTCATAACTGTATTAAGCGATTCCATATCACCCTTGAGCCGTATTGTTGCGCCGCCTTCCTCAATTTCACCGGACAGCATTCTACGCCATAGCTCCATGCTCTTTTGGGGGGTGTGTGCACCGCAGGCGCACCGTACCTTTTTCTCGCGGCCTTCGGCAACTTTCTCTTGCGGGCAGGTGCACGCATAGGCCCCGCCCTCAAGTATCAGCTTTTCGCACAATTCATACATTTTAGGAAGCCAGTCGCTGCAGTATACCTCCTCATCCCACGTGAGCCCAAGCCAGCGTATCCCGTCCTTTATCGCATCAACAAACTCCGCTTTTTCGGCTTCAGGGTTGGTGTCATCCCACCTCAGAATTATTTTTCCGTTGTACTTGCGTGCAATCTCTCCCGAGATGCAGAACGCTTTTGCGTGGCCTATGTGCGGCCACCCGTTCGGCTCAGGCGGGAACCGCACCACAACCCTCCCGGGCACGGCATCGGGCACATCTATGCCTTTCTCCTCCTCCTTTTTCTGCTCAAAAGTGTAATTTGAGAGTTCTTTCTCAATCTCATCGCGTGCAAGTGTGTTCACATAAGCGACAGCCTTCGCTATCACCTGCATCGTTGCCTTCATGTCAGCCTTGGCATCAGGGCACTCAGCAATCACCTTGCCCACAACGTTGCCGGGCGACGCTTTCCCGTAATCGTATGCGTTCTTGAGCGCGTGCTTGCGCGCCGATTCCTCAATGCTTGGCATTATAAACACCGTTAAAGCAATGCCTGCACCATACGGTCAATGGCAGGGCACGGCTTCATCTTATATGATACCGTTACAGCTGGCTTGTTTAAGCGTAGCAACTTAGTTAAATCTGTGGGTGTGGCAAGCACCACCGCATCACACTTAGCAGCGTTAAGTGTTGCCTCCAAATCACTCAGCTGCGATGGTGAATACCCGACCGCGGGCACTACACGGTCAATGTGCGGG
>JAVYLZ010000017.1:0-12995 GCA_038740245.1 Candidatus Micrarchaeia archaeon
TGCTCCTTTGTTGTGAAATCCGTTACACTTGCCATCATAATCACCCTCCTACGTGCACCTCACGTGCAGAATAATACTCCACGGGCAGGTTGTCGCTCACCACCACATCCTTTTCCTTGCCTTCAAGTATGCATTTGGCGTGCTGGAACACCTCCTCAGGGAACAGTTGCCTACCATCATACCGGAGTATGCTGCCCTTGAACTGCACGCCCGCCTTTTCCTTGAGATAGCCGCCGAACTGCGCTGTGCTGTTGTTCTCAACTATAACAAGCTGTGAGGCATACTTGCGCAGCAGCTCGTGCGCCTTAGGATGCAGCGGGTGCACAAATGAAAAGTGCAGCGCGTTCACCTTGAGGCCCTCCTTCTGGAGCATATCAACAGCCTCAAACACCACCGTCTTGTGCGAGCCCCAGCACACCAAAGTGAGCTGTGCATCTGTTGGCCCGTAAAGTGTCGGCGGGTCAAGGTCGTTTACGAGGGCATTTATCTTGCGCGCACGCTTGTCAACCATCTTGCGCCGCATCCCAAAATGCTCGGTGCTGAACCCGTTCTCCCAGTGCTCGTATGAGGTTGCAACGTGCTCGCCGCCCACTACCCCCGGCACCGGCCGCGGGGAAACCCCATCATCCGTGAGCTCGTACCGCTTGAAGCGCTCGCCCTGCGGCAGCGGTGCCATATCGGTAAATATGGTCTTGCCACGCTCTATGGGTATTGCTTTGAGCTCGGATTGCTCAACACACCCGTAGCTTTCTGAGAGGAACTTGTCTGAGAGGATTATAACCGGAATCTGGTATTTTTCGGCGATGTTGAACGCACGCTGCGTGAGGTTATAAGCTTCCGCCACATCACCAGGCGCTATCAGCACACGCAGGAAATCACCCTGCGATGCGTGCATCGCAAACCGCAGGTCGGCCTGCTCGGTCCAGGTGGGCATGCACGTGCTAGGCCCTGTGCGCTGCGAGAGCACTATAACCGCAGGTGTCTCTGCAAGCGCCGCAAGCCCTATCGCCTCGGTCTTGAGTGCAAACCCGCCGCCTGAAGTGCTGCACATTGCGCGTGCGCCCGCATAAAACGCGCCCACAACCATATTCATGGCAGCAATCTCATCCTCCGCGTGCTTTACGAGTATGTTGTGCTCATACTCTTTCTCAGCGATATAGTGGAGTATTGATGATGCGGGCGTCATCGGGTAGGCGGCAAAGAATTTCAGGCCCGCCTGTATTGCACCCGCGCCAATCGCCTCGTTGCCCGTCATCACGAGCATCCTGCCCCTTGCATTCTGCGGCGAGAGCTTGATTGGGAACTCAGCTGCCCTGTAATGAGCAAGTATGTAGTCATAGCCCCCCTTTGCCGCACCCACATTTATCCTGACAATATCCTCGCCCTTGCGCTCAAACGTTTCCCTTATGATTGCCTCAAGCTTCTCAAAGGGATAGCCGACAAGCGCAAGCGTGGCGCCCATAGCCACGGTGTTGCGCATGAGCATATCGCCGCCGGCATTCTGGGCGATCTCCAAGAGGGGCACGTCATACATCCTAATGTCCTTGCGGATGTCAAGGCCGGACAGGTCTGCATTTTTTGAGTCGTATATTATGCCGCCGCCCTGCGTGAGCTCATCCTTGTGCGCTAGCACGCTGAACCTGTTCAGCGCAACCAGCAGGTCGCACGTTTTCTTGGGTGCGTGCACAGGCCTGTCTGAAATGCGCATCTGTGTTGTGTTGTGCCCGCCCTTGATAAGCGAAGGATACTCAGCATATATGTATCCGTGGTATCCTGAGCGCGTGAATGCCTTGCCAAGTAGCAGGCCGGACCCCATAATTCCAAAGCCGGCCTCGCCCCCGATTTTCCAAGTAAATTCCATCTGGTAAGCACCTCGCATCTTTTAGGGGGCAAAGTAATTTAAAATGGGCGAAAGAATATTCGGCAATTGCTGTAAAATATGTGTAAAATTAGTCGTGCTTGGGTATGAGCGGCGGTGCTATAAACTCAATTGTCTTTTTCTCAAGCACATTCCGGCCCTCCTTCACAGCAAGGGTGTAAACCAGCACATACATCCCGTGGCCCCTGTAAAGCCGCTCGCTTAACAGCTTCCATTTCTTGCTGGTTGAGTTCTGGTTCAGGATATCCCTGTAATCACGGACGAGCTTGCGCGCGCGCCTGAGGTACTTGAAGTCAACACATTCTGGGCTCTTGGGCTCGCCTTCCGTAAACCCTATGCCCTTTGGCTTCTTCTGCAGGGAACTCCAAAACTCCTTGAAACTAAGGTCTTCCGGCATCCAAAATCACCGCATTTATATGTGCAACAAGTAATAAAAATTGCAGTTATGCACCAATCGCAGGAATAGCACAATTTTATACCTATGCCCCCATATTTATGCATGCCAGAAGAGCTTAGGATACGCATGTCCGGGCGCATTTACTATGTTAGCATAATTGTGCTCGCCCTGCTTGTTACTGCAGTGCTCGGGCTGGCGCCGCTTGTGCTCGGCCCGCTTATCCCTTACGTGTGGATGCTCGCATTTTTTGCATGTGCGGTAGTATATTTATACGTGCGCAGCCATTTTGTTGAGTTCGGCGAGCGCGAAATCCACGCACAGACGGGGCTCATCAACATAAGGAGCCTTTACGCGCCCTACGCAAACGTGGACAATGTAAGCATAAACGCAAAGCTTTCACAGCGCCTGTTCGGCCTGTGCGAGCTCCGCATTGATACGACCGGCAGGGCTGAAACAGAAATCATAATGCGGAATGTCCCAATGGACAAGGCAGAGGAAGCTGTCAAGCTCATACAGGAAAAGCGCGCAAAAGCCCCAAAAGAAGGAAAGAAATAAGCGCCTGTTAGGGCAGCGCCAACAAAAAAGATGGTGTTTTGCTTTTAGTTATTGGCGCACGGGCTTGAACTTGAACCCATAGGTTATGAGGCCCTCTGTGCCCTCCTCGTATATTTTCCGGAATACCACCTCAACCGGCATGCCGATGCGCACATCCTCTGGTTCTATGTCAACTACCTGGCCCGTGATGCGTGCGCCCTCGTCAAGCTCAACAATCGCAAGCGTGTAAGGCACGAAAAACTCGTACCCCTCAGGAGCCACGCGGATTATTGTAAATGAGTATATCTTCCCGGTGCCCTTGAACTTGTAAGGCACAATCTTGCCCTTCCTCCTGCACTTCTGGCACAGCGGCCTTGCGGGCATAAAATATGTGCCGCAAGTTTCGCACTTTGAGCCAACCATATTGTAGCGCTCGTTTGTCTTTCTCCAAAGCAACGGCAATCCTGGCTTCACATTGAACACCTCTTTCAACTACGGCTTCCTGAGTATGTGCACAACGCACGTGGCGCCCGAGCCGCCCACGTTGTGCGTAAGCCCAATCTCTGCACCGGCAACCTGCCTGCCCTCCGCCTGGCCGCGCAGCTGCCATGTAATCTCAACCACCTGCTTTACGCCTGTTGCGCCGACGGGATGGCCGCACGCCTTAAGGCCTCCGCTCGTGTTTATGGGGATGGTGCCGCCAACAGCGGTCTCACCGTTAAGGGTTGCAGGACCGCCCTTCCCCTTCTCAAAAAAGCCAAGGTCCTCAACGGCCATTATTTCCGCAATAGTGAAGCAGTCGTGCACCTCGGCAACGTCAATGTCCTTGGGTGCAATGCCCGCCTGCTTGTACGCCTGCCTGGCTGCAATCTGCGTGGCGCGTATCTCCGTGAGGGATTCGCGGTCGTGCAATGCAACCGTATCACTGGCCTGTGCGCTTGCAACCACCTCAACGTAATTGTCTGTATGCTGTTTGGCCGTCTCAAGGTCCATAAGTATTACAGCTGCGGCGCCGTCTGTGATTGGCGAGCAGTCAAGCACCTTGAGCGGGTCGGCCACCTTCTTTGACTTTATGACATCATCTATCGTTATTAGGTTCCTGAACTGTGCATACTTGTTGTGCACTGCGTTTGCGTGGTTCTTGACCGCAGCGGCCGCAAGCATCTCCTCGCTTGTGCCATATTTCTCCATATGCTTCCTCGCCATAAGTGCGTACAGGCCCGGGAACGTCGCGCCCTGCAGCAGCTCCCATTCCTGGTCGCCGGCACCGCCGAGCGCGGTTACGGTCTCCGCAGTGGACGCATCGGTCATTTTCTCAACGCCGCCCACCACCACGCAGTTGTACGCACCGCTCGCAATCGCAAAGTATGCATTCCTGAATGCAAGGCCTCCCGAAGCGCATGCACCCTCAACGCGCGTTGCGGGTATGGGGTTGAGGCCCATCGAGTCAACAATAAGTGCCGCAATATGCTCCTGCCCGATAAGCCGGCCCGAGGCCATTGTGCCGCCGTAAAGCGCCTGTATCTCGGTGCCCTCAATGTTCGCATCGCGAATTGCCGCAATACCTGCTTCCACAACAAGGTCGCGGAGGTTCTTTTCCCACAGCTCCCCGAACTTGCTCATCCCTACTCCTACTACTGCAACCCTACGCATAATCATCACCTACATAATTAACTTCTTCCTGTGCTTGGCATACGTGCCGTAGTCAATGTACTTCTTGTGCTCTATTATGCTGTGCACGTGCACCGGATTCCTCCTCTTCACTATCTCATCAGTCACTTCTATGTGGAACGCGTCGCTGCCAGCACCGCTGCCGAACGAGGCGACAAGTATCTTGTCGCCCGGCTTTGCAACGTCAAGCGTTGCCGCGAGCCCTATGAGCGATGCGGCCGAATATGTGTTGCCTATGAGCGGGGTTATAAGCCCCGGAGCGATCTGCTCCTTTGTAAAGCCGAGTTGCTTTGCAATGGCCTGGGGGAATTTGCCGTTCGGCTGGTGGAACACCGCATACGTGTAATCCTTGGGCTCGGTGCCTGCCTTTGCCATAAGGCCCCTCACACCTCCGGTTATGTGCCTGAAATAGCCGGGCGGGCCGGTAAACCTGCCGCCGTGCGACGGGTAGATTGCGTGCTCCCTCCTCCAGAAGTCCGGCGTATCAGTAGTGAACGAGTATATGTGCTTTATCTCTGCAATCACGCTTTCCTTCCCAACGATGAATGCTGCCGCACCGGCACCGGCGCTATACTCAAGCGCATCGCCAGGCCTGCCCTGCGATGTATCAGTGCCTATGCCCATGCCATACTCTATCTCGCCGGATTTAAGCAGCGCGTATGAGTTTATGATGCCAGCAGTGCCTGCCTTGCACGCAAACTCGTGGTCTGCGGCATACAGATCGGGTGTGGCACTTATCGCCTCGGCAACTATTGTCGCTGTGGGCTTCACCGCATACGGGTGCGATTCCGAGCCAACATAAATCGCGCCTATCTTCTGAGGGTCAATGCCTGCGTGCCGCACTGCACGCCTTGCAGCGTTTACGGCAAGCGTGGCGGCATCCTCATCAAGGCCGGGCACGGATTTTTCTGAAAGGCCGAGCCCCTCAACTATCCTCTTCTCCTCCTCGCCCCACACGCGGGCAATCTCGCCCGCCTTTATCCGGTATATCGGTATGTCAACGCCATACCCTACTATCCCAAGTGCCATAATACAACCTCATAATCTCTTGAGCATCAATCTCCCTTTGAAGGCCTGCCCATCACAAGCCCTTGTGCCACCGCACAACCCAATAGCTTCCTGCCTACCCCTTGCACCTGCACCATCACATACCCTCACAGCTTCTTGAGCACAAACACATCTTCCTTGGCCGCGCCGCACATCACAAGCCATCCTTTGCCAATCCTTTCTGCGCATGTGCCATCACACAGCATCACAGTTTTTTGAGCGCTGCCTCTATCTTGTCCAAGGGCATTGAAGTAAGCACAAGAGGTATCCTCTCGCGCTGTGCCAGCGCAACAGCCAGCTTGTCAAGCTCCTTCTCGCTCAGCCCATGCAGGACAACCATGCTGGGCTTTGTTGGATGGACGCGTATCACCACCATAGGCGAGCGCCCCGTGCTCACATCAGTGAACAGGAATGCCCGCTCGCGCGTGTTGCCGAACAGGCCGGGGAAATCCGATGACTGCATCTCCATTATTGCCATAAGTGATTTAATGAACGTGAACCCGTAGATTTTTGTGCGCTCAAGCATCTCCTCATTGGCGACCACCTTGCCGTCAATGAGCTTGACAAAGTCAATGCCGCTGAGAGCGGTCGCAAACTCGTGCACGTAATAAAACTCGTTGCCGGGCGGCAGGTCCTTTGCATAGCTGTTGACAACTGCGCCACCCCTCTCAAGGTCAATCTCTATGAGCGCGCTAACAAAGCGCTTAACCACGTTTATGCCGGGGTTCTTGCGGCGCTCGCCCTCATAATCGCTTATTGTTGATGAGCGGACCCCAAGGAACTTGCTAAGCTCCGTTTGCGATATGCCGAACAGCTCGCGCCACTTCTTCATCGTTTTGCCCGGCGAGTTTGAGAACACAATCTCGCTTGCAATGCTTTGCGCGAGTGCCTCGTACCTTTTGTTCATGCGCACATATCAGCCCTGCAACCATTATAAATTTATCGAAAATATTTACGGCAATCGCCTAATCGTCCTTTAAATATACATCTTCAACCGGCTCATTCATATACATATTGTATATATAGCGGGCGATCACGGGCGCCAGCGATATCTCATCATACCACGGGTGCGCCTCGGCAAATGAAGAGGGCCTGGGCACAGAATCTGTTGCAATTAGCTTTAAGAGGAGGCCCTCAGAGTAAAGCGCATCCAGGCGCTCAATCGCAGGCCCGCTCAGCAATGCATGCGAGCACATAACAACGGCACCACGGATGCCCTCGTTCTCACGAAGCGCCCTCATAAGAACGGATATGCTGCCTGCCGTATCAACCATATCATCTATAATGAGTGCATACTTATCCCTGGCAAGGCCGGTACCGCCAACATTGACCCTATCAACAGCATTCTGGCGTGCATAGTCACGCTCCTTGTCGCCTGCAATTATTGGCAGGTCAATGAATTTGTCGGCAATGTAATGTATCCTTTTAGTTGCGCCCGCATCAGGTGAAACCAAAACGAACTTTGACTTGAAGTCTGGATACAATTTCTTGAACCGCTCAACCAAATACTGGGTCGGGTGCACATTGTCCATATGCCTCTCGGAAAGGCCGATTGCGGCCTGTGAGTGCAAGTCCACGGTATAATACGCATCAACACCGCAGCAGTCAAACAGGCGAACCTGCGTGCGGAGGGTTAGCCCTTCACGCCCTCTCCTGTGGTCCTGCCGCGAGTTTGAGAAAAACGGTGAAATCAGTATTACACGCGATGCCATACAGTCCTTCTTAAGCGCATCTATGCACATCTCGGCAATCTTGTCGTTTTCAAGCACTGAGCGCTCGCCTGCAAGTTTTATGTATATCTCCTGCACAGCCTGCATATCCCTTGCGGCTAAAAACAGCCGAGCTGCATCAGAGGGGAGCATTCCGGGCTCATATGAATGGTGGAACAGGAATACATCCGCCCCGCGCACGCTTGACTTGACAACCGGCTTTATCTCGCCGCTGCTGAATTGCTTTACATCCAGGGGCCAGAGCATAAACTCAGGTGCGCCAAACTGCCGGAGGTTGGACTCGCGCACAAGCTCAAGCGTGTTAAGCTGGTGCTGCTGCAGCGGGCTCTCCTGCGACGCCTCAAGCTTCTTATGCTCCTTCTCAAAAAGCATTGTAAGCTCGCGTGAGGCCTTTTCGGCAAGCGGCCTGCCGCTCGGGGTTGAGCATAGGACTAGTTTCTTGAACATGCATCAGTTCGGGCCGCTAAAATTTATAGGGGTTGCGATGCGCGGGCCAAAAGCTTATTCCTCTTTGAGCTTATACTGCTTTGATAGAAGCTTAAAGCACACTTTCTCTATATCCCTGAACGATGCCGCGGGCAGGTTGCACCCTGCTGCGTGGAGGTGGCCGCCGCCCGTGCCCCCAAATTCAGAAGCAATTGCGGAAGCCAGCTGCCCCAAGTGAAGGGTGAAGCGCGGTGAAGAGCGCAGTGAGGCACGCACCTCGCCTTCAACCAGCGCATATGCAAGCGCAAAGTCCGCCTCAAGCGACTCAATTATGCGTGAAGCAACAAGGGATTGGAACCCTTCACAATCACTGAGGACAAATATGAGCCCGCTTTTGGGCTCGCGGTAAAGCCTGTAGTCCCTAAACGAGCGCGCAAATACGAGCTTCTCTGAGTTTGACATCCGCACTTCCTCAGTGAGGCGCAGCAGCGATTCGTAATCCTTCCCGCATGCATCAAGCAGCGCGGCAACATCCCTGAACAGGGAGGGGCTGCCCTGCGACTTGAACCTGTACGTATCAGAGATTATGCCGAGAAGAATGAGCTCTGCCTGCTGCTTTGTCGGGGCCATGCCAGCTGCGACCATATTTTTGTATATAACATAAGTGGTTGAGGGTGCATCGGGCCCGCATATGCTTATGCGCGCAAGCCTGCGCCGCGATGCATGGTGGTCAACCACTCCCAAAAAAGTTCCAGCTACGCTTGGCAAGAGAGACGGGTCATCAACATCAACAAGAACGGTTGATTCAGGATTTACATCTGTTGAAACTTCATACTTAAGCCCGTATGCTTCGCACACCCTGCGTGCGGCGGCATTGGGCCGGTCAAACAAAACAACTTTTGCGTTCGTGACCAGTTGCGAGAGCAAAAATGCGCTGCATACGCCGTCTATGTCAGCAAGCGAGTGGGTTGATATCGTGGGCGCGCTGCACTTGGCCAGTGAATCAATGAGTGATGCAAAATCCCCAGCCACCACACAAACACCTCACGCCCATTAAACGCACGTATGCGCAAACGTGCAGGCCAGATCAGCAAATGCCCGACGATAATGCTGCATGCAGAGGGAGCCAATCAAATCCTTCACACGCCCGACTGCACCTTCCCGCATGCTGAATTATTGTGCGCCGCGGGGAGGCCTGTGCTGCGACTCAAACCTGTCTGCTATTGATTTCATGCGAGACCTTAGCGTCCTCTCATTCTTGTCCAGGCTCTCAAGGCGAAGGTCTATGAGCTGCTTGCGCTCAAGCAAACCCTTCTCAATCTCATCCTTGCTGCGCTCAATAAGCAGTGTCCCTATCATCTCATAGGTCTTGCCCTCAACATCCTTAAGCGCCTGCAGTGCACGCTCAATATCACTCTGCTGTATCATAAGCTGCTGCTTCTCAAGCATCATCGCCTGGATTTTTGCCTGGAGCTCCTGAAGCTCCGCAAGTGAGTTTGTATCATTTTCCATCTTGCACACACCCTTCAATACTGCACGCCTTTGCAAGGCGCAAGTAATCATTCACGCTTGCGCGCAGCGCTGAGATATCCTTAGCGCGTATCTTAATAAAAACCTTGCCCCCCTCCTGAACCACAGCTGCCTCGCTGCGCTCGTACGGCTCGCTGAATGTAAGCGCCCTGCACAGCGCGGCAGGATCAGCTGAGGGAAGCTCAATTGTGCACGCATACTCCATGGCATAATATTGGACCTGCAACAGTTATAACAATTAAAGCTTTGCCACGCAAGTATGGCATATGCCTGGAAGGGACCGCTTGTGGGCAAGTGCCGAAGGCGCACTTTCGTTCTACAACCAGAATATTGCAGGCATCTTGCCGTTTTGCTTGATGTTCCTGGTGCCCGCATCGCTTTATGTTGTCGCGTGGTACGTAATAGGCACCGTGCAGGGGCCGGCGTGCTTTAACGGGGATTACATAATAGAGCTCCTGTTCTGCACCAGATACTTGGGAATGCTTGGCAAGCACGCGGTCGCAGTGTTCCTGAGCGCGTTTACGATTGTGCCGTTTGCCGCACTTGTGCACGCGGTGAATAACATACACATGCGGTATGACACGGATATGCTTGTTGCTCTCAGGAACAGCATGCCAGGCCTCACAAAAATACTTCTTTTCAGGGCCGCGCTTACCGTAACCGTATTCCTGCCGTTTATCATAGTGCTACTTATGAGCGGCGATGTGGTAACCTCTGAAATCACCGCCAAGGGCGTGCTGACGCTTTCAACAATGCTCACACCCGCGCTTATGCCGCTTACCGTAGCCCTGCTTCTAGGCTTTGCGCTTACAGCGATGCTTGAGCCGGTATTCCAGTACGTTGAGTATGAGGTGCTGCTCACTGGGGCGCGGGTGCGCAACGCAATATGGATGTCCTACTCGCTGGCGATGCGGTTCAAAAAAGAGTCCTTCATTATCGGCATGTTTTTTGTTTTGCTGTGGGCGCACTTACTCCTCGTAAAGCACACCTACCTCTCAAGGCCGGAGCTGTGCATCGGCCTGCTTGCAACCATTTTCATAGAAGGGATGCTGATATTCCCCCTCAGGACCATCACGCTCTACAACCTTTGGAAGGAGCTTAACGCGGGATATGTGGGGGAGGACAATGCCCTGGCCAAAGAGGAGTTAAAAAGCTATACAGGCAAAATGTTGCTGGGATAGCATGTTTTCGGTACTTTCAGAGGCACGGCGCGTAAACGAGATAATCAACAACTACGAGCTGCCATCAGGCGAGGATGACTGCATCATAAAGATTGATGAGATATCTGAGATTAGGGAGCGCCTCATTGACAGGGGGTTCGCGAAATCGTTTTTGCCAAAGGGGTTTTCACTGCCTGAGGATGCAAGCGCACAGGAGATACGCGATGTGCAGCGCCAAATAAAGGAGATGAGGTATGCCGACTACCTCAAGAAAAGCACGCTGCGCAGGCTTGACCACGCAATGGCATCATACCGCATTGCGCACCTGCATTTCAAAAGCGGTGCGCTCAGTAATGCATACCGCAACCTGCCGTATGACGGCAACGTTCTCGGGCGGGTTGCGCGGTTCGGTGCAACGGCCGCACGGCTGTATTTTGAGATAAAGGAGCTGCTTAGCGGCCAGCTTGAGCAGCTTGGCATATCAATAGAGGTTGCAGTGCCATCAGAGCAGGGCGTAAAATACGAGCGCGTGCAGCTTTACGGCGTAAAGAATGTTGATGATTACATTGCAAATATGTATGGGAGGGATGCCGAGGTTGTGAGGACAAAGATTATAACGCGCCACAGGAGCATGCTCAGCTCGGTGGCATACCGGCGGGTGCTTGCGTGCGCATACGCAACAAGCGCATTTGCCGGGAAAAATGTTTCACTCCCGAAAACCGAAAGCAAAAAGCTCATGCAGTATATGCAGATACTTGAAAAATACGGGATCCAGGAGCCGGTGCGCACGGATGTGATGCCTGAGGCGCGGCCTGAGCTTCTTGACCAGCTTGAGAAAGGGGGCCTGCTTTCGTGGGCCAACGGGAAGGCGGTGCTTGACGAGGAATTAAGCGCAGCACTTAACGAGGCCTCCGCACGTAGGCACTGGGAATATGCAAAGGATGCATATGCAAAGATGTCTACGGACATAATACGGCTGGTTATGCTCACATCAAAGAGCACGCGGAGAAGCATGGGCGTGTTCTCCTTTGACGATGACTTTTCGCTTATATGGCCCGTTGCCGAGAAGGCAGGGCTGGCAGGCCTTGCGCGTGCATATGAGATGATGGCCAAAAAGTGCGAGATTGAGGAGGCGCTGGGGTTTGCGGACAGGGACATCGGGCCGGCGGTGTTCGCGTATTACCAGGGGCCGGAAAAGCTCAGGGAGCTGTTCGGCCGCAGCATAAAGGATCTCGGCAATGATTACGAGGTTGTGAGGGCGTACATTGAGGGAAGGGGTGGCAAGGGTGAGGAATTCCTTGAACATCTCAAAAAATGATTTTGTCCGCCTGCATGGGAAAAACAGCGAAGTGCTTGCCACTATAAGTGCGCATCCCAACGCAGAAAACTTTTTTGTTGCGCGCAAGCTGAGCAACAGGATGTTCTACCTTCTCCTGAAAATGACCGCCGTCAAGCGCATAATGGTAAGCGAGCGGCTCGGTCTTTCACTGCCGCACAACTGCCTGCAGGCGATTAAGAAAACCGGAGTGCAGGTGATACTTGTGCGCGGGGCAAGGCGCGGCAGGCCGAAAAAATACGGAGTAAAAATCGCAAGGGTTGCCGGGTCAAAATCCCTGTCAAGGGCAAGCAAAAGGAGCGGCATCCCGCTGCGCACGCTCTACTACCACAGGGAAAAAATGCGCGCTAAGAACGCGCGCGAGCTGAAAACGAGGTATAGATTTTTATAATTAAGTGCAGATATGTGTGCATGGCAAAAAAGAAAGCAGCTAAGAAAAAGAAGAAATAATTTTGAAGAATCCCTGGGAGGTTCTTCATTTTCTTTTTAAATTTTCCAGGCATAATCTCTTCTCGTTTTATTGAGGTGTTTGAAAAATGGAAGCAAAAAGGCCTTTTGATGTGCTTAACGGCTCGCTGAACAAGGATGTCATCATCCGCCTTAAGGGCAACCTTGAGCTCCGCGGAAGGATGACTGCGTATGACATCCACATGAACCTTGTCCTTGAGAATACCGAGCAGCTTGAGAACGGTGAAGCAAAACGGAAATTGGGAACTATGCTGCTCAGGGGAGACAGCGTAATCTTCATCTCACCGTACATTCCCTAATTTTTGCCTTTTGTAAAATATTCAATGCGCGCCACATACTTCGGCGGCCAGAGTATTTCCTCAACCGTCTGGGGGGGATGCGTAGTAAGGCACCGTATCAAATACTTGGGTGCGAGATTGAGATTTTGTGAAACATACTCAACAAATTTATACCCTGCACAGTACACATCAAGCAATTGATAGCAATTGTGCTTGAGCGCATAATTCACTTGAGATATCCAGTCCTTGCGCCGCATAAACAGTTTTGCCTTGTGCGCATATTTCATTAGAATTTCGCGGCAAGATCTTGGATAATTGAGCATCATATAAATATCGCGCAACAGCTCTGCGGCGAAGTTGAAGTACCTAAATACAGAAGAGTCAATCCTATAGTAAATTTTTAGGAATATGTTGGGCTTAAGCTGCAGGCATTTTATTTCCGAATACTTTGCAAGACCCTCATTCAGCACCCTATCGACAAAAGTTAATTTGGAGTTTGTGCTTATAGCCGCACGGGCCCTAAGGCTGCAGCGCTGATT
>JAVYLZ010000018.1:0-12044 GCA_038740245.1 Candidatus Micrarchaeia archaeon
GTTGGTTTCCGTGAAAGAAATGTGAAATTATTGGTTAAGCAGCGACTGTATCTCTTCCTTGGTATATACCTTGTAGCCCTTCTGGGTGATTGAGACGAGGTTTATGCCGTCCCCCGTTGCGGCGTCACGCTTCATTGCAATGTTGATCGCCTTTACCGCAATGGGCAGGAGCTCTTCTACCTTCATCCCCTCCCTGTAATGGCTCTCAAGCACGCCGTATGCCACGGGCGAGCCGCTGCCAGTTGATGTGTATTTCTCCGAGGTTACGCCACCGATCGGGTCCAAATTGTAAATGGACGGCCCTTTTTCATCATAGCCGGCAACCAGCATCTGCACAAGGAACGGGAACCACTTCTGCTGGAACAGGATGTTTGAGAGCAGTGTTGATGCGGCGCGCACAGTCATGGGTGTATTGTTCTGCAGGCGGTACAGCTTGAGCTCGGCCTGCATCCACCTCACAAGCGCCTGTGCATCGCCGACGCTTCCTGCAATCGTAACACCGATGTGCTCATCTATCTTGTGTATCTTGTCGGTCTCCTTGTTGGCGATGAAATAGCCCATGCTCGCACGCATATCTGCGGCAAGCACCACGCCGTCACGGCCCACCAGCCCTACTGTTGTTGTTCCTTTTTTGGGGTCAAAATTCTGCTCCATCAAAACACCGCCATAAGCATTTGCGAATGCTTACAGAGAAATTAGCAGGTAAAGATAGAAAATGAAAGTATTTAAAGCTATTTAGGGAGGGCTACACGTGCACAGGTATGTTGTGGAGCTGCAGGTAAAAGATTGAGATGAGGTAAATCAGGAATATGAGCAAGAACAGCGTGCCACCGCGCCAGCTGAGCCTGTTGTGCACGGCCGCCGCATAAAACAGGATTATGTCCGCCACAAGCGCGAACAGCAGCGCCGCTATAAATACGGGCAATGTGACATCTATCGGGTTTATAACTGCCGCCGCGCCGAGCACAAGCGTGAGGTTTGTCATGTTGCTGCCGATTGCATCCCCAAGCGCAATCCCGTAATGCCTCCTGCGGAGGGCCTGCAGAGCAATTGAGAGCTCGGGAAGTGATGTGCCGATTGCGATTATGGTTGCCCCTATAAAGCTTTGAGAGACGCCTGCCCGTTCTGATAGTGCAACGGCCGAGCTTACCACAAAGCTTGCACTCACCAGCACAAGCCCCATGGATATGATGAAGTAAAGGAATGCCTGGAATGCATCGTGCTTTGCCACCTTCTCCCTTGTTTCAGCGTCTTTACCGGTCTTCATTGTATAGTACGAATAGCCCACAAACAGCAGGATAAGCACTGCACCGTCAACAAAGCCGAGCGTGCTCTCAAGCAACAGGTTGCTGAATACTATGTACACTGAGAGTGCAGTTGTGAGCACCAGCACAAGCCCGATATCATCAAGCTCATCCTTGGTTATCCTAATCCCGTAAATCACAGCCCCCACACCGAGTATGAGGAGGATGTTTGCGATGTTTGAGCCGAACACGTTGCCGGCCGCGATTGCGCCGTTGCCTGCGTGCGAGGAGATTACCGACACTACAAACTCAGGCAGGGAAGTTATCACCGCTATCAGAAGGAAACCGATTGCCATCTGGCTTATGCCAAAATAGGCGGATAGCTTGGAGGTGCTGGCGACAACAACATCTGAGGATTTGGCGAGCACCGCCAGCGAAACGAGCAATATAAGCAATTCAACAATCATTCAGGCACCTGCCGTTCTTATGCGCTATAAAACTCCCGGCCAATATACCAAATCCCCTCGCTCCGGAGTTCATCCCGCGCACCAGCTACTTCTTTGGGGGCTTGCTGCGCGCATCGTCTATCAGTGCGAGCCACGAGTCCCCTATCTTGCACAGATAATTGCCAAACGTCTTGCTCAATGTGACTACCATAGGCCTGTACTTCTGCTTGCTGTGCTCGGCGATTATGGTCTGCCGCTCAACTTTCACAAGCCCCACGCGCTTGAGCCGGGGGAGCACACGGTTGTAAAACGTTGCCTTTGAAATTGAGTTTTCCTTGATGAACTGCGAGAGCTCCCGCCCCTCAAACTTGTGCTTGGAAAGAAGCTCCTGCATAAAACGAGTTGCAATATCATTGTATATGGGTTGGTACTTTTTGGGAAATACGAAATTGATGAGCTCCTCAAGCGACCAATAATTGCGCAGCGGGTTCTCCCCCTCATCCTGGAACTTGCGCAATTCCTCGGAATAGTGGGGCGGCAGGTAAAAGGACTCCTTGCTTGGGATTCCCCGCGTTGCTATTGCCCTCTTGGGCGAGGAAGAAGCGATATCTCCACTCATGGTTTACTATATAAGTACTAAGTAATAAAAACCACTCGTAGGTGGCGGGGCTACGGACAAATTTGGGCAATGCGCACTATCGCGCCTATGCGCGCACCCTTGCCGTCCTTGAGCTCCGCACACGCAAATGATGCCTGCAGCTCACGCCCGTTTTTTCCTTTAAGCACAACCTCTTTGAGGCCTCCTGATTTAGCAAGCAGATGCTTCCTAACTTGTGTGCGCTGCTTTGGAGTGATGTAAGTATCAATCTTTGTGCCAAGTATCTTCTTTATGGGGAAGCCGAGCATCCTCGCAAAGTGCCCGTTTGCATAGGTAATCCTGAGCTTGCTGTCAACCGCGCACACGCCGTCTGAAGTTACTGAAAGCAGTGCGCTGTTGAGCTGGCTGCACTCCCTAAGCTCATTTTTTGCTGCAAGCTCACCGGAAATGTCCTCGCCAAAAACAAGCAGCGAATAAACATACCCCTCCTTATCCTTAACAGGGAAAAGGGTGAGTTTGAGGTGTCTGCCGGTGCTTTCAGGCTGGAGCATAAGCTTCTGCGCCTTGCCACTGCAGGCGGATTTAAGTGCGGCAGTGAATCCCTTCTTGAATTCATTTGGGATAAGCGTGGTGATATTTTTGCCGAGCGCACTGCTTTTTTCAACGCCCAGTGCGGCTGCAGCACGGCTGTTAAGCGATGATATTGTACCGTCAGCATTCAGGGAAATTATGGCTGCAGGCGATTCATTGAAGCACGCATTCCCGCGTGCGCGCTCATCATCAAGCTCCCTTTTCAGCGAGGTCTCACATGTTATGTCCTCCGCCAAGAGCAGGATGAGGCCCTGCTCGCCATCGCGCCTTGATTGTGCCGTGCGGACAGAGAGGTATGCTTCCCTGCCATCTGGACCGGTTAGCTTAATTGTTGATTGCGGTGCGCTTCCTGAAAGCAGTGCTGAAAGTGCCTTTTGCGAATCCTTGTGCACAAGGCCGTCTAATTGTTTGCCAACCAATGAGTTGCGGGGCACGCCAATGCAGTCCTCAAATGCCTTGTTTGCGTAGCTGATTTTTCCGTCCTTTGCAACAAGTGCAAGCGGCGAGGGCAGACCGTCAACAAGCGATGCGTATGCGGTTTCGCTTGAGGCAAGACGTGCGGCCAGCAGGTCGGACTGGTCAAGCAGCTGGTTTATGCCTGAAACCATCTGCTCAAACCCTTTTACGTTGCGTATGCGCCTGCCCTTGTTGCTTCCTGAAACAATCCCGCTGAGTTCTGATGAAACAAGTGAAATCGGCTTTGCAATCCAAAAATACACGAGCACAAGAAGCGCCGCGCCTGTCAGCAGGCTTGCCGCAACTGCAAACAGTATAAACTTCCAAAGCGGCTGGGCAGTATACGGCTCGCTTGCCTTTATGAGGACTGCCTCATGCCCGTAAATATCGTTGAGAACAAGGTAGCCCTCCATCGCATCCGGGGTGGCCACGAATGCACGGTTGGCATCATCAAGCTCAAGCCCCTCCGGGGGCATATATTCATCAAGCGAGTATGCCTCTATGGTTCCGGACGGAGTGGCAGCCGCCTGAAACTGTAAAAGGCCGTACTTGCGTGCGAATATGAGCACGCCGGCGTTCCCGGCAATCCTCTGTGAGGATACCTGCAGCAGGCCCCTTGAGGTTTGCACCATCCCTGAAAGAGATTGCCGGCCGTCCGCAAGCAGCAGCGGGTCCCTTGCTGCGAGCGCGCACAGCTCAGGAGGGACGCCAACCTGTGTGCCTGAATCAGGGTCATAACCGGTTGAGAACAGGAGCTGGCCATCCTTGCTGAATATGCAGGCATAATCAATACCCATCCTGTCAAGCTGCTCGACATTGAAGTTTCGGCGCGTAAACTCCGGGTCGGGGGATTCAGCGTACGCGCGCATCCCGCTCATCTGTGCATACGCACTTGCATATGACTCAAGCTGTGAAAGCGAAAGCGCGCTTATGTGCTCTGATACAGCAAGCATATGCTCAACAGGCTGGCGGGCCGCATCACCTGCATCCGCGGATAGGATTGGCTGCGCTACTATGAGCGCAATGCCCGCACACACCGCAGCAATGAAAATAAGCGAGATTATGAGCCTGTTCCCAACATTCATAACGTGCTCTCTCAGCCAAGTTATATAATTATTTGGCGTGATAAGTGCGCTATGTCAAGCGAAGGTGGCGTGCTTAAGGAGCCGGGCAAGGCGGCAGCAAAAGGGGAGGCGTTCAAGGAGAAGGATGTCCTTGGTGCATCACAAAAGAAGCACGCATACCTCTCGGAGAGCAAGAAGATGCAGCGCAAGGAAGTGTTTGCCATGCTCTCCGGCTTCAAGAAAAAATGGGTAAAGGGGCTTCTCGGGGTCTTTAAGAGGCTGCTTGGGTAAGGCAATGCTGGTGGGTGCCGGGCACTAACGCAGGCCTGCGGCTATGGATTCTGCAGCTTTTTCTTCAGCTTGTCTATGGCGGTCCGGACCGCCACCTTCTCATCAGAGGTTATGTTCTCGTCCCTAAGCACAACGTTAAGGTACATCTCCTCAAAGAACTTAAGCGTGCCATCCCTGCTAATTGAGAATGCTTTCCTGAACCATTCCGCGGCCTGCTCTTCATTATCGTCAAGCAGGTAGCACAGGCCTATCAGGCATGCAGTTTCAAAATTCTCATCCCGTATGAATGCCTCCTTGAAACACTCAACCGCCTCGCTGAACCTGAACATCTTCATATGCACATACGCCTTGCCCATAAGCGGCTCTGCCCTGTTCGCATCCAGCTTGGCGGCCATCTCAAACGCGAGCAGCGCCTCATCATACTTTTCCATCCTGAACAGAGTCATCCCCTTCATGTACCAGGACAGGCCCTGCTGCGGCTCAAGGCGGGTTGCATCCTCATACCAGCTGAGCGCCTTCTCGTAATCCCCCTTCTCATAAAACTCATTGGACCTTGCAATTATCTCCTCATATGCCTTGTCAACTGGCTGGTCATCCCCTGCGGGCATGCGATTACATTATCCCCAAATATTAAATAGGTTCAGGGAGGTATATGCGCATGTATTGCAAAAGGCACCAGCAGGGGCGGCATGTAGTGTACGCGCTGTGCGATAAGGAGCTTATAGGGACGGTGCTAAGGGAAGGGAATATTGTTATTGACCTGCGCACGCATTCACAGTTTTACGTTGGGGATGATGAGCTTGGCCCAGATTTTGAGTCAATAAATGCGGTTGGGCGGAAATCAGTAGGCCTGCTGATTGAGAAGGGCATCATTAAGAAAGGGCAGGAGAAAACCGTGCAAGGAGTGCCCTACGCGCAAGTATACAGGATTTAGCCGGTTTTCAGTTTTAGGCGGCGCTTACTAATCACTTCTTAAGTGCATCCCTGAACTTCTCAAAGTTTTCATCAGTGAATTTTGTGAGCACGGGCACCTCAACCTTAACGCCGTTCGCCGCATTCCAGCCAACGTACAGCATGTAAAGCCAGAACAGCAGGCCCAAAATACCGAATGATATTATGCTGAGCAAAGTGCCTACGATCCCAAGCACTATTGCGTGGAAGCCGTGCCATTCAGCATTCCGGTCATCCTTTGATATTAAGTAGAGAATGATGCCGCCCAGCCACGTGAAAAAATATGCTGCGAATATATCCAGCCGCGCCTTTGGCTTATCCTCTTCTATTGTTAGCTTTTTTTCAACAGGCGCGGCGCGCGCAATCTCACCAACAACAACCATTTCGCTCTCACCGGTGTCATGCCTGAGCTTGCGGGATTCATCAAGAAGCTTGCCCCTGATAGGCGGCTTCTTTGAAACCGCAGATTTCTCCGCCTTTGATTTTTTGCTCGCTAAATCACCAACCATGCTTCAAAATAGCGCAAACAAAATATAAAGCTGACCTCAACCACGGCAGCAGCTGCTGCCTAGCAGGAATCAGAGCAATTTCAGGTGTTTTGTAAGCGCATCAATATCAGGAGCTTTTGCAGGGCCGATTGCAAGCGCTGTAATTGTGCCTGGCTCAAGCTGTGTGAGCCCGGCATCCCGTATGAGCGCACACGGCAGCGATTTTTTTGCAAGCGAGTATATCTGCTCCATCTCGGCAAGCGATGCTTTCAGCACAATCTTTTTCTCGCCCTGCAATTCCCAGTCGGAAACCGTGCGCGGGAACTTTTTCCTGGCGCTCTCATAGGCACGGATGGCTGCGTGTGCGCCCTGCGCAACCGCTTTCCCCTTGCCCATCTGTATGTCTGAGCGGATTATGATTGCCTGCTTGACTTCTTCCACGGGAAACTATCAATGCTAAATATTATATTCATTCCAAGGCCATAAGCTGCGTATGCACGGGCTCAAAGAACTAATAAATGAGCTTCGCAGGGTTGAGTCATTGCGCACTGAAAGCGCGCGCGCACTTAAAGCAAGCTGCGGCCTCGTTGAAAAATGCCCGTGCCTCCCGCTTGACTTTAAGGTGGGGGCGGTTGATGCTGGGCTTGTTGCGCAGGAATTCCATGCCTTTGACCTTGTTGTTGTGAAAGCCGTGGGTGCGGTCTTTGAATACAGGAATGGCAGGCTTGCGGGGCATAAGTATTGCCCTGCGCCGTTCCCAAAAGAGAGCATTGCAACAAACGGCTCCATGGACCTTGTAGAGCTGGGCCAGTACAGAAATATACTGCGCCTTAAGGAGGAGATTTCGCTGGCGGTGGATGTCGCAAAGGAGTGCGACCTTATGCTTATAGACGGCAGCCTTGTGCCGCTGCCAAGCGACAAGCCGGCAAACAAGGAGATGCGCGCCGAGTACGAGGAGCTGGTATCACTTTACCTGAAGCTGTTTGAGGAAAGCGGGCACAAGCTCGTTGGCGTGATAAAGGACAGCAGGAGCAAGCGCCTGCTTGAGGAGAATGCGCACATAATAGGTCAGGATGTTATTGCTAACAGCACGGACAGCACGCTTCTTGACCTTGTGCTTGAGAAGGGCGAGATGACGCGGCCGCTGCCATACTCAAAGGATGCAAAGGCCAACCAGATACTCAAGGACCTTATGCCGCATTCAGAAAAACTTAATGTGTCATACATAAAAGCAGGGAAAAATGACAGGCCGTTGCGTGTTGAGTTCTTCGGTGAGGGGAAGGAGCTTATCGGGAAACTTTACCCGCTATGCTCAATAAACGAGAATTACTCCTATCCCTCAATACTGATTGACGTTGACCTTAGGGCGATAATTGAGCCGCAGGATGCTGAGAGGATATACCATGAGATTGAGGTTGCGCCGTTCCTGCACGACTCGCGGCTGCTCAGGCGGGACAGCAGGCCGTTCAGGCACTGATTTTACGAATAGGCCTCCGACTGAAAGCCAGCTTTTATGGCACAAAAGCTTATAAATGTTCAAAACAAAGTTAAGACCGTAGCTCCACTCCGAGTTTGCGGCTGAAAGGCCGCTGTGCGAAAGCACAAATACGCCACCGCCAGTCCCGATGGGCTGGCCTAATTTTCTACGATGTGTGCGCATTAGCGCAAGCGCTGTTTGCACATAAAAAGAAAAAAGGCCTGCCTTAGTTCCGTGAATTCCTTGACGAGTATGCAGCAAGCCCAAGCACCAGGCCGATTATTGCCGCAGTGCCGCAGCATTCCGGGGAAGGCTCATCCTTTACACACGAACCGCCGGAGCACGAGTAGCCGGTTGAACAATCGGAATCCTGCGTGCATCCATTTGCCTGCGCAGGCAGGCCGCCCGCCTGTGGATACTGTTGCGAGCACACACCTGAAACGCATGAGTTGCCAGCACCAACATATACACATTCATAATCATGCATACAGGGATAGGCTGCAGGCATATCAAGGGTTGCGCTGTACTTCCCTATGGGCCTTGAGCCGTCAACCTTATCATAAAACTCCTGTGTAGTTATTGTGAATTCGCTCGATGCCTTCTTGCCCGTTGCGGGCACATATGCATACATGGTTATTGTTGCGTCATACTCACGGGGCGGATAAGGCACATAAACCGCGCCGTCGCTCAGCGGCACATCATAGGAGTATGAGCGGTGCGCGTTTTCGCCGCTGAACTGCACATCAACGCGGATGACTGCGCCACCGCTGATTTTGTTGCCGTTCTGGTCGTGCAGGTCAATCTCAACCTCGCTGCCATTAAGGGCTTCAAGATCGGTGCGCAGGTCTGATGCGCCGGCACCCGTGCCCGAATAGCCAATCGGCTCGCCAATATCCCACCTGCCATTGGAGTTTAGGTCCTGGTAGGCGCCGTGCATCACGAATATCCTGTCAAGTTGCGTGAGCTTCGCATCTTTGTCATAATACTCATAAAGCGGTGCATAGCCGGATGCATTGAGCGCAACGTATAGATCGTGCAGCGTCTCAACGTGCCGCACACCCCTCCCATCGCCAAAATCGCGCTTGCTTTTGTATGCATCCCAAAGCGTTTGCAGTGGGACCACCACAAAATCATCGTCCATCCCGCCACGCGACTGCGGCGAGTCCCTCAGGTCCACGAGCAGCGATGCAATCGCCATCTCCTCCATCATGCTGGGATCGCTGTACTCGTTCTTTTCCCTGAACACCTTCTCCCTCATCTGGTAATTCAGCTCAAGGTCAAACGCGACGCCACGGATGCGGTACAAATCATAGTCCTTGTTGTCCTTGTAATGGTTCTTCATCTCCCAAGCGCAGTATTCGGCCCAGCCCTCAATCAGGCCAAAGCCGGAGTTGGGGTTTGTGTAGTAGCCGCCGTGGTCCACACCAGCAAGCTTTATTTGCCCTTTGTATATCTCATCCTGTATGTGGTGGCAGTATTCGTGGTAGATTGTGTCTTCAACATAAGGAGAAGTAATGAGGGAACTGTTTGGGAGCAAATACATACCTCCTGCATAGCCAGCATTTGGGCCTGACTCATCACGGTGCATGTTGCCCCTAGGATTGTTCACATAAATGCGCTCGGGCACCGTCGGCTTGATATTGAGCACATTTTCCTTATAGTCAATTGCCTTCTGCGCGGTCACATACACTTTTGCTGCACCCGGTATGCCCGCAACCTTATGGCTTGTAAGGTCCATCTGGTAATTCTGAAGGCGCGGGTCTGTGACCGGCACGTTATCTTCATATGAATATGCGAGCTGGAAGGTAGGGCTGTTTTCAACAAGAAATAGGCGGCCCAGCGACTCGTTGAATTTCAATGTTACATACAGCTCGGCACCTTGTTGGAATGCCTTGGGGTCACCCCACGTGAACTTGCCCGCCCCATCTGTTGCGAGGTATCCGTACGCGAGGTTGCGAGTATCCTTAACCGAAATCATCTCAACCTGCACAAATTTCAAGGGCACTTTCCTGCCGCCTGCATCATAATAAAACACTTCGCCACTGATAACAGGCGTTTTGCAGCGCTGTGTACCCTCACAGCCCTGCGGGCACTGCTCCTGCGCGTAAGCGCACTCGCCTGTTGCCGGGTCGCAAGCGCCATTTGTATGCATTATCCCGTTTTCGCACTTGTCGGGGCACTCAACATTTTTGCACTTGCTCTGCTGCTGTGCAGGTGGCGGGTTCCTGCAGTTAATCTTCTGGAATGTTTCGCCGCCGTAAGGGCAGTTGCACGAGCAGTCAACTATCCCCTCACTCCACTCAACGGACACAACGGCGGCACACTCATCGCCAAGCCTGCCCTTGCAGTAGAGGTTGCAATACTCAAGATACTCGCGCTGGCCATAGCACGGCCTTTTTTCAGCGGGCTGCTGCTGGGTTGGTGCGGCCGCACCGCAATCGCTCACGCATTTCTCCTGCACCGGCCTGCAATATTTTTCGTTTAGCTCGTCATAGCACTCCGTCTCCTTGCCCCTGCAGTAATCATCAAGCTCGGAGTAGCCAGCCTGTATCTCATTCGCCCTCATGCAGTCCATATAAATCGGCCCGCACCTGCTCTCCATCTCGGCGCGGTATGCAGCACCCGGCACGTCATAATACTGAGAGCCTTCATCACGGACCCCGCGCTTGCAACGGCGGTATTCCCATATGCAGTCAAATGCGCACTGCTCTTTTTCTGAGAGCTTCTCATACGCGCTCATATCCTCCAGCTTGCAGTAGGATTCAGTGCAGTCCCATATTTGGTAATCCGGATTTTCGCAGTTGAGCGCGCAGCTCATGTAATCATAAATGGGCGCAGAATACGCAGCTGATAATGCTAGCACAAAGAGCAGGAGGGTTTTTTTCATAGAGCAGTTTAAGCCCGAAGAATTAAAAATAGAACGGCCAGTGAATTCATTGGATGCTTCTTTTCGGTCCGGTCCTTCCCTTAGGCATTATCTCATCTAGACGCTTCCTCTTGCGAAGCTCGTTGTAAAGGCTGAAGTAGGATTTCAGGAGTTCTGTGCGTGACTTTACCCAATTCACAAGGCAGTAATCACGCCCCATCTCAACAAGCTCGCCGTCAGTTAAAAGATTCCAATTGCGCTTGGGGCGCTTGTGGAATGACTCTGGGATCACCTTGCCAAGCAGCTTGCGCTTAAGGAGGTGGGTATACAAGGTTGGGGAGCGTATGTGAAGATGCGAGCGCTTGGTGATGTTCTCATTCAGGCAAATGCCAAGTGCAATGCCTACAAGCTCATCATCGCTTTTAGAGGACAAATACTCAATCTGCTTGGCGCTGAGGCCCACTGTGTCCAGCATATTCCTGTACCTTAGTGCGTGGTAAAGCTTGGGGTTTAGCTTGTAAAGCTCGCCTCTTGAAGTTATGCCGTTTTTCCTGCAATATTCAACTCCAAGCACCAGCATATCATTGTCATCTGTGGGCCAGCGCACGGGGACGCTCTTGGTCCTTGAATTGGGGATAACCTGCGGCAGAAGTCTGCGCATGTTAAGCGTTTGGTAAAGGCCAGCATCCTCAATAAAAAGCTCTTTGCGCATCGTAATCTTATGCTTTTTGCAGAATGAGCGTGCGTACTCCACAAGTTCAGAATCCATCATCCGCGCATAAAAGCCGCGGGGCTTTCTCATGGGGCCCTCGCTTTTCACATCCGGAAATTTGCGCCTGACATTCTCTTTTTTAACATCAAACTGCTGCTTTTTTGATTGCATGTAATCACAGGCAATCAACTAGTATTTAAGGGTTTTGCATTGGGAACGCACCCACTTGGCATACCCATCGTTTGCATCTGCACTGAACGAGAGGATTGCTGGCACGGAATACGGGTGCGACTCGCGTATGCATAGTTCTGCACCGCGCAGGCACTGCTTAGTTGTCTTGGCAACCAATACCCACTCGCGCTGCTTTTGCACCTTGCCTTCCCACTCATAAATGCTGTGCGCCGGGAATATGTTTACGCAGGCTGCAAGGTTTCTATTAATAAGAACAGCGCCAGCCTTCTGCGCCGACTTTAACGATGGAAAAGGGGAATACAAAACCCATACCTTTGCCATTTGAACCCCTTTTATTTACGAAGCTTTCTTTGGCATCCCGAAAGAAAGCAATGCCATTTCTTTGCAAGCTTTCTTTGGCATCCCGAAAGAAAGCTTAAGCCGAGGAAGGGAATTGAACCCCTCTCTGCCGGTTTCAGTTTTCTGGCGCCTTCCCTTTTGGAGGGGTCGGGCAGACCACACTGGGAAGGGGGTGCTCCCCTTCCGCAGTGACTGCAGCCGGCCGCATAGCCAATCTGCCACCTCGGCATAGGGGCTCCTGCGGCCCCTATCACCCCCAGCAGCCACCGCTGAGGAGGGGCTCCTGCGGCCCCTATCACCCCCAGCAGCCACCGCTGAGGAGGGGCTCC
>JAVYLZ010000019.1:0-11997 GCA_038740245.1 Candidatus Micrarchaeia archaeon
CAATGCAGCACACTGTCCCCACTAACCGTGTTGACCTTGCAAAGGAATTTCGAGCTGGCAAGATTACGGTTAACCAATTTATGGCTGAGCTGACTCGTGAGGGTACGGCCACAGGTGACACATACAAAATATTGCTTGACGGTGTGAAGGCCGGTCATATTAAGGAGATATGGCTCGTGAAAAACGATGACGGTACGTACGGGTTTAAGGGAGTGCTCACAAAAGAAGGAGAAAAGGCTAAAGAGATCCACACGATGAGTGAAAATAAGAAAAAACTTGCTGGTAGAATAACGTATCTCACAAGGTCTTCCCAAGCAGAACTGCTCGATAAGTACGAAACTGAATTTGGCGGCATTAAAAGTGAGAAGTATGAATGGTTAGATTCGGCCATTACAATTAGCGATTCGTGGTGGGAACGCCTGGGCGCACTGAAATATGCGGTTACTGAAACCGGGTATAAGGAGTTTACACTTGAGGAGCGCAGGATGCTCTTTAAGGGCGAGAAATACACGGGGGATGAGACGCTTGGAAAGAAATCTTAAGGAGCAGGGTGTTGCCGAAAAGGTGGAAGCCAAACGGCCGGCTAGTGCATTTAAGAAGATGGTTGCGTCGGTTGGCATAATAACGTGCCTTGTGCTTAATCCTGGCTGCAAAATTAGGGACAGCACTGATTTGGAAAGAGAACTTGACAGGAAAAGTATGGAAAGGATAGTTGAGCAAAAGGAGAACTTCTCAAAGCTGCTATATGATAATGTTGAGACGCACAACGGGAAAAAGTATGTGCTTATACGAAATCTTCCTAAAGGGATAATTGATTATGGGACCGAATTTAGCAGCAACAACTTCTTCAACCTTGGGATAAAGAATACCGGAGAGCCGCACCTGACGGCAAATGACAAGTACGTGTATGCAATGTTTGAGAACGGTGATATGCTTGCCGGTGCGGATACACGGAAAAATAAAACGATCGGCGTGGAGCTTGGCGGCCCGCAAACAAATGTCTCAATGGCTGCAAGTGAGGAATGGCTTTTTTACTATTCAAAAGAGCGGGGACTTGAGCTATATTCCACCGACCTTTCAAATTACCAAAAGGTTGACCTGAAATACCTGCAGACGCGGGAAGGGAAGGTTGAGCGGCTGTTTCTAAACAAGAGCACGCGCGGTATTATGGCGATGGGGGATGGGTTCAGCTCAATCTACTTCATCAATACGTATGAGGGGGAGATTGGATATACCCAGCTTAAGCTCAAGGGGTATAGTGGGAAAATTGAGAACCCCCGTGTTGTTGAATATAATAGAAAATACTACATAAAGCCGGAAAAAGAGAACTACGTCCTTGAATTTGATTATAACGGGAACTTTGTGCGCAAGATGGACATCCCTGAAATAAATGAATAATTTTTGCCTGTTCAGCGGAGGTAGATGTTCCTCCTGAGGGTGCGCGAGTACATCGTGTCCTCAAGCGTGGTGCCCCGGTATTCGCTGATAAAGTCAATCATCTCTGTAAGCCAGGCGCTGGCCTCGTCCGCGTAGTGCAGTGCAACCGCCTCAGGGAACATCGGCTCCTTGGGTGAGCCGTAATCATTCCTGCCGTGGTGGCTTAATGAGAGGTGCAACAGCTTGGAGCGCAGCGGCTCGGGTGTGCCGCACGCATCAAGCGCCCCAGAGAGCATAAGCGTGGTGTATGCAAGGTGGCCTACAAGCTGGCCATGCGAATCGGCTTTTATGCGCCTACTTAAAGTGATCTCCCTGGTCTTGCCTATATCGTGGAGCAGTGCGCCCGCTATTAGGAGGTCACGGTCAAGCGATGGGTATATGTGGCACAGCTCCTCGCATATGCGCACAACCTCAAGCGTATGCTCTGCAAGCCCGCCGATCCTGTTGTGGTGGTGCTGCACTGCCGCGGAATGCACAACGAACTTTTCAGTGAAAGGTGGGGTGAATATGTGCGAGAGAACGGCTTTGATGTGCGGATTGCGGAGTGAGTCCAGTGCGGCGGCCAGTTCAGACCGCATCTGCTGGATATCACGGCGTGCGGGCTGGATGAATGCGTCGGGCGGGAACTCGCCCTCCTTGAGCACGCGCACCGCATTAATTGAATTTGCGGAGATGCACGGCTCACCGTTATACTCATCAACACTGCCAGTTATATGTAGCACTGCATCCTCGGTTATTGAATCCAACAGCGCCTGAAGTTGTGCGCGGGCTTCCTCACCGGGCCCGCCCCACAGCGTAAACGGTATGCTGGCACCGCTTGAGTCCGTGAGTATGAGGTCCAGGCGGTGGCCGCGCGTATACGTGCCAAGCACCTTTCGTATCTTGACTGCGAATATGCCGGAGACCTGCTGGCCCGGCCTTAAAAGTGATATTTTTACAGGGGAGAGTGTTTGTGGTTCCATACTGTGATTATGTGGCTGAGGGTATAAAAGCGCTGTGCTGGGGCGTTTCCAATTGATAATGCTTTTTAAGTATTGGTTGGGATGTTATCTCTGTGGTGTGCTGTGAAGACCGGGAATAATAGTGGGAAGTATTGGGCGATTGATTGTGCAGAAGCTGCAGCGGCGCTTAAGAGTGATATTGAGAAGGGGCTGGGCGCGCACGAGGTTGCACACAGGCGAAGGATCTACGGCAGGAATGCAATCCCTGAAAAGGACCGAAAGAGCGTGCTTGAGCTCCTGCTTTCCCAGTTCAACAATGCATTTATGCTCATACTGCTTGTTGCAGCCGCCATATCAATCTACTTTGGGGATACTACGGAAGCGCTTGCAATAATCGCAGTGCTGGCTGCGAGTGCTTTACTCGGGTTTTATCAGGAGTATAAGTCCGAGAACGCACTGCACAAGCTTAAGAGATACCTCACACGGGAGGCAACTGTGGTGCGTGATGGCAATGAGATGCGCATAAACGCTGAGGAGCTGGTGCCAGGAGATGTTGTGCTCCTGAACATTGGTGACATTGTGCCCGCGGATGTGCGCCTAGTAAAATGCGAGGATTTTGTAACTGATGAGTCGGCGATAACCGGTGAATCAAAGGGTGTTGTGAAAAGTGCGGCACCGCTAAAAAAGGATGCACCTGCACCTTATGAGCTCACTAATTATGCGCTTATGGGCACAACGGTTGCGTATGGGACTGCGCGGGGCATTGTTGTAGCTACCGGTAGGGACACATATTTCGGAAGGACTGCCACGCTGTACACCGCCAAAGTGCCTGAATCTGAATTCCAGAAAAGCATACGCGAGTTCAGCGTGCTCATGCTCAGGATAATCGCGGTGATGGTTGCAATCGTGTTTGGGATTAATGCATTGCTGGGACGGGGGGTGCTCGACTCATTGATGTTTGCACTGGCGCTTGCCGTCGGCATTGCCCCTGAGATGCTGCCCGCCATCACCACAATCTCATTATCGCACGGCGCACTCAAGATGGCTGAGAAAAAGGCGGTTGTGAAGAAGCTTGCAGTGATTGAGGATATCGGGCAGATGGATGTCCTGCTTATGGATAAGACCGGGACTTTAACTGAGCCAGACCTGCTACTTGAGAAAGTGGTGGGGGCAGGCGGCAACAGCGAAAATGCACAGGTGGTGGCAAAGTATGCGCTCCTGTGCAGCCATGCGAGCTCGCACGGGAGGCACGTGTCCGGCAATGTTTACGATGCCGCAATTTTAAGGTATGCAAACGCGCACGGGCTTGGCAAGGACCCCGCGTACAGGCCCGTTGATGATATAGGGTTTGATTATACGCGAAAGCGGATGAGCGAGGTGTTTGCGCATAACGGAAGAATGATTATGGCCACAAAAGGCGAGGCGGAATCAGTAGTGTCAGTGTGCTCGCACGTGCGCGTGCGCGGCGGCCTCCAGCCGATGCGGGATGTGATTGCACAGGTGCATAAGGATATTGCGGTGTTTACACGCGACGGGTATTCGGTGCTTGCGGTTGCAACGCGCGAGGTTCCAAAGAAGGAGAATTATTCGGTTGCGGATGAGGAAGGACTTACACTTGAAGGATACCTGCTATTCAAGGGCGTACCGAAAAAGACTGCACCTGCCTCAATACATGAGCTTAAGGGGCTAGGTATATCGCTTATGCTGCTCACTGGTGATGACCCGTACGTTGCTGAAAGATTGTGCAAGGATGTGGGGCTTGAGGTTAAGGGGGGAAGAGCGATTACAGGCAAGGAAGTTGAAGCGATGGATGATGCCAAGCTGAGAACTGTGGTAGAGACACACAACGTGTTTGCAAGAGTAACACCACAGCAAAAAGTAAGGATACTTGAGGCGGTACGGGCCAACGGCCACATTGTAGGGTTTATGGGCGACGGTGTCAATGATGCGCCTGCGCTCAGGCTTGCGGATGTTGGGATTTCAGTGGATACTGCACAGGATATAGCCAAGGAAAGTGCTGATGTGGTGCTCACACACAAGAGCCTGCATGTTATTGCAGATGGTGTCAAGGAGGGCAGGAAAACGTTCGGCAACATTACCAAGTATATACTGAACACGATAAGCGCCAATTTTGGGAATACTGCCACGCTGGTGATATCGCCGCTGCTGCTGCCGTTCCTGCCGTTGCTACCGGTCCAAATCCTGCTCACCAACCTCCTGAGCGATTTCCCGCTGCTTACGATATCAACCGATAATGTGGATGAGCGTTTTGTACAGAAACCACGGAAATGGAACATGAGGATGATACAGAAGTTTATGATGTTCTTCGGGGCCATCAGCACAATATTTGACCTCATAACACTGCTTGTGTTTTACTGGGTTTTTGGGCTGAGTGCCGTGCTCGTGCGCACATTATGGTTCCTTGAGTCATTGCTTTCCGAGGTGTTCATCACGTTCATAGTGAGGACGAGGGGGCCGTTCTTCAGGAGCACGCCCTCAAAAATGCTCATTGCGGCATCACTGTTTACTGCGACCGCGGCTGTTGCAGTAGTGTCAATCCCAGTGCTCGGCCAATGGTTTGAGTTTGAGGCGCCCACCGCAGAAAATATTGCGCTTGTATTTGCGATTGTAATGGGCTACTGCATAGCAACCGAATTGGTGAAGCACTGGTTCTTCTCAAGGTACAAGGGGTTTGAGGATAGTTATTAAATTAAGGAAAAATTGTGGCTCAGCGCACGAGCCTTGCACCCAAAAATAAAAGCAGTGGGGTGCCAAGCAAGAGTATTATACCGGCGCACGAGAAGGCCGTGCTCAGCGAAGATATGAGCGCATCGCTTAGGAGCCTGTTTGCCGTCTGGGAAATTTTACAACAACTCTGTGCTACTGTACAACACAAGAATCCAAAGCATCCCGGCCAATATAGTTGCGTTTATGCTCGGCTACAGGAAAAAGGAATATTTCAAGGCCACCGAGGATGAAAGGAAGAAAATTGAAGTGAACATTTAGCCGGAGTTATTTAAGCTGCTTGGAAAGCTTGTCCGCGAGGAAGAGCGGCTCTGGCAGCTTGTGGCCCGCAATGCAGTGCTTCACTATCCGGAGCGAGCTTTTCAGTGAGACCTTATGGCCCGGCGAGATGTAGATGGGTGCGCCCGTGCGTTGGGGGTTGCGGGAATGTATGCCCTGCGCCCTATACTCATAACCCACGTGCCTCCCATTCAGGAATATCAGGCCATCTTTGCCAACCTCGCCGCACAACAGCCGCTGCGCCACGCCTATTGTTGGGGTATCAAGCATAATGCCTAAATGTGAGGCTATACCAAGGCCGCGCGGGTGTATGAGCCCGTTTCCATTGACAAGAAGGATGTCGGGCTTATGCCTGAGCTTAAGGTATGCCTTCTTCATTATGGGGCTCTCACGGAAGCTTAGCAGGCCGGGTATATACGGGAATGTGGTGCGCGAGCGCACGTGGGCGGATTCAACAGGCTCAAGCGTGCGGTAGTCAAGCACCACTGCTACACAAGTGGCCGTATCACCCGAATATGCGGCATCAATACCGCCTATAAGGCGGATTTTGCCGAACCTGTCCTCAAGGATTACATTTGAGGCAAGCGTTTCCTGAAGCTTGAACAGATTTTGCAAGTTCATGGTAATACCCGCAACTGCATTGCGCATACAATTCAAAGGAACTGCGCAAGCGAGCTCTGCTTCTTGGTCTCATCCTCAAATATTGAGTCAATTTCCTTCTCAACCTGCTCAAGCCGCTGCATCATATATGGGGGCAGGTTATACTTGCTTATTACAAATTTGGCCAGCTTGATGTATTTCTCAATGCCGCCCTTATTGATTGTGAGCAGGAGACGGCCCCCGCACTTTTCGCATTTCCCTATAAGCGGGACACGCCGGTATGAATTGTTGCAGTTGCCGCAGCGGAACGACTGGCGCGTGAATGCGCGCAGGTTACCGTAAATGTCAGGGATAAAGTGTGATGAAAGGAGGCGGGCCGCACAGTCCGCACGGTCAACTGCGCGTATCTTGTCGTAAAGCGCAAACTGCCTGTCAAGCTTGTCCTTCATTGACTTGAGCTGCACATATTCGGAATAAACCGGGGAATCGTTTATATCCGAGACCTCGTGCGTATACTTCAGGTCAAACAGCTGGTTCGGCTTGCCAAGCCGCGACTCAACCGTCTCAACCTTTACTGCACTGGGCATTTTGTATTCTTCTGCCGCCCTGTAAAAGTCAAGGCCGTATGAATCAACAACCTCCATCGCGTGCACCTCATCATCAACTTCTGAGGGATCAACGATGGTTGTAAGCACAAGTGGGGCATCCATCGTACCACCACGTGTCTCTGGTAGGTAAAGTTTTGAGAAGTTGAGAAACGCGTCCATGAGCAGCATCACTGCATCCTCATCGCCGTCCGCATTTCTCCTGCGTGCGCACACCACGTACGGGTGTGATATGCCCACCCTGCCCTTGACATAGCCGATAAGGCGGCACAGCACACCTGCGGACGTGTGCGGGGAAAGCGTTATCACAAGATGGCCTACCATATCCTCCTTTGATTTTGCCTTGTAATACGGTCTTATCCCGTAAAGGCTTATCAGGAGGTCATCAACAAAGTTTGCGACACCCACCGCAAATTCCCCGAAATTTTCAGATAATATTACATCCTGCGGGAAAAGCTCAAGTATCTGGTCGTCACGCTCAAGCGGATTGCCGTGAATATCATGGGTATACCCAAGCGAAATGAGCTTTTCAATTGGTGTGCCTATCTCCTTCGGCCTGAAATGCGTTGCGGGAACATCAGTTGCATCAAACCTGCACGTGCCGTCCTTGAACACGTGAACATCATGCTTTGCACGCAAAAGGCCCTTTTCAAACGGCTCGGGCACCTTGGTGCTGTTAGTGAGGCCTTTTATAAGCCTGAATTCCTGCGGTGCCTCACCGCCGCACCGTTTCACGGCTGCATCGTACACTTCCCTAAGGTTAAGCGGCCGTTCGCTGTGCTTGAGCTTTGTAACATCAAACAGTATGCGCGCACCGCATGAGGAGCATACGGGGGAATGCGTAATCGCACCACAGGAGGTGCACTTAAGCTCCGCAATGTCAACCACTGCGGTTTCAGAGTATTGGCTCTTGAGCGCAACAGGCACACTGCGGAGCTTGCCGCCCAAGTTGCCTATCGGGAAAAGACCGTGCACTGAACCCGCCATCTCGCGTGCAGCTGCTTTCTCAGGCCGGCCCATACGTGAGCCAATGTAATAAGTTGCCTTTCTGCGTATCTCTACACCACTTGCCTGAGTGAGTATTTTACACACGTCCTGCTCCTCACCGGCCAGCAGCGGGCCTATCCTGGCATCGCTTACAGTGTTTTCCCTCGTAACCATGCCAAGCGTATGTAAAAGTGCGTAAGCATGCTGCTCGGCAATACATATCTGCCCGTTACGAACAGTATGTGGTAAACCAATGCTCTCCAGCACTTCCTTAACCGGGCCGTTGCTCAGTGTTATGCCCTTTATGTCAAACCACTCAAACTCAACTTCTGCTTTTTTAAGTGCGGAAACCAGCACTTCAAGCTCACGCTTTGTGATGTCACTCCAGAAATAGAGATAGGCTGGGTGAAGCGGGAGTGAATGCTTGCGCGCAAGCTCAAACGCCTCGCGTGCAGATTTCGGTGGGGAGGTGACCCCCTTCTCCCTCGCTAGGAGGTCCCAGTATTCCTCAACAAACGGCGGCGGAAGAAGCACATGGTTGGCCTTTGAGAAGTCATTGTATGAGACCAGCATATCACCAAGGAAAAGTATGCGATCAACATCTTCGTAAATTTCCTTTGCCTGCGCAGAGCTCGTTACCTCAAGCACGTCGCCGTTCTTAAGCCGCACTATCGGACCCATAATTGTATCACAGGGGGTTACCACAGTCCCCTTGCCAGGCCGCTCAATTTTCAACTGCGTACCCAATGCAGGGAAAAAGTCAAGCAGAACCATTGCGGCAGGATGTATCGCTTTCGCGGCAATGCCTGTGAACCGTGTGCGCCCATACCTCAGCCTAAACCCGCCCTTTGCGGATGGGTACGAGAATACCGGGCGGCCGGTGAGCAGGCCGTCAAGGAACGTATCGCTCGGCTTTACCTCAACGGAATCCTCCTTCTTCTTTTCCTTGATAAGCTTCTCAAGCCAGCTCCAGTCAACACCGTACTTCTTTGCGTACTTGAGCACCTTGCGCGCTTTCTGCGCAATGCCCTCACAGCTTACCAGCGCAACACCGCTCCTGACACGGTTGGTCTTCATGCGTTCAAGGTTCCTGTATACGCTAACCTCAACTTCCTCAGTCGGGTCCCCGTTTATGCATACCTTGCAGTTCTTGAACACCCACTTGATATCCTCATCTGAGGGCCTGTACTGCAGGCGCGCGCACCGCGTATCATACAGGTCAATCTCCTCAACATAGCGAAGCAGTTCCGTCTCGGTCGGTATGTAATCCCCAATATCGGCAAGCTTGCGCACGTAATCAGCAATGAGCACCGCAAGCGCGGCCGCAGTGCCCCCCGCAGAGCGTATCGGCCCGGAGAAATACACTGAGAGATACGTGGAATTGTCAGGATTTTTCTCTATCTTCACCGCTGAAATGCCTTCCGTAGGCGCAACAAGCACGCCTTCGGTCAGTATTGCAACACCTGTGCGGATCCCCTGGTCAAGCCGGCCCTCCAAATCCAAATTTGTCGGGAACGTGCCATCAACAATACGCTTGGCGCACTCAAATGCCACTTCATCACGCGATTTTTTCTCGGCGACAAGCGAGCGGATAAGGTCCTTTATGCCCGGCGGGCCTACAATGCCTTCAACACGGCCGGCCACATCAGGGGCAAGCGTAATCTCAACCGAATCAGAATAATCATAGCCCTTCCTGCGCGCCTGCACTGCAATCGCCTGCGCCTCCCTTAAGCTGGACTGAAGCATCTGCTGGTACGCTGCTATCCTTTCAGAGGGCCCCATAATCTCACGCACTGTTAAAATCAATTACCCGCAATGAATTATCCTTAAGGTTGTAGACGGGCAGCAGGCAGGGTGTCGGTATGTGCCCCTGCATCTTCTGGTAATCAGTTTGTGATTGCCAGGTGCCCGAGTTGACCACTGCAACGTTGCGGTAGTCCGCATAGCCGTTCTTGTGCACGTGGCCCATGTGCATTATGTCCGGCACCTCTGAAATCGCCATGTAATCCTCTTTCTCAGGGATTACGTGGTTTGAGCCGTATATCGGGCTTAGATGCCTCCTGCGGAGGTATTCAACCATTGCCTTCTCTGGCTGTGCATAAGAAAGGCCGGGCACGCTTGCAATCATTGAGTCAATTGAATTGCCGTGGTATATGAGCGAGGTGAACCCCTCAACCTTGAACAGCGAGGGGCTTGAGCCGAATATGTAATTGCCGCGCGGCTTCTTTACGAATTCCGCAGGGAGACGCGGCTGCGGGTCGCCCCTGCGGACTGCATCGTGGTTGCCGGGCACTATTATAACGGTTATGTATTCTGGCACGTGCTCAAGCAACGAAAAAAGCGCATCGTACTGGCTGTATATATCCTGTATCTGGAGCTCGTTTTCTTGGCCGGGATATACACCGATACCATCAACAAGGTCGCCTGCTATAAATAAGTATTTTACAGTTGAAGCTATATCGCGCTCACGTTCGCTTGCGCAATCACCGTTAAGCCAGCACAGCATCCTCTCAAAATTATTCTGCAGAAAAAGCTTGCTCCCCACATGGATATCTGAAATGAATGCTATTGAGAGGTTCTCTTCAATTTGCTTTTTTGGCTTGTTGAGAGGGATGTCCGGCCACGTTACTGCATCTGCATAAAAGAAAGGGTCCTTGTACTGGCCGTCAAACGCCACAACCTCATCAAGTATTATGCCGGAGCACGTGCGCATAAGCTCGGTGTTGCCCTTCCCCACAAAAACCTTGAGCACTCCCTGCTCATCCTCGGCCTCTATTATCAGGTGCCCGTTTTTTGTCACGGTCTTTGAACGGATCAGGCCGATGAACCTGCACCGCTCGCCGCGCTTTGCACCAGTGTATGAGGACACTGCATTTTGAGATGGCTGGAGCCGCAGTATTGATGATATCCTGCGATACCTGTCCTGAAACAGGCTGACGAAATCGTCAACCTGCCCCTTGCACGTTGAGCGGCCGCTTACATCGTGCTCCTTAATGTGCTCTATGCGGGAGGGATACTCGGCGGCAAGTGCACGGAACACCGGACGCTCAACCTCAACCGGCTTATCAGTGCAAGCAACCGGAGCCGGCTGGAGCGACCTGAAGCGCTCAACAAGGTCTGTTGAAATTATGAACTCATCGGTGGCCTTCGCAAACTCAATCAGCTCGTCTACATTTATTCCCTGGCTTGTGATGAGATGCTCAACGCCCGCCTCCAGAAGAAACCCTTCGCTTTCAATCTTCTGGAGCATACGTTAACACCTCATTCCATAAATTACCACTGCCCTGCTCAGCTGCCCTTGATTGTCTCAAGCGTGCTGACAATGTTCCAAATCTGTGTGCGGGCGTGCATGGGCAAATTAATGTCCTCACTCACGCTCTCAAGCATGTATATAGCAGAGCTTGCGCGAAACACCGGGTCGCCAGGTGTGGTGAGCTTGGCCTTTGCATCGCTCAGCGCCTTCTTAACGTTCTTGGGTATTGAGCTGTCGCCCATTAAGCCATCTATAAACTGAGTAACCTGCAAAATCTTCTTCTCGTTTTCGGCCGCACTCTTCTTTTGCACAAAATACACCCCCAACTTTACCCGCTGTATTTAGAAGGGCAACCATTTTATAAATGATGCATAATAAAAAGCTATTTAAAGGGGAGCGGCCAAATCTATAACGCTATGACAATGATAGACCGCAGGCCACGGCTTGAAATACTGGTTATTGTGGATAACGCTGCAGCAGCCAAAAATGCGGTTGCAGCGTACGAGCGCCATAACGTGCACGTAGCCAGGACCATAAACGAGGCGCTTAACTACCTGCTAAAATCCCGGCAAAAGCCCGATTACATAATAAGCGATGTATTTGTACGGAGGAACCGGGTTATGCCGCTTGTTGACAATACTGAATCCGTGCTTGACTTTGCAAAGAAATATGGGATACCTCTTTGCTTCATAACAAATGCAGACCCGTTCGGCTCGGCAATACAGGAAAGCCGTTTTGGGCGGGTTTCAATTGCACCGCTGACTTATGAAAACATTGAGAAAAGCCTCAGAAACATACGGGAAAGCAGGGAAAAGGGGGCCGAGACAGGATTTGAAAACGTATCCTGCACACTTACAATCACAAGGGCGGACGGCTTGACAGTAGGGGCGTGGACGCTTGCGCTTGACTGCATAAGGAACACTGTTGCAAAACGTGAGAATGCGAACAGGAACCTTAAGTTTGCGCATATTATGCCCCAGAACGGGGCTGCTACTCCTAAAAGGACCTTAACGCAGGCATAATGCGGGGCATTCCATTCCCCGCACCCCCTGGTAATTCCGCTGACGCGGAATTGAAATACAAATTTACGGGCAAAAATTAGGAGCGGGCCCGATGGGAACGAGCATTGCGCAATCTATGCGAGTGTCAT
>JAVYLZ010000020.1:0-11708 GCA_038740245.1 Candidatus Micrarchaeia archaeon
AAAGGGCCCCTTAAAGTGGATACACAGGACGTCCCATTTATCCTTATGATATTCAGTATAAATGCAGCCGCAAGTGTTGTAGGGTATGATATGTTCAAAAATCCTCTTGCCGGGCCGTTTTTCATTGGAGCAGCACTGCTATTGCTGTACATCAATAGGCTAGCAATAACCATGCTTTTAACCAGATTATATGGGTTGTTTTCCAAAGCCAGTTTATATGGTAAGGTTGAGGGTGCGAGTGTAGGCATACTTCTTGTATTGTTGCTGCTATCACTTCCACTCCTCATAAACATTACTACTGGCAACAACGGAACGTCAGTTGCAAATGTGATTGCGCATTACGCCGGCTATGTGTGCGGCATGCTTTTTCCTTTGTTTTTATCTCATAACCCGTTGACCAACCGCATAAAAACCAAATAGGCCGGCGGCAAGCAGGATTATCAGTGCCGGGCCGGGGCACTGCCGCTCAACTTCACCACAGTCAAACGATGCCCATTTCATACACTCATCGGCCGATTTGTAGCACGCCTGCACGGTGCCTTCCTGGCAATCAAACTTATCATTGCCTGATGATGATTCAGACAGGCATTTTGACAGCTTTGACACGCATTCCTGCGGGGCATTGCATTCGCCGGCATAATATCTTGCGCTCATAATCGGGTACTGGGCGCTGAGGCAGGAGAGCCCTTGGGTCTTATACATATCCGCACACGCCTTATCCATCTTTCCGTTCTCGTCAAATTTGCAGTTTGCACACGCGTTTTTGTAGGCATCAAGCGAGCAGCCTGCCACGGCCAAATTCAGCAGGAGAATGAGAAACATAACCGCTTGGATGATGTGTCTCATGCTAGATAATATTAAATAAAAGTTTTTTAATTCCTCGCAGCCCATTTCTCCATGCTAAACAGGACCTTCATCTCACAGTCAGAATTGCCCTTGCACTCGCTCACCTGAAACATCATTCCAGATTCCATTGCCTTGTTCCACCGTGCCAGACCGATGCAGCGGTATTTCCAGTCTATGCTTGTGATGCTGTTGCAGTGGCTTTCATCACCTGTAACCATTGCAAGGCACATTGCCTTGGAATCTGCATCACCGCCACCGGAAGCCGCCCTGAACTGCTCACACGCCCGCTTATCTTTGGTAATCTCCGCATAATCCATCAGGCACGTGTACCCGCCGTTGCACTGCTCAAGCGTAATCTCGCCCTTCTCCATTTTTATGTTAGCTTGGCAGTTTTCGGGGCTTTTTGATTTTTCACAATAACTTGAATCAAGCGTGGCGACCGCATAATGCCCATAGCAGTCCGTTGAAATAGTCAAATTCACAACCTTGCCGTTATGGTCAATACCGGTAACGAACGGGTTAACAGAATCACACATGGCAGGCTTCTTCATTACCGCCGCTATCATAGATTCACATGCTTCCTTCTCTGCGTACTCCCTTTGAAGCTCACATTTGTCAACATTGCCGCTGAACACAGCCTCACACATCTGCCTCCAGCGTGTTGATTTCATTGTATTGCATATTGGGAGCATGTATTTGGAGTAATCAACAGCAGAGCTGCCAGTAGCGCCCCCACTATTACCCTCTCCGGTAACCGTGCCCGCACCTGTGGTATCATCTCCATAACCAAACAGTGTAGATTGGTTTTTTTCAGTGAGGTCTTTCCCAGTTTCAACAAGCGGGCAGCTCAGCAAAACTAGAAGTATCCCACCAAGCAGCAACTTCTCGTACATGCATCCAAATTCAATGCAAAAAAATATAAGCAATTAAAATGGCCATTACTTGGTCCATACACACTTATTGCTTACGCACTTGCACTTTAGGCCGTACGGCTCTGGCTTATAGCAGGGCTTGTCGCAGCTGCTCATTATAATGCCCTCAGACTTTGCCTGGCATATCTGCGAGTTGCAGCCGCCGCGTGTGCAGTCGCTGTCACTCTTGCACGCGCCTTCAGTTGACCAGCCGCAGAACCCTTCCACCGGCGCACTTTCCTTATCCCTGCACGCCACTATGGCCGGGAATGATGTGGACACCGTGCATTCCTTTTCAGGTGGGCACAGTTCGCACGGGTCTCCTGGATAGCAGCGCGGCTTGGCATACCCTGGCAGGCGGTAGCAGTCCGCGCCTTTTGGGCAGTCAGAGATGGAGCTGCATTCCGCACCAACGTTTGCGGCTGCTTGCCCCTGTGTGCGCGTCTGCTCTTTTTTCACAATTTTGCACTGGTGGTTAACGCACTTGGTCTCAAACATTGCAGAAATCCCTGTGCAATAATCCGGGCACTGTTTTTCAACATTGACAAAAGGCCTGCTGCCAACAAAGCATTCTCCGGTTATTATGTGCGTGCCGCACCCACAATCACTATCTGCAGCACAATAATTTGGCCGCTCATGTGTGCACTCACTGCGGCTGTACGCAACAGCTTCACATTTGGCGCCGTTTGGGAACTCGCACACTGCATGCTCACCGCTGCCTTCCTGTACGATTGTAATCCTGCCCCCGTTATCTGCACAGTATTTGTATGGATCTTCCACATTGCTGGCGGATGATGCGTTTGTGCCAGTGCTTGGGTTCTCAGGGGTTGTGCAGCCTAGGGCGAGCATACAGGCAATAAGCAATAATGAATACGCTTGCAGCTTCATGGGCTAAAATTATGTGCAAAAGCTTTAATCGCTATCTGGAGGTAAATGATTTTGCTGCAAGCAAAAGTGCAGCGCATCCGAGTATTACTGCCCCAATCTTGCACTCAATAGGGTCTTTTATATCACTCTTGTCTATATGGCTAGAATAATAGTGTATCGTCTGTGCAGTACAATTAGAGACACATTCCGCATATTGCGGCTGCGGCCGCCAGCACCTGTCCCATTCGCTGTCCCACTTGCCTTTGTAATCCTTGCAGCATTGGACTTCACAGTTGGTCCCGGCATACACTGTGCATAGCATGACTAGGGCTGCAAGCGCAAAGATAAGCTTAGCCATGTGCATAATTCAATGGAAACCATTAAAAATAATGCACCTTTTATTGCCCCTTTGCCGTGCGTATGCGGACCTTGCAGTTTGGCTTGCCGCCGCACACCTTTTGCTCAATCTTGCGTATGGCATCCTCAGAGAGCTCATCGCTATTTGCAATAAGCCTGTGATATGCATCCATTGCCTTTTTCCTTGTGCTGTCAATTTTCTCGGTTACCTTTTGCATGAGCGGCCCACTTTCATTTATGTGCTCATACGCAGTTATGCCGCCGGCTATGGCTGCTGATACTGCTACTGCCGTTGCACAGGCAACTTTAAGGTACTTAAAAGTCATGGGTTTTCTGTGTGGCCTAAACGCCTTGTTGCACATCTCAAGCGTGCTGCGTATGCTTTGCTGCGCCCGCTTGTCTTTGTCAATATACACAAATGGGACACTGTGGCGCTGTGCAACATCAAGTATATGCGATGCCTTGGTGACACGCCGGCCTTCAACGATATCCTCAACTATTGACTCTGCGAGGCGGCGCGCCAGCTTGTACCCGCTGTCCTTATTCATTGCAATCATTGTTGAGCTCAGGTTAAGCAGCTGCTCAAACGCCGCGCTCTCAGTTGGGAAGCTGTCAGACTTGCCGTGCGCCTCCATCTCGCTCAAGAAACGTATGAGCTCAAACGGTTCCTGGGCCTTAAATACACCAGCGGGGCTGGCAGCAGTTTTCTCCTGCCGTGCAGCCTCCTCAAAATATTCAGGCGGCACCGGCGGCGGCTGCGGCACACCTGCAACAGCGGTCTTTTCCAAATCTGCATTCTTATCCTCACTGTTAGATGCCTCAACACCCTTGCCATCAGATGCCCCGAAAAATTCCTTCAGCTCATCATCTTTGGGGGATACTTTTTGGGTCGTGGCGCATGCTTCGCTCGGGGGCGTTTCGGTAACGCTCCAGTGCTCATCCCTTGCGTGAACATCAACTGCCGGATATGCTACAACCTCTGTTTTTTCTTCAGGAAGATTAACTGCATCATCAGGCAAGCCGGCCAAAATCTGGCGGGTTATGCGCTTGTTCCGTGCATCAACCCCCAGCTTGCATATCTCAGGTGAAACTGTTTCCAAAAGCGCCTCGTGCTGTGCGGCCTCATCCTCAGAAAGGCTGCCCAGTGCGGAGACAAGCATGCCAAGGTCGTCACGCAGGCCGCTTATGTTTGCGTTCAATTCGGCAATCTGCTCGGCCAGAAAATCCATTTTCTTGCCCTGTGACTCATTTGCGGCCGTAAGGTTGCGCTCAAGCCCCTGCACACGCGCATCTATTGAGCGCAACATCCCCGCAATCTCCTGCAGATTTTTGTCATGGCGCTCAGATGTGCTTTCAATATTCATAACCCTGAATGACAATGTATTCAGGTTGTGTTTTATGCTCTTCAGCTCAGGCCCTATCGCAAACAATGCCTTCTGCTGGTCTTCAGAAAGCTCAGCCGTTTGCCGCTTTGCATTTTCAGATGAATGCACCAGTTCATGCTTGGCAAGGTTCTCGCTGATGGCAGCCACATCACGCCCAAGCTTCCGTACCGTGCTGTACATCTCCCAGATGCGCTGGCGGTCTGCCTCCTCAAATACCACTTTGCTTTTCTGCGGCTCTGCATCCTGAGGAGTGATGGCCTCCAGTGATTTATCAATCTCCTCATTCGCTGGGGTAACCGGCTTTGGGGCATGCCCCGCCTTTAGGCTCTCGTGCGCCATTGTGAACTTCTCAAGCGATTTTTCGGATGCGCCGCCGTTCTTAAGCCGTGAGATGATTGCATCAGAATACTTAAGCATCTGGTCGCGGTTCCGCTGCAGGATCGCATAATGGTTGTCTATTACGGATATCAGCCGTGCAATGCTATGGCTGAAATAGGGTGCGTTTTGCTCGCAGTATACTGAAACCGTTTCTGCAACAGTTTTTGTCTCACTGAGCGCGCCGAGTACTGCGCCCATCATGCTGATGTTGTTGCGCGTGGGCGCATGCTTAGTGGACTCAAGGGATACAAGCATGCCTTCCAATGTGGCAGATTCCTGCCGTATCCTACCTATGAACTGCTCCCTCTGCTGCAAGGGGGTTTTTTCATCAATGGAATTGAGGCCCTCCACAAGCATAAGCTGGAGCTCACGCAATTTTGAATCAATCTCATCAACAGTTGCTTTCCTAAGCTCTGATACCATTGCTATCCCGCCTATTTCATTTAGTTTGGTGTTTATATAGGTTTCCTTTTTCGCAGGGCGTTGCTTAGAAACTCCTCGAGCGGGCCCCCGCCATTCGCATTCCATAGATGTGCAATGCACGTATACCTTTTGAGTGCATTTTCGTATATATTTAGGCCCTTTTTATATGCTCCGGCACTCCTGCCGGCAGGATGCCACTTGGCAGGGCAGGCCCTCTGCCCAACCTCTTTCATCCCGCTTACGAAAGGATATGTCCGGCACAATAAGGGGCGGGCCGGGTATATGCTGCAGCCCTCTTGCGAATAAAAAATGCATCTCCGGCCGCTGCCCGCCCATTTCAGCACCAAAAGCGAAGGTATTCCATCTATAAGCACGGCGGGCTCCCTGCGCTCACGTGTTTCGGGTGCGGGGATGGCTTGCACAAACTCGGCTGGCCGCAAACCCGTATGCTGCGATATGCGCACAATATCCTCGGGCATGATGCACACACCGAATGATATGCAGCATTTGCCGCAGCGCATGCACGAGCGCAAAGCCGGTGCCTGGCGTGCTCCACATTTTGAGCTAATGCGCCCAAGGATGCTCTTTCTTGCAGCCCGCGTTTCCGCACAGCCTGTCTTTCCCATATTAGGCAACGCTCCCTATGGATACCCACTAGTAGCCGCGCTTGATGTGGTCATGGACGCTCATGAACTCTTTCACTTCCTCGCTGCGCGTATCATGTGTATCCCAGCCGGCACGCCTGCGCCTGCGTTCGTGCTGCTGCCTGTAATCCTTAACGTGTGTACGCGGCCGCAGGCCCTGCTGCACAGGGTCAGTGCCATCACCCATAAAGGTAATTGCATAACCCACCGCACCCATTCTTCCTGTGCGGCCTATGCGATGCCTGTGCGTGTCCGCATCCACCGCCTCATCATAGTTTATCACGTAATCCACATTATCTATGTGCAGCCCGCGTGCGGCCACATCGGTTGCAATAAGTATGTTGTGCCTGCCGTGCTTGAACCCCTCCAGCGCGTTCTCACGTGCCTTCTGCGACATATCGCCGTGTATGCACGCCGCACGGAACCTGCGCTCATGCAGCCGCTCCTTAAGCATGTCCGCCCACCTTTTTGTTGAGACGAACACCAGCACCTTGCCGTTCCCCGCTTCCTTTAAGTATTCCAAAAGCTGCGGGAACTTTTTGTTGCGCGGCACCAGTATGCGCTTCTCAATTATGTTCGTGCCAATTATCTCAGTTTTGACTATAACCTCCTCGTATTTCGGGATGTGCCCGCGTATCAGCTCTGCAACCTTGCCGTCCAAAGTTGCCGAGAACAGGTGCGTATTCTTTGGGCGCACCATTGAGAGTATCCTCTTAATATCGTCAATGAAGCCCATATCAAGCATCCTGTCCGCCTCATCAAGCACGACCGCCTGGAAGTGCGACGGCGATATGGTCCTCCTCTCAAAATGGTCCATTAGACGCCCCGGTGTGGCACATAATATATCCACCCTGCCTGAAAGCGCCTCAATCTCGCCCTCAATCCCGTGGCCGCCGTACACGGCAAACACCCTGAGCCCCGTGTGCTTGTTTATCTTGCGCAGCTCCTCTTTCACCTGCACCACAAGCTCTCTTGTGGGGCCGAGTATGAGCACTGGGCCGGACTTCTTGCTGAAAACCAGCTCTGAAAGCGCAACACCGAACGCGGCTGTCTTGCCGCTTCCGGTAAAGCTCTTCGCAATAACGTTGTGCCCCGCAAGCACACGCGGTATCACTTCTGCCTGCACTTCAGTTGCAGTATCATACTTCATCTCCGCCAAAGCGGCCTTTAGCTCGCCGCATATGGCCATATCCTCAAATTTCCACATTTACGTTTCACCTTTGTCTCTTAATCTGTTCCACTGTTGTACTCCGATTCAAAACAGGAATAGAACCAGAATACTCCCGATGTAACAGCTAGTTTAAGGGAAGGGTTGTTTATATAGTTTTGCACACGCGGGATATGAGGCTGCGGCCTACCAAAAAGCCAACCATATATAAGGATGACCCGCGAATACCTACACATGAAAGAGGCATTTGAAATAATAGGTATTCTATTGCTCGTGCTCGTGCTTGCTGCTGGGTGCATCACCCCCCCGGAAGGCAGGGTGTGCACAATGGAATATGCACCGGTATGCGGGGAGGACGGCAAAACATATTCAAACGCGTGCTTTGCCGAGATGGCAAACATTAAGGTAGCACACACGGGCGAGTGCAACGTATCCGTTGCAAACCCCGCCTCAGAGTTTTGTGTTAAGCAGGGCGGCAGGGTTGAAATTGAGACCGATACAGGGGGCGGCCAGCGCGGGGTATGCGTGCTCCCAACCGGCGAGCGCTGCGATGAGTGGGCATATTACAGGGGCGAATGCGGGGGACAGGGCACTGCGGGTTTGGCTAACCCCGCATCAAAGTTCTGCATAGAAAATGGCGGGCAGCTGGAAATGCGTACAGATGAAACCGGCGGGCAGTATGCAATGTGTGTGCTTCCCTCCGGCCAGAAGTGCGAAGAGTGGGCATACTATAGGGGCGAATGCCCTGCAAAAAACTGCAGTGGCACGTGCCCTATGTATGCACCGCCTTCCCCTGAATGGTGCAGTGACGGTGTAGTTGTCAGCCGCGGTGAAGATGGGTGCGGTTGCCAGCTGCCCCCCATGTGCAAACCGCTGCCAAAAAGAATGACGAAAGAGCTTTGCGAGTCTGCGGGCGGTCACTTCAATGAATGCGCATCTGCATGCAGGAACAATCCGGAAGCCGAAGTGTGCATAATGGTATGCGTGCAGGAATGCGAATGCGGCGGTGTTGCTGGGTTCAAGTGCCCGGAAGGGTATTACTGCACGGATTACGTGCCTGCCGGTGCGCCGGATGCAATGGGCGTATGCAGGCCTGAATAGTTAAAAACACTTGTGCGGATATCCATCTGTGAGAATATGGGCATAATGCAGGAGTTCAAGGAGTTCCTGGCGGAGTACAAGGTTGTCGGCCTTGCAGTGGCATTCATTATGGGTATGGCCGTAAACGACCTTGTTAAATCGCTTGTGGACAACATAATAATGCCGCTCATCGCACCGCTTTTGCCGGCAGGCGAATGGAAGGCCGCGGTTATTGCGCTTGGGCCGTTCAACATCGGAATCGGGCCGTTTATTGCAGCGCTCATCAACTTCGTAATCATCGCGCTCGTGATATTCCTGATTGTGAAGATGGTGCTCAAGGAGCCGGCAAAAAAATAATCTCTTTTTTATTGAAAATTCTTTGTAACCAGCTATCCCGATTCATTCCATACTAGAACGGCAATTAAATTGCAGCAGAAGTTTAAGGAATTCAAAAACACGATAAGCATTATGGAGGAGGCAGTGGTGGGCGTGCGCTGGAGTTCCATTAGCCCTTTATTTTCTCATCACGCCCGCTGTTTGCATCCCTCGCAAGCACGAAAAGCAGGTCTGAGAGCCGGTTCAGGTACTTGAGCTCAGTATGATATTTACGCTCTTTCTCCAGAAGCGGTGCAAGCTCGCGCTCTGCACGCCGGCATACCGCACGCGCAAAGTGCAGGTGTGCAGCCAGCGCCGTGCCGGATGGCAATATGAACGTATTCAACGGGGGAAGCCGCTTCTCAATCTTGTCTATCTCACGTTCAATTTCGGTTATGCGGTTCTCGCTTATGCACTGTTCGGCTCCCGCAACGTGCGCGCCTATATGGTACAAGTCAACCTGCACATCCCTCAGCAGCTTGCAAAACCGCCCGCGCCTGCCGCATGCTGACCTGCACACACCGAGCCACGAGCTCAGCTCATCAATCGTACCGTATGCTGAAATAAGCGGTGAATACTTCTTAACGCGGCGGCCGCCGTACAATGAGGTCTCCCCGGAATCACCGGTGCGCGTGTAAACAGACATGTGCACATATCCCGCTGAAACTATATATGTTTTGAGAACTGCGTGCGCAAAGTTACCATATAAAATGCTTTGCGTATAAGTATGTGCATGCTCAGGATAGGCACTGCAGGCGTCCCGATAACGTGCGAGAGCAGGGATACAATAGAAGGAATAAAATGCGTGCGCGCGCTCGGGCTTGACGCAATGGAGCTTGAGTTTGTAAGGCAGGTATACGTGAAAACCGAGAGCGATGCTAAGAGGATTGGTGAGACCGCAAGAAAGGAGGATGTTGCGCTCAGCGTTCATGCGCCGTACTTCATCAACCTCAATTCACCGGATAAGGCGACGCTTGAGACAAGCAGGAAACGCATACTTGACAGTGTGAGGATGGCGCATTTTGCGGGTGCGCGCTCTGTGGTAATCCATTCTGCGTACTACATGAAAATGGGCCGCGAGGAAGCATATACCCACGTAAAGGAGCAGTATAAACTCCTGAGCAAAGAGATTAAGGATCGCGGGTATACCGGTGTCATTTTAAGGCCGGAACTTATGGGCAAGTTCTCGCAGTTCGCGGACATTGATGAGCTGATACGGTTGTGCACGGAAGTTGAGGGGCTGCAGCCCTGTGTTGATTTTGCGCATTATACTGCAATGCACCCGCGCGAGAACTCCTATGAGGGGTTTTGTGGGCTGCTTGAGAAAGTTGAGAAGGGGCTCGGCAAGGCGGCACTTAAGGATATGCACATACATTTCTCCGGCATTGAGTATACTCCAAAGGGCGAGCGCAACCACCTCGTGTTTGATGAGGCAGAGCTTAAGTGGAAGGATATGGTGCGCGCATGGAAAGATTTCAGGATTGAGGGGATTGCAATAAGCGAGAGCCCGAATATAGAGGTTGACGCCCAGAAGGCAAAAAAATACTACGATTCCCTATGACGCCCGAGCCAACCCTTGCGGTGCCCAACTAAACAAAATCAGATTTTATGTATGCCGCGCTTGAGCCGATTCTCGGGCCTGTTAAGGATATCCTCGCCGTTCACCACAACGCGGCGGCCGTCTGGCAGCTCAAATTCAAACTTTGTGTTTTTCTTGGGCACACGCTTTTTGCCTTTTAAGGATTGGACTAAAAGCGTGTTCAGCGTTTCACCCACAACGACCCCCTCAATGCCCTCGTGCGGCCTTGAAAGGCTCTCAACAACCCTGACCTTAAGGCCTATAAGCTCGTGCACAAGTATGTTCTCCGGGGTTATCATGGGAACGCCCGAGGAAAATGAGGATTAGCGCACTGAGATGTGCTCGCGCTTGAACCCCAGCTGGAGAAGTATGGTTACCGCCTTATCCTTGTGGTCGCCCTGCAAAAGTATTATGCCTTCCTTGTTTGTGCCGCCTGTTGCAAGCCGGTGCTTGAGCTCCTTGGTTATCTTGTCTATTTCCTTGGCATCAAGGCCCTCAACAATGGTAACCAGCTTGCCAAACCGCTTCTTGTCCGTGTAAACCTTTATCTGGTGGGGCTGCTCTTTCTCAAGAGTATCGCATACGCAGATATCTTGAGGTAAACCGCATTTCGGACATATACCTGCCACTTTAAGATGCACCTCGTTCCCTGAGCACTGTGAGCAAGCGCGCAATCGCCTTCCTCAACTCTTTTATGCGGCCTGTGTTTATATTCTTTCCGCTGCGGCGGGATGACGAGTTCTCCTTGACCAGCTCGGCCTTAAGCTGGTAAACCTTCTCCTTGATCGCCTTGTCATCCATGTTCCGCACATCGTTTATCTTCAGGACTGCCATACAAACACCTCATTTTTTCTTTGGCTTGCCCTTCTTTTTCGCCGCCGGCTTCTCACCCTCACTCCCACCTTCAGCCAGCTCTTCAGCCACATCGGCCCCTGCAACCGCTTCAGGGGCAACCACAGATGCCTGCTCGCCAGCCACAGGCTCGTCCGCCGCCTTGATAACGCTCGGCAGCTCAACCTTCTCAACCTTCTTGTCAGGGAAATTTGCATCGGGAGGTGCAATCGCAACCATAATGCCGATAGCACCTGCTTTCGGGTATACAGTAACATGCGCCCTCTTCACGTACCTTGCGGGCTCACCTGCCTTCGGCAGGTACCCTGCAATCGCGCGGAATGTTTTTGAGCGGCCGCCCTTTGCTGCAAGCTTGCCCGAGATTACTATTTCACACCCAATCGCACCGGCGTCCATTATGGACTTTATCATTGAATGCATCATCCTGCGCGGGTTCTTGCCCGTCTCAATAAGCCGGAGAAGCCTCTTTGCCACAACCTGCGGCTCAAGGTCCGGGTTGCCCACCGAAGATATGTTGATTTTCGGGTTTTCAAGCTTAAACTCGGTGCGCAGCCTGTCAGTAATCTCGTTTATCGTCTTGCCCTTGCGGCCTATCACTTTCCCGGGATTTGTAACCTCTGCCGTAATAAGCGTAATCAGCGGGGTCTTCTGTATTGTGAGGTTTGAAAACCCTGCACGGGAAAGCTGGTCCTTCATAAACTCAGCAATCTTAAACCTCAGGATTGAATCCTCTATGAATTTCCTCTCAACTGCCATCATTACACCTTCTTTTGAGCATCATTCTTTTTTGCTGGGGCCTTTTTCGCAACCGTGCCCGCCTCATTCTTGCTTTCCGAAGCTTTG
>JAVYLZ010000021.1:0-11383 GCA_038740245.1 Candidatus Micrarchaeia archaeon
CTCTCGTCAAGCACGCTTTCAACTGACTCCGTCTTGCTGATTTTCTTGGATTTCAGGCGGGAGCGGTCAAGCATATTCAGGAAATCCGTGTTGCCGCCCACGTTAAGCTGGTATGAGTTCACTATCTTTGCGCCGCGGTCCGCAAACAGGCGCATGAGCGTGCGGTGCACTATCGTCGCGCCCACCTGAGACTTGATGTCATCGCCTATGCAGGGGAGGTTCCTTGCCGCGAACTTCTTCTCCCACTCCGGGTTGCTCACTATGAACACGGGCATCGCGTTTATGAACCCAACGCCGGCATCAAGTGCGCACTGCGCATAAAACTCCGTGGCCTTCTGGCTGCCGACTGGCATATAATTCACAAGCACGTCAGCTTTGGTGCGCTTGAGCTCCTCAACCACATTTATTGGCTGCTGCGAGTCGTCAACGCAGAACGAGTCGCGCGTGAGCTCGGTGACGCCGTCAAGCACCGGCCCCTTCTTCACTATAACCCCGGTTTTCGGGACATCCGCAATCTTGTAAGCGCAGTTGGGCGGCGCGTTTATCGCGTCGGCCACATCCCTGCCCACCTTCTTTGAGTTTATGTCAAACGCGGCCACTATCTCTATGTCGCTCGGGCTGTATCTCCCGATTTTCCAGTGCATAAGGCCGTAGTGCCCGTCCTCTTCCTTCCTGTGCCTGTAATACTCTATTCCTTCTATGAGCGACTTGGCGCAGTTGCCAAGGCCTGCTATTGCAACCCTAACTTTCGTCATAGCGAAACACCAGCACTATTTTATGCGCATTAAATAGTGCGCCCAATAAATATAAACCTTGCCGCGCATATTTTCGCATGGAAGCATTTGAGAAGCTTGAGAAGTCAACAACTACGGATAATATATGGATGTACATCCTGTCGGTCCTCAACAAAAGCCCTGTGCATGCATATGCAATGCCCGACAAGATAAAGCAGAAGTTTGGGTGGAAGCCGGAGCTAATTACGCTTTACGTGGTGCTTTACAGGATTGAGGGGGAGGGCCTCATAACGAGCGCAACAGACGGCCGCAAGAAGGTGTACAAGATTACTGAAAAGGGGAAGGCCGAGCTCAAGAGGGCCAAGGCACTGCTAAGGAAAACTGCCAACGCGCTTTAATGGAAAAAGGGAAAAATAAGGGGGCTATCCCGGCTCGATGGATATCCGCTTGAGGCCGCCCGAGAGCGCAAACTCAAGGCCAACAGTGTAATCCTCACCCCTGTATTCAATGGACGAGCCGTCCGTGAGCATATATGTGTCCCCGTCAAGCGTTATCTTGACTGATTCGCCGGGCACCACCTTCTTTATAGTCGCAGTTGAGTTGAACAGCGTAAAGCCCTTGTTTGCAAGGTTGAGCGACGAGCTGTTGGTGTCCAAATAGGGGAAGAACTCCGCTGTGAAGGAGTCATAATAATACTCGTCATCCCTGCACACCACGCTGTCCGTCCAGTCGGTTATCGTGCCCTCGGCGCTGTAAAACTCGCTCACGTATGCATTGCTGGCCTCAACCACCACGTATTTTTGGGCAAGTGATGGGCCGTCTGCAAGGTTGCGCACGCGCAGCGTGCTTATGCTCTTGCCGCACAGCGTGCTGGTGCTTGAGCCGTTGGCAAGGTTGAATGTGCAAAGCTCGGAATCGCTGCGGTATTTTGATATGCCGTTGAACACGCTGAAAATCGCACCGCTTGAGCCGATGCCGTCCAGCCTGAGAATGTAGTTGCTGCCCACCTCAACGGCATCCCCTATGTGCAGGATAAACTTGTTTTCTATCTTGCTTATCTGCAGCTTTTTGTCATTGTCGTCAACCTCAATCTCGGTCTTCCTGCACGTTACCGCCCTGCACCGGCCATCAGAGCATTCCTGCCCGCTGGGGCATTCAATAATGACCGTTGAGATTGAGGTGAGGGTGGGGCAGTAGTGCTCGCTCACAGCTGTCTCACTGTAGCACGAGTCGGTGCGGGTAATTGAGCCGTAAGTTGTTGTCCCGCGTATGCCGGGCTCGGCACCGCCGTCGTTATCATCGCAGGTGTCAAGCACGCACTCGCCACTCTTGCACGAGTATCCCGAGGCGCACGCAATCTCCTCATACTTCGCCTCGCCGTTCATGCAGTAATACTCCTTAACCGAGTTGCCGGAACACGAATCCTTGTATATTTTGTCAAGCACCGTAACCTCGCCGTACTTGCCGGCCTCCTTGCCGCCGTCACTGTCAGTGCAGGGGATTGGCACGCACGCGCCGTCCTTGCACATCTGCCCCTGCGGGCATGAGACGCTGCGTGAATCAAGAACTCCGTCCTTGCACAGGTATTCGGTCACGATGTTGCCGCTACAGGTGTCCTCGTATTCCTTGCCGCTGTAAACCGCCGTGCCTGCAGCGCTTATGTTGTCGCCGCCGTCACTGTCAACGCACTTGCTCTCAACACACGCGCCGCCCTTGCACTCATACTTATACGGGCAGGCGAACACCTGCGACTTTGGCTGGCCGTTCTGGCAGAACGATTCCTTAATTTCGCCGTCAGCACACTGGTCGTAAAGCGTGGTCCCAAGCCCTACTGCCGTGCCTGAAGTGAATATGTCCTTGCCGCCGTCCGTGTCGGTGCACAGGCTCTCGCACGTGCCCTTCCCGATAACCGTGGCGCCCGCCTTCTCTGCAAGGCAGGTGTTGTTGTATGTTACGCCGTTGGTGGCACACACCGGGTCATATGCGTAGCAGGCAAGCTCGCCAACGCAGCCCCCAAGCATGAGCACTGCGAGAAGTGAGGATACAAGGATAATGTGTTGCATCTGCATGTGCGTAAATCAGCGTAAAAGCTTATAATTTGGGGGTTGTGACGTCGTGGCTTCTAATATTTATAAAGAATGCCCGCCAAACCAACTAACGTGGGAGCTTACATCAGGAGGCTTAAGTGCAGGAACTTCAAATCCTTCAAGCGCGCCGATATGAGCTTTATCCCTGGCTTTCAGGCCATAATGGGGCCGAACGGCAGCGGGAAAAGCAACGTATGCGATGCGATACGGTTCGCGCTTGGCGAGATGAAATTCTCGGCACTTCGTGCAAAAAGCATAAAGGACCTGATAAACAGCGAATCAGACCATGCTGAGGTTACGCTGGAGGTCCGCACGCCCGATGGGGACATATCGGTAACCAGGAGGGTCACCAGCGACGGGAAAAGCGGCTACCGGCTGAACGGCAAAAAGGCCAAGAGGGGCACTGTAATTGAGCTTCTCAAGAAATATGAGATTGAAAACGGCGCGCACAATGTAATTGGCCAAGGTGAGGTTCAGAGGATAGTGGAGATGAACGCCGTTGAGCGCCGCAGGATAATTGATGAGATTGCCGGTGTTGCAGAGTTTGATATCAAAAAAGACGAGGCAATGCGCGAGCTTGATGTTGTCCAGCAGCGCATCAACGATACAAAGATACTTGTAAAGGAGAAGGAGGGCTACCTTCGCGAGCTTGCGGGCGAGCGTGACAAGGCCCTAAGATACGAGGGCCTGCGCAAGGAAGTGCATAACCTGCGCAACAGCGTGCTGCACTATGAGATACAGCGTGCTGAAAGCGAGTATGAATCCGTAACAAAGGAGTATGCGCTTTCCAAGGCGAAGGTTTCCGAGATTGATGAGGGCATTGCAGGGATTGACGCGCGTGTGGGTGAGCTCAACAGGAAAATCAAGGAGCTTTCAGACAGCATCAACAAGAGCACGACGGACAACAAGGCCTACCGCGAGTATGAGGCGATGCGCACCGAGCTTGCGCTTGCAAATGCGCGCAAGGATGCGCTGATGCAGCAAAAAGTTGACATTGAGAAGCGGCTCGCAGAGGCAGACACAAAGAAAAGAGAGCTTGAGGAGCGCTTGTCCGCCTCCGGTGGCTCACTGGGCGAAAGCGAGGCGGCACTCCTTAAGCTGAAGCAGGAGTATGCTGAGGTAAAGGCGCGTGTTGACGCAGCGCGGAAGCGCGACTCAGGCCTGGCAAAGGAATCTGAATCCCTTGGCAAGGAAATTGCCGAGCTTGAGCAGGGCATTGAAAAAAAGGATGATGAGGCGAAAGCAGCTTCCATTAAGATCTCTGAATGCGAACTGCGCATAAAGTCAAAGAGCGAAGAGCGTGAGCGTGCGCTTGCACTTTCACAGGGCGAGGTGAGCGGTGAGCTGCAGGCAATCGCCAAGCAGCTCAGGGGGCTTGAGGAGGAGCTTGAGCGCAAGAAAAAGGAGATGGAGGACCTTTTCGTAAAGGAACGGAAATGCAACGAGAGAAACGCCGAGATTGACAAGCAGCTGCTCAAGCTCAAGGAGGAGTATTCAAGGTACAAAGGCCTTGCGGCGCAGATGCAGAGCGAGGTTGTTGTGAACTTCATACGCGAGCTGCGCGACAAGGGCGTGGTGAAGGGCATCTACGGCCCAGTGCAGGAGCTGTGCACGTTTGACCCGAAGTATGCCACTGCAATTGAGTCGGCGGTGGGCGGCAGGCGCAACTACATCATCGTTGAAAACATAGCGGCCAGTGATGAGGCCATCAAGCAGCTTCGTGCGCGCAAGATTGGAAGGGCAACTTTCCTGCCGCTTAATATGAACCTGCCAGCCGCTTCAGAAAAAACCCCGAACTTCCCGGGCGTGCTTGGCCGGCTGATTGACTTCGTGGAGTATGACCCAAAGTTCACCGTGCCAATGCAGTACGTTTTCGGGGATACGCTTCTCATTACCGACATTGAAACTGCAAAGGATGTCGGGCTTATTGGCAAGGCGCGCCTGGTTACGCTTGAAGGTGACGTGATAGACAAGACAAGCGCGGTGACGGGCGGGTTCTTTGTATCAAGCATGCGGCTTGCCGAGCGCAAGCGGGCCGAAGAGGTGGGGCAGAAGATTGAGGCCCTGCAGATGGAGAAGGAAAGCGCGGTTGCCGAGATGTATGCGTTGCGCGACCAGGCAACCCAATTGCGGCGTGAGCGGGCCGAGATTGAGGTCCGCATAAAGTCCCTGCAGGTTGATTCCGAGGGCCGGCTTAAGGCAGCAAAGGAGATTGAGGATGCACGTGCTCGCGCAAAGGCTATTGAGAGCGAGATTGCATCGCTTGACAAGGAAAGGCGTGCACTCGTAAATGAGTATGAAAAGCTTAAGGCAACGGTTGAGCAGCTCAAGGATAAGCTGGCGGCGGCACGCAAGCGGAAGTCCGACATTGACTTTTCGCTGTTCAACAGGCAGGACAACTCGCAGGAGCGGCTTGCGGAGCTTGCAGAGGCCATCACAAAGGCGGAATCGGAGCTTGCCGGCAGGTCCACCGAAAGCACCCTGCTGCGGAACCAGCTCAGCGAGGTGAAGGCGGCAATATCATCTATTAAGAACGAGCTTGCGCAGAATAAGAGCGAGCAGGGGGCCCTAGAGAAAAAGATTGCATCGCTTGCTGCCGAGATTGAGGGGAAGAAAGGCGAGATTGAGAAGGCCGGCAAGAAGATACGCGAGCTTATGCAGGCGAGGGATGAAATCCAGCATGAGATTGATGCGCATTCAGAAAACAAGGGCGCGCAGCTGAAGGCCAAGGAGCGTGTGATGCAGGAGCTCGGTCGCCTTGAGGTGCGCAAGGCAACGCTTGAGCAGCGGCTTGTTGACCTGAAGGCCGAGCTTACCGACCAGCCGTTTGAGCTTGTTGAGGGCAGCATCTCAAAGCTCAAGTCCGACCTCTCGGTGAAGGAGGGCGAGCTTGCTGCAATGGGCGCCGTCAACCTGCTCGCGCCAAAGATGTACGATGAGAAGAAACAGGAATTCGACGAGATAAGCGACCGCCTGTTCCGCCTTGAGAAGGAGCGCGAAGCGGTTGTAAGCATGATTGACGAGGTTGAGAAACGCAAGATTGTAGTGTTCATGGAGGCGTTTGAGAAGGTAAACAGCAACTTCCAGGCATTGTTTGCGCAGGCGTTCGGCAGCGGCAGGGCATACCTGGCACTCCAGAAGCCGCGCGAGCCGTTTGAGGGCGGCCTTGACGTGAAGCTTATCCGCAATGAATCACGTGAGGAACGCATTGAAAGCTTATCTGGCGGTGAGAAATCAGTCATTGCGCTTTTGCTTGTTTTTGCAATGCATATGTATAAAGCCTCAGCGTTCTACATACTTGATGAGGTTGAATCCGCACTTGACAAGATACGCAGCCGCCTCGTCGCAGAGCTGATTGCAAAGCTATCCCGTAAAACGCAATTCATCGTGGTATCACACAATGATACGGTAATCGCTGCTGCTGAAGCCGTGCTTGGGGTAAGCAGGGTGGGCGGCGACTCGCGCGTGGTGAGCCTTGCGCTGAACGGCAATATGCAGGCAATCCTTAAGGATAGTGGCGCCCAGCAGGAAGGGCTGGTCAGTGCTGAAGAAAAGGCCAAAAGCGGCTGATTTGCTGTCTCAAGCGCTTTAATTAGTTTGCGTGCAATTTGTTTGCATGTCCTTGCCAACCCGCATAAGGAAGCTTATTGGGGAAACGGGCTGCGATGTGCTTATCCCACGGTGGGAATGGCCAAGCCCAAACTTCAGCTACTTTGCAGGGTTTGATGTGGACCACGTAGCCCTTTATGTATCGCGTGCTGGGGATGCGACATTATTCACTTCAAAAATGAATGAAGCGCAGTGTGCGCGCCTGTGCGGCAGGTGGGCTGATATCCGCGTATTTGAGAAATTCAGCGAGATACGTGAAGTGGTTGGGCGTGCAAAGTGCCTGCTTGATGCCGCATACATACCATACGCGGTTTATAGGCGGCTGCACACGCGCAGGATGCGGCCGGCGGGCAGGGAACTGCTTGCCATCAGGGAGGTTAAGGATGCCGGCGAGCTTGCGCTGATGCGCTCTGCACGTGATGCTGCGGTCTCACTCATAGGTGATGTGCACATAAACGGGAAAACTGAGCGTGAAGTGGCGCAGTCGCTTAAATTGCATGCAGTAATGAAGGGCATGGAGCCATCGTTTGGCACAATAGTTGCTTCTGGGCGCAACGCACGGTTCCCGCACCATACGCCCGGCCGCACGCGATTACATAGCTATGCGCTTATCGATTTTGGCGTCAAAAAAAATGGCTACTGCTCGGACATAACGCGGTGCGTTGGTCGCCTTGGGCGGCTTGAGGCAAGGTATGAGGCGCTGCAGCACGCGCTTTATGAGATTGCAGATGCTGCGTATGCTGGCAGGAGGATAAGCGACTTTGCCGCTGAAGTTGACAAAAAAATCCTGCCGCGGAACGGAATACCTCCAATGCTGCACGGCATAGGCCACGGCATCGGGCTTGAGGTGCACGAGCTTCCGTGGATAAGTGCAAAGGCCAAGGGCGAGCTTAATGAGAATTCAGTAATTGCAATTGAGCCGGCAGAGTATACAAAGGGGTACGGGCTGCGGTATGAGGATATGTTTGTTGTGGGCAAAAAGCGCGCAAAGCGCATATGATGCTGAGGTGTGAATATGTTTTTGGATGGAAAACACGTGGGGAAAACAGGCGTGAAAACTGTTGCTGGAGAGTATATGATTGCAATCGGCGACTCAATCACTGCCGGCACAAATTCAACATTCATAACGCCCCTTTCGCAGGACAATTATGCCGCATACCTCTCAAAGAGGATGGGGTATAAGCTTTTCAACCTCGCTTATCCGATGGCCACGTCGCGCAGCGCGCTTTCACAGGCCAAGCGCATGGAAGAAATTGCCAGGCACCGCGGCAGAAAGGCGGCGCTTGCAGTGGTAATGATCGGTGCCAACGATGTATTCAGGAACAGGCCTGCCAAGGAGTTTGAGGAGAACCTTTCGCACATAGTGGCAGCCGCAAAAAAATGCTCAAATAAGGTGGTTGTGCTCGGGCTGCCGGACCTCAGGCATTTCAGCGGTATCCGGAGCCGTAGCGCACCGTTCTTCCACGCAATCTACGGGGCTATCGGCATGAAGGTGCTGAGCCCCGCAACCTGGAAGCGGTTTGACCAGTTTGACCGCATAATACGCAACGTTGCAAAGCGCAATAAGGTATATTTTGTGGATGTGCACGCGCACAGCTTTTCAAAGGAGGATTTGGGTGTTGACCGGCTGCACGCGGGCCGGCGCGGGCACGTGCGCATTTCCGAGTATATATACAGGATGCTCAGCAAAAGCAAAGGTAGGAAATGAACTCGCATGCTCACAAAATTCGGGGCAATTGCAAAAGGTGAAAATAGGATTATATGCGCACTGTCTCAACGTAATCGTGTGCTGTGCCGGGCAGTGCAATCGTTGGACCGTCAATGCCCTCAATTACAAAGTCCGGCCTGTGCTCGCCCATCTGCTCGCAGTACATTGAGATTATGCCTGCAAGGTTCTGCATAATGCCCGCGGCACCGTCCTCCTTGAACAGGAGCTTGAGCATCTTGGCCGCATTGCTGGTCTCAAGGTCCATGCTCATAAGGTCCCGCATTACCTTTGACACATATGCGTGCATATGCTCGGATTCCGGGTATATTGCAAGCGGGTTCCATGACCCGGCAAACACTGCATACACGATGGGCATGGACAGGAACGAGCACTTGTCAAGCCTTGGCGTGCCCTCCTTTTTGCGCGGCTTCTGGTCGGGTGCACCTAGGTTTACAACCACGCCGCCGGCAATCAGCGACTCAAGCCGTGCATCTATCTCGCGGCGCTCAAACACAAGGGTTTTTTTGTATATGGGTATGTGGCCTATGTATTTTATGAGCCGCTTCTCGGAGTACCTTTCCTCAAAATAATCCATAAGCTGCTTATACGTGAAAGTTGGGTTCGCCCTCAGGAAATTGGAGAATGCATTGTCAAGCACATCCGCATTGTCAATGTCAATCGCACGCTGGATGGGCTGCTGGAGCGACTGGTTGATATCCATAAGCAGGCGCTCGTAATCTATGAGCTGCGACTCTATGGACATAACGCGCGAAGCAAACTGCTCCGCCTCCGCCTCTGTAATCTCACCTGTCTGCTGGTGTATCTCCCTCCTAAGCGAGCGGTACGCCTCTGTAAACACGCCTAGCGCAACCGCATCTAAAACCAGCTTCTCATCATCACGCAGCTGGGCGCGGAGCTCCTTGTATGCCTCAATATCCTCAGGCCTTTCCTTGGTCATATGCACACCGCACACTTACGGCGCGTTTACATTATAAAAACGTTGCGGTCGGCAAAACGGAATGCCACAAGTAATTATGATTTTAAACATAAGGCGCTTAAAGCATAACCGTAGGTGTTGGAAGGGGTTAATTATGGTCAAGGAGATTGAGCAGAAGGTGGCTGAAGCATTGCAGCATGATGTCGGCAGGGGCATTGTAAGGATGGACAGTGCCGCACGCAAGGAGCTTGACGTTACAACTGGCGATGTGGTTGAGCTTAAGGGCAAGAAAACAACCGCAGCCATTGTATGGCAGGCACACCCGCGTGATGAGGGGTACGGCATTGTGCGCATGGACGGCTACCTGCGGCAGAATGCGGGCGTTGCCATCGGGGACAAGATACTCATAAAAAAGGCCGATGTAAAGGAGGCAAAGAAGATTGTGCTGGCGCCAAAACAGCCCATGCAGTTCTCACAGGGGTTTGACCAGATACTTAAGCGGCGGCTTGTCGGCAGGGCGCTTACGAGAGGGGATGTGATTTACGTTGCGGTGTTCGGCACGCCGTTCCCCTTGGTTGTCACGCAGACGTTCCCGACAGGTGTAGTCCTTATTGGGAATGATTCTGAGCTTACGCTTAAGAATGAGCCCTCAAAAGAAACCAGCAGGATACCGTCGATATCCTATGAGGATATAGGCGGGTTAAAGGAGGAAATACAAAAAGTCCGTGAAATGGTTGAGCTCCCGCTCAGGCACCCCGAGCTGTTCCAGCGGCTTGGCATTGACCCGCCAAAGGGCGTGCTGATATACGGGCCGCCGGGCACGGGCAAGACACTGCTCGCAAAAGCGGTTGCGTCTGAGAGCGAGGCTAATTTCTATTATATAGGCGGGCCTGAACTAGTAAGCAAGTACGTGGGCGAGAGTGAGGAACGGCTGAGGAAGCTGTTCAAGGATGCCGAGGAAAATGCGCCCAGCATCATATTTATGGATGAGCTTGATGCAATTGCGCCCAAGAGGGAGGAGGCCACCGGTGAGGTTGAGAGAAGAGTGGTGAGCCAGCTCCTCACGCTTATGGACGGGCTGAACGCGCGCGGCCAGGTTATAGTGATTGGCGCGACCAACAGGCCAAACTCAATTGACCAGGCGCTCAGGAGGCCGGGCAGGTTTGACAGGGAGATTGAGATAGGTGTGCCCGACAGGAACGCGCGCGAGGAGATACTTGAGATACACACGCGCCATATGCCGCTCAGCAAGGATGTGGACATCAAGAAAATTGCGGATATTACGCACGGGTATACGGGCGCGGACATAAGCTCGCTTTGCAAGGAAGCGGCTATGCGTGCGCTGCGGAGAAAACTGCCTGACCTTGACCTTGAGGGGCCGATCCCTGCCGAAGAGCTTGAGAAGATTGAGGTGAACCAGGGCGACTTTATGGATGCTATGCGGGAGATTCTGCCCTCGGCACTGAGAGAGGTGTTTACCGAAGTGCCAAATGTGAGATGGTCTGATGTCGGCGGGCTTGACAGGGCCAAGCAGCTGCTTAACGAGGCAGTTGAGCTGCCGCTTAACCACCCTGAATACTTTGAGAAGATGGGCATACGCCCGAGCAAGGGCATACTGCTCGTTGGGCCGCCGGGCACGGGCAAGACACTGCTCGCAAAAGCTGTGGCCACCGAGAGCCAGGCAAACTTCATCTCAATCAAGGGGCCGGAGGTGCTCAGCAAATGGGTTGGCGAGAGCGAGAAGGTTGTGCGCGAGATATTCAAGAAGGCACGGCAGGCCGCTCCCTGTGTGGTGTTCATAGACGAGATTGATGCTATTGCGCCGGTGCGCGGGTATGACGAGGGCTCAAAGGTTACTGAGAGGATTGTGAATACGCTGCTCACTGAAATGGACGGCATCAGCAACACCAAGCGCGTTGTTGTGATTGCGGCTACCAACAGGCCGGACATACTTGACAATGCGCTGGTGCGGCCGGGTAGGTTTGATTATGTGATTGAGGTTGGCATGCCTGATGAAAAGACACGCGAGGAGATATTCAAGGTGCACACGCGCAGCATGCCTCTCACATCGGACGTGAGCCTGAAGAAGCTTGCTGAAATGACTGAGGGGTATACCGGAGCGGACATTGAGGGCATATGCAGGGAGGCGGGCATGATTCTAATTCGCAGCGGCCGCGTAAACGAAAAAGTGCGGCTGGCGGACTTTATGAAAGCTATTGAAACAGTCAGGCCTTCCGCATCCAAGGGCGACATAGGCAGAATTGAGAAATTCAAGCAGATGGAAAGCGTGATATACAGGTGATTTCGT
>JAVYLZ010000022.1:0-10411 GCA_038740245.1 Candidatus Micrarchaeia archaeon
AATGCATTCCTGTGGCTTTGTGGTGGCATGTTTGCCGTTTCACTGATTTCTGCAATAAGAAAGGAGAGGGAGCTTAGCAGAATAAAGGAAAAGATTGCAGAGCTCTACTTAAATGATAGGGAAACTGTTGGGAAAGCGCTTTTTGATCTGTACGAGGAGTCCGGTGATGGCCTGAGGCACGAGCTCAGGGCGATTTCTGCAAAGGCGAAATCTGCTAATTGATGTGCGGAGCGGCTGGGATTTGCAATGGACACTGGCTGCGAAAGTTAATTAAGATATGAAGCAAAAAGGTATTATGCGCACAGAGATTCTTGTGGTTGCTGTTGCAGTCCTGCTTGCACTGATTTACATTGCCGCGAACAATCCTTTTGTTGTTGAGAAGACAAGGAGTGTTGTGTGCCCGGAGGATAACATTGCAATACCTGAGCGTGTTTGCGGTGTTGATGACGCTGCATGCCGTGTTGAGGCTGTGCAGCACAAGAAAGCGTGCGACAACGTTGTGCTGGTTGAGGAAAGCGCGCTTGGAACGTTCCGTGCGGAGATGCGCGAGTTTGGGGGCCAGTGCCTCATAACGATAAGCGCGGTGGACGGGTACTCGCAGGACGTTGAAAACAAGACGATGGAGTGCGTAGTGCCCATAAATGAGTTAAGGCTTCTGTACGAGCAGCCCAAGGGCAAGCAGCTTTATGCAGTATTCCCATATTCCCCTGATTTGCTGGAGCGGTGCACCGGGGAGCTGAAGGACTCATTGTCCGTTGTTGTTAAGGAGATATACGAGAGCAAGTGCCCGTAATCTTTGGGCGTTTTGGCACACCCGGCATAAGCTTTTTATAGGTTGCCCATCCTAAAATAGCTGCCAACGGCCATAGGGGGAGGGCCACACCTGGACTCTTACCGAAAGCCTTTCTTTGGGATGCCAAGAAAGCCTTGGGAAAGAAGAAGGGCCGGGAACCCAGAAGTTAAGCCTCCCTACGGTGCTGCGTGTACTAACCTCTCGGTTGGGAAAGCACACTGCTGTTGGCACTTATATTCGCAAATTTTACCAATTTAATTTGGAAATCCCCAGTTTTTGCTTTTGCGGCACATGGCTTAGGCATGCATGTTAGTTCATCCCTTCGCAGGCCCAGGCCGTGAGAGATTGTGAAGTATCCTGTATATGCGCTTCCAGTGGCTGCCCGTCCAGTATACCTTGCCGCATCCCCCGCACACCCAAAACTTCCTGTGCATCTTAAGCACCCTTTTGGGCAATTTCAGGGCAACCTCATTCTTTTTTGCCAGGCGCAAGGTGGCATTGCAGAGAGGGCATCGTATTATGGCCGGGAACCCAAACTGGCCGGTATACTGCCTTATTATGCGCAGCTGCCTCCTGAGTGATACTACCGGCAGGAGCATGCACTGCACACCCTGCTTCTTGCATTTTGCCGCGAGCGCCCTGTCGCGCGTCACGATGGTACGCCCAGACTCCCGTGCAAGTGCAGCCAATCGGTCGTCGCCGCCACCTTCAAATATCTGCGAGTCAATGCCGGCCATGCGCGCCCATCGTGCAGTGTTCCTGAGCATCTCGTCAAATATGAGCTTCACGGCACATTAATGCACGTTGCAGCATTTTACTTTTGCGGCCGCTGCTGAAACTTATAAAAAGGTTATGCCTCTCAACATAACCATTCCGCTTTAATGGTGAATTTTCTTGGAGCAGGAAGTTAATCTTGATGTGGCGGCCGGCGCTGGTGCAGATGCTTCGGCAGCACCGGCACAGGTGCAGCAGGGCGAGCGCAAGAATGCGTTTATGGAGCTTACCGAGTCAATGAAGCAGAAGCGGCAGCTCCTGCTTTCAAAGATTGAGCGCATAAAGGCACTGCGCGACCAGCTTGCAGGCGCAAACAAGTCAAGCGTGCGCGCACTCAAGAAGAAGAAGGAGTATCTTGAGTTCAAGATTTCAACGGAAGCGATAACGCTGGACAAGGAGCGCCAGCTTATGAAGTCCATCAAGGGCCTTGAAGAGGAGATAAAGAGCGCTGAGGGCAAGGAAGGCGAGCGCAAGAAGATACTCGCCGAGATAAAGGAGCTTGACGGCGACATTGAGAAGCTCAAAAATGAGCTTGACGAGATGAAGCTTGAGCTGATAAAGCTGCGCGAGGAGCGCAAGAAGCGCCGTGCAGAGGTGCGCAAGAGGCGCGAGGAGCGCGAGCAGAAGCCGCACGCCCAGCAGTTCAAGAAGGAAGAGTTTGTGGTTAACCTTGAGGACATCGTGGTTATAAAGAAGAAGGAAGACAACCAGTAAGCGATTTTTTGTGGAGGGAAAGGATAGCCGGCAGGCACTTTGCGCTTTTTATGTTTCCCCCGAGAGGGCTTTGTGGCAATAAAAGGGAAAGACAGGCCCAACAAGCACGCCACGCTTTTTCTATGTTTTATTACTTTATGCCATATCCCTAAACATGCACAGGGCGTTCCTGCTTGACATTGGCATTGCCGAAGGCCAGCCCACTGAGGAGGGCGTGCGGCCAGCCGCAATAGAGCTGGTGCTCCGTGCAGGCGAACGGTTTTTTTTGAAGAAGGTGCGGTTCAGCCCATACTTTTATTTTGTCGGCAAAATCCCAAAGGAGCTTAAGGATGTCCCGCAGGTTGCATCAATTGAGGAAAAGGGGATGGTGCTCGGCGTTGAGCCCGTGAAGGCACACAAGATAGTGTGCTACAACCCGTCCGATATTCCAAAGCTGCGCGAGCTGTTCAATAAGTTCGGCACCTGCTACGAGGCGGATATACCATACGTGCGCAGGTATATGATTGACACGGGCGTGCGCGTGTTTTCTGAAATAGCATATGAAGAGGAGGGGGACGACTATATTGCAGTGAAATCCTGCGTTGAGGCGCACGGCCAGCTTAACGCCATGGCTTTTGACATAGAGACGTACAACCCGCACGGCACGCCGTCCCCGCGGGAGGATCCCGCGATTGTGATAAGCTACGCAACTGGGCCGCATTCCGCGCGTGCTATCACATACGGCGATGTGAAGGATAGGCGCGCTGAGAAGGTGCGCGATGAGGCCGAGATGATACGCCGGTTTTGCGAGGCTGTGCGCACCAGCAATGCCGACATACTTTACGGCTATAATTCATCGGATTTTGACTTGCCGTACTTGAGGAAGCGCGCGCAAGTGGCAAGAACGCGCCTTGAGCTTGGCAGGGACAATTCCGCGTTCATCCTCAGGAGCAGGGGCATGTTCACAACGGCGAGCATAGCCGGCCGGATACACGCGGATGTATTCCACATGGTCCGGTTCCTTGCGGGCATCGGCGCCCTCAAGACAAACACATACACGCTTGGCGAGGTCTACAGGGAAATGCTCGGCGGCGAGAAGGCCAGCGTGCCCAAGCTTGACATATGGAAGATGTGGAACGATGCAGCCATGCGCGAGCAGCTTATTGACTATGCGATTGATGACGCGCAGGCGACGTACCTGCTCGGCGAGCGCATATTCCCAATATTCGTTGAGATTGCACGCGCGGCGGGCATAACCGTTGACGATGCAATCTCGTCCACCACCGGCCAGCTTGTGGAGCACGTGCTGCTTGGCGAGGCGCACAGGCGCGGTGTGCTCGCCCCCAACAAGCCGAAGGAGAGCGAGGTGCTTGCGAGGGATGAGGAGCCCATTGAGGGCGCATACGTGAAGCTGCCTGAGCCCGGCATATACGACCGCATAATGGTGTTTGACTTCAGAAGTTTGTATCCAAGCATTATTGTTTCCCACAATATATCACCCGAGACCATCAATTGCAAGTGCTGCAAAGATGGTGAGGCGCACGTATCCCCCGACGGCACACGCTTTTGCGCGAAAAACAGGGGAATAATACCGGAATCCCTCGCAAAACTGCTGGCCCACCGTGCAGCCCTGAAAAAGCAGATGAAGTCGCTTGACAAGGACTCAAAGGAGTATGCGTACGCAAACGCACGGCAGTATGCGTTCAAGATTATCGCCAACTCGTTTTACGGCATGCTGAGGTACGTGCGTGCGCGGTGGTACTGCCGCGAGTGCGCATCCGCCACAACGGCGTGGGAGCGGCACTATATACAGGATGTGATTGCCAAGGCCGAGGCGGACGGCTTCAAGGTGCTTTATTCAGATACCGACTCAATATTCCTGCTGCTGGGCGACCGCCCCGAGAGGGACGCGCTTGCGTTTATGGACAAGATAAACAGGTCCCTGCCCAAGGATATGGAGCTTGAGCTGGAGGATTATTACATGCGGGGCATATTCGTCTCCAAGAAATCTGCAGGCGGCACAGGTGCCAAGAAGAAGTATGCACTGCTCTCCAGGGACGGCAACATCAAGATACGCGGGTTTGAGCTGGTGCGGAGGGACTGGTCCGGCATTGCAAAGGAGACGCAGCGGAAGGTGCTTGAGACCGTGCTCAAGGACGGCTCTGTGGACAAGGCACTCAAAATAGTCAATGAGACGGTTGAGCTTCTGCGCTCAGGCAGGGCGCCGCTGAAGGACCTGGTGATGTACTCTGCACTGCGCAAGGAGGTTGGCGATTACAAGGCGGCCGGCCCGGAAGTGTCCGCGGCCATAAAGGCAAAAAAGCACGGGATAGAAGTGCGCGAGGGCCAGCTTATAGGGTATGTTATAACTTCCAGGGGCAGGTCAATATCTGAGAAGGCCCAGCTTGCCGAGCTTGTTGAGGAGGGTGACTATGACCCCGACTATTACATCAACAACCAAGTTATACCGGCAGTTGAGAAGATACTCGGCGAGCTCGGCTATTCCGGCGACCTCCTCAAGCAGGGCAAGCGGCAGCACGGGATATCTGACTGGCTGTGACAGGAAGCTTTATATACGAAACCCTTCCCGCCCATTTTGTTGGGAAGTATTTTAAAGTTAACTTAATTTAACTTACCAGCGCCGGTGGTTTAGCTTGAGCAAGAGTGAGCAAAAGAAGAAATTTTCCGTGTTTGACCACGTCCTCGTGCCAAAGCACGAGATTGTGCCTGATCCTGAAGTTGAGAAAATCCTCGCAGAGCTTAATGTCCCCCGCGACAAACTCCCGAGGATGCTCCCCACAGATCCGGCGGCCAAAGAGATTGGCGCAAAGAAAGGCGATGTGGTCCGGATATACCGGAAAGGCCCCGGCAGCGAGACGGTTTACTACCGCCTGGTTGGCTAGCAACCGCACCTGGTGATTATATGCGAAGGGAACTCCTATCCTATTATATAAGGCAAAATCCACCCGTCCAGCAGCACCTTGAGTCGTTTGACAGGTTTGTTGACAAGGGGCTGGCGGAGGTAATCCGCTCAATCGGTTCAATTGAGCCTGGCATTGAAGGGTATTCTTTTAAGCTCGGAAAGATACGCATTGAGCAGCCGATGGTCCAGGAGGCGGATGGCTCTCGGCGCATAATTATGCCCATGGAGGCGAGGATGCGCAACCTTACGTATGCCTCCCCCATGTTTCTTGAGATAACGCCCACTATAAGCGGCATTGAAAGGGATACCGAAGAGGTGTTTATAGGCGAGCTCCCCATTATGGTCAAGTCCAAGGCGTGCCACCTGCACGGCCTTGGCAGGAACGAGCTCATTGATTACGGCGAGGACCCTCTTGACCCCGGCGGCTATTTCATCGTCAACGGCACTGAAAAGGTGCTTGTGAGCCTTGAGGACCTTGTCCCCAACAGGATAATCGTGAGCAGCGACAGTGCAAAGGGCATTGTGAATGCCAAGGTATTCTCAACGCGGTTCGGGTTCAGGGCGCGCTGCAGTGTTGACCGCACAAAGGACGGCAAGCTCCAGCTGACGTTCCCTGCCGCACCGCCATCCATGCCAGTGGTGCCGTTCCTGCGCATACTCGGGCTCAAGACCGACAAGCAGATTGTTGAGGCGTTTACCGACAACCCCTACATACGCTCCGACATACTTTACAACCTTGAGCTTGACACCACAAAGACGTATGACGAGGCGCTGGACTTCATAGGGAAGAAGGCGGCGCCAGGCCAGGCCAAGGACTTCAGGCTCAAGCGCGCAGAGATACTCATAGACACATACCTGCTTCCGCATTTGGGCACGGATGCCGACTCGCGGATGGCAAAGGCCCGCTACCTCATAAGCATGCTTGAGCGCACCATACTGGTTGCCAACAAGAAGATACCGAAGGATGACAGGGACCATTACATGAACAAGCGCGTCAAGCTCCCTGGTGAGCTTATGCAGGAGCTGTTCAGGTATGCGTTCCAGTTCCTCATAAAGGACGTGACATACCAGGTTGAGAGGAGCGTTGCGAGGGGCAGGAGGATAACCGCACGCACGGCAATCCGGCCCGATGCGCTCAGCGACAGGATAAAGTATGCGCTGGCTACAGGGAACTGGATTGCCGGGCAGACTGGCGTGTCGCAGATGCTTGACCGCACAAATTACTTTGCGACGTGCTCGCACATGCGCAGGCTCATCTCGCCGCTCAGCAGGAGGCACCCGCACTTCAAGGCGCGTGACCTGCACGGCACACAGTGGGGCAAGATGTGCATTGCGGAGACGCCCGAAGGCCCGTCATGCTCGCTGGTAAAGAACTTTGCGCTTATGAGCGAGGTGTCGCTGCCACCGGCGGCAAGCGATGAGGGCGCGGTAATACGGTTCCTCCGGCAGAAGGAGGTAAAGGAGTAGGTGACGCTTATGGCCAAGAAGGAGAATAATGATAAGTCGGCGCCGGCGCGCGCAGTTGTCTACCTGAACGGCATGTATTTGGGGTTCCACGAGAATCCCAGGCAGCTCGTTAAGGAAATTGTTGAGAAAAGGCAGTCCGGCGAGCTTACACGCGCGCTCAACGTTTCGTACAATGAGAAGACCGGCGAAGTCCATTTGAACACCAGCGGCGGCCGCATACGCCGGCCGTACATTGTGGTGCGCAATGGCAAGCCGCTGCTCACAAAGGAGCACATTGAAAAGCTCAGGAAAGGCGAGATGACGTGGGACGACCTGGTTGCGCAGGGCATTGTGGATTACCTTGACGCCGAGGAGGAGGGCTCAATAGCGCTCATTGCAATGAACGAGGAGGACATTACCGAGGAGCATACGCACCTTGAGATTGACCCGCTTTCAATAACAGGTGTTATCGTCTCAACATTTCCGTATCCGGACCACAACTCATCACCGCGTCTTACAATGGCCTCGGCAATGATGAAGCAGTCGCTTGGCCTGTACGCGGTCAACTTCAACCACCGGCTTGACTCGCGTGCGCACCTGATGTTTTACCCGCAGGCACCGCTCGTCAACACCACATCCTACACAGCGCTGAATTACGACAAGAGGCCTGCCGGCCAGAACTTTGTGGTTGCGGTGCTCAGCTACTACGGCTACAACATGAGCGACGCGGTCGTGATAAACCGGAACGCAGTTGACCGCGCGCTTGGCCGTTCGGTATTCTTCAAGTCATACGAGACAGAGGAGAGGAGATACCCCGGCGGCCAGAAGGACAAGCTTATGGCCCCGACGCCGAACATAGTTGGCTACCGCGAGGAGGAGCTTTACAGGAACCTTGATGAGGACGGCGTAATCCTGCCGGAGGTTGAGATAAAGCCGCGCGACGTGCTCATCGGCAAGGTATCTCCGCCGAGGTTTATGGAGGAGGTTGCAACCTTCGGCATAACCGAGGAAAAGCGCAGGGAGAACTCAATCACTGCAAAGGGCGGCGACTACGGCATAGTTGACAGTGTTATGGTAACGGAGAGCCTGGCGGGCAACAAGCTTGTCAAGGTCAAGATACGCTCGCTGAAGATACCCGAGGTCGGCGACAAGTTTGCATCACGGCACGGGCAGAAGGGTGTTATCGGCTACCTGGCTCCGCAGGAGGACCTGCCTTTCACAAAGGACGGCATTGTGCCCGACCTGCTCATCAACCCGCACGCAATCCCGAGCCGTATGACTGCCGGCCACATCATTGAGATGCTTGGCGGCAAGGTGGCGTGCATGTCCGGCCGCACGGTCAACGGCACGATGTTTTCCGGTGAGAAGGAGCAGGACCTGCGTGCGGAGCTCAAGAAATACGGCTTCCAGGAGAACGGCGAGGAGATACTTTACGACGGTATTACGGGCCAGAAGCTCAAGGCGACGATATTCGTCGGCGTCATATACTACCAGCGGCTGCACCATCTTGTCTCAAACAAGATGCACGTGCGGTCAAGGGGCCCGGTCCAGCTGCTTACGCACCAGCCCACAGAAGGCAAGGCGCGCGAAGGCGGCCTGAGGTTCGGCGAGATGGAAAGGGACTGCCTGATTGGGTATGGTGCAACCCAGCTCATCAAGGAGAGGCTGCTTGAGGAAAGCGACAAGACAATCGCAATAGTGTGCGCGAACTGCGGCTCGCTCGGCGTTTATGACTTTGCAAAGCGCAGGGAGGTATGCCCGGTATGCAAGGGCACACGCATGGAGCGCGTGGAGATAAGCTATGCGTTCAAGCTGCTGCTGGATGAGATAAAGTCGCTTGGCGTATTCCCGCGCCTTAAGGTGGGCGACAAGAAGTAAGGGGTGTGGTATGATGATGGATTTCACTGAGAAGAAGATTGAGCGTATCAAGTTTACGCTGTTCTCGCCCGAGCTCATACGCAAGATGTCAGTCATAAAGGTGACTATCCCGGACACGTACAACGAGGACGGCTACCCGATAGACGGCGGGCTTATGGACCAGCATATGGGCGTCATTGACCCCGGCCTCCGCTGCAAGACGTGCGGGGGCACAGTGCACACGTGCCCGGGCCATTTCGGGCATATTGACCTTGTGCGGCCGGTTCTCCATTCCGAGTTTGCGCGCGTTGTTGCTGCAATGCTCAAGATGACGTGCTCATCGTGCAGCCGTGCGCTTGTGAAAAAGGGCAAGATAGACCAGGACATGATAGGCAGCGAGGAGCTGCTGAGCGAGATGCGCCGCGCCAAGAAATGCCCGCACTGCGGCGCAAAGCAGGAGGAAATCAAGTTTGAGAAGCCGACCACCATAATGGAGGGCAAGCGCGCACTGCTGCCCATAGAAATCAGGGAGCGCCTCTCTAAGATACCCAACGAGGACCTTGAATTGCTCGGCTTGGATCCTGAGAGCGCACGGCCCGAGTGGATGGTGCTGACAGCACTGCCGATACCGCCAGTGCAGATGAGGCCGTCAATTATACTTGAGACCGGCGAGCGCAGCGAGGATGACATAACGCACAAGCTTGTGGACATAATCAGGATTAACCAGCGGCTTGAGGCAAACCTGAATGCCGGTGCGCCGCAGCTTATAATTGAGGACCTGTGGGAGCTTCTGCAGTACCATATAACAACATACTTCAACAATGAGAGCGCGAACATACCACCTGCAAGGCACAGGTCTGGCAGGCCGCTTAAGACATTATCACAGCGGTTGAAGGGTAAAGAAGGCCGGTTTAGGTACAATCTTTCAGGCAAGCGTGTCAATTTCTCCTCAAGGACTGTAGTATCTCCAGACCCGAACATTAGCATAAACGAGGTAGGTGTGCCGCAGTATGTAGCGGACGAGCTTACTGTGCCGATAAGCGTTACGAGCTGGAACATTGAGCAGTGCAAGGAGATGATGCGGCGCACGGAATATCCGCGTGTTGTTTACGTAACGGGCAAGGACGGGCGCAGGCGCCGTGTTATGGAAAAGAATGTGCAGGAGCTGATTGATGCGCTTGATGTGGGCTGGGTTATTGAAAGGCAGCTTATGGACGGCGACCCAGTGATCTTCAACAGGCAGCCATCATTGCACAGAATATCAATGATGTGCCACCGCGTCAAGGTGCTGCCCGGCAGGACGTTCCGCCTTCATGTAGCAGTATGTCCACCATACAATGCGGACTTTGATGGAGATGAGATGAATCTCCACGTGCCGCAGACGTATGAGGCGCGCGCAGAGGCAGAGGGCCTGATGCTGGTGCAGGACCAGATAATATCCCCGCGGCACGGTAGCGCAATAATCGTGCCCAACGAGGACCACCTGTCCGGCGCATTCCTGCTCACGCGCAAGGGCGTCAAGCTCACAAAAGACGAGGCAACAATGTTCCTAGGCGCAGCAGGCATATATGAGCTCCCCGAGCCGGGCAAGGACGGCCTGTACCCCGGCAAGGCAGTGTTCTCAATGCTGCTGCCGAAAGGCCTTGACATTGAGTACAAGACCAAACTGTGCCGGGAGGTTGGCGAGTGCAGCAAGGCATCCTGCCCGTATGATGGTTACGTCATAATAAAGGACGGCAAGCTGCTGCACGGCGTTATGGAAAAGAAAGGGTTTGCGGGCCTGCTGCTTGAGAAGATATTCAGGGACCACGGCAGCAATGCTGCACGCGAGTTCATAGACCGCGCAACCAAGATGTCTGTTTATGCTGTTACATATTTCGGGTTCTCAGTCGGCCTTGACAATTACCATCTTGACAGGAAGATGC
>JAVYLZ010000023.1:0-10259 GCA_038740245.1 Candidatus Micrarchaeia archaeon
CGCTTACACTGCCCACATCAACCCTGAACATCATGTTAAACGGCTTTACCTCGCCGAACTTGGCCGCACCGCATACCGGGCACTTGATGCCATTCTGCTGTATCGCTTCCGTCATCTCGGCAAGTGACATGTGCGAAGCATCCATTCCCAGCGCCTCATTTATAAGATGGTCAGCACGGAACCTGCGCTTGCAAGCCAAGCACTCGGCAAGCGGGTCGTTGAAGTTTTCCACGTGGCCGCTTGCCTTCAGGGCCTGCTCGGGAAGTATGCTTGCACCGTCAATTTCCAGGAAGCCGTCCTGCTTCAGGAATATCTCGCGCCAAAGCGCGATTATGCGCTGGCGGATTGCCGTGCCCACCGGGCCGTAATCATAAAATCCTGCAAGCGGGTTATAAATCTCGGATGTTGGGATTATGACTGCGCGCTTGACAAGTATGCTGTAAAGCTTCTCGTGCATAGCCCCATAATAGATATGGAAACTTAATTAATTTGCCTGCCCAAAAGCCTATTTATGAGCGCAATTTCACGTGATGAGCTTCTCAGGAAGGTTAAAGACCAGCTTAAGAATGCGTACACCACTGAGGACTTTGTCCAGCAGGCCTCCCTTACCATGGATGACCTTGACCACGTGCTAAACGTGATGTTTGAGCACCTGCACAACTGGTACTCAATATACCTGCCTGAGCTTCAGGATACAGACGACAGGCGTGTGTATCTTGAGATTGTGGAGAAATACTCAAAGGAGGACCCGAAAAGTATAAGCAACTTAAGTGAAGAGGCAAAGAAACATGTGCCGGCCGGTGAATCAATCGGCGCGCGTGTCAACAAGGAGGACCTTGAGGCGCTTAGGGAATTTGCAAGGCGGCTCAGGGAGATGTACGACCTTCGCGAGTACCTGGACAATTACAGGAACAAGAAGGTTGAATCCATAGCAAAGAACCTCTCATACCTGCTGGGGACTGCACTTGCTACAAAGCTTATAGTGGAGGCCAAGGGCCTCAAGCGGCTCGCCAACCTGCCGGCCAGCAGCATACAGGTGCTTGGTGCTGAAAAGGCGCTGTTCATGCACCTTACTGCACATACACGGCCCCCCAAGCACGGCATCATATTCCTGCACCCCGCACTGAGAGGCATGAAAAGGGCATACAGGGGCAAGGTTGCGCGGATGATTGCCGCAAAGGTATCAATTGCGGCAAAAGCCGATGCGTACAGCAAGAATTTCATCGCGCCCGCCCTCAAGGAAGACCTTGAGAAAAAAATCAAGGCGCTCGTGAAATGAGTGGAGTGCACTATGCTGAAGCTGCTTGCCTTTTCCGACCTGCACGGCAGCAGGTATGCCCTTGACAGGCTGAAAGCGCTGTTTGCAGGGAGGAAATATGATGCGGTACTAATTTGCGGGGACATTATTGACTATTCTGGGATTGGGTTCCTGGACGAGCTGCTCGCCTCCATGGGCACTACTCCGTGCTTTGCAATCCCGGGAAACATAGACACCCCGGACGTATCAAGGCGGCTAGCAGAAGCTGGCGTTTCAGTGGACCGCCAAGTGCGCGCTTTCAATGGGTTTGAAGTGTTCGGGATAGGGGGGGCAGTGCGCGGGCCGTTCGGCACGCCGAACGAGTATGACGATAATGAGCTATGGGCCCGGCTGCAAAAAATCGCACTAAACCATCCATCCATTGTGCTGTCGCATTCGCCGCCGTACGGCTTTTTTGATGATGTTGGGGGTGCGCATGTTGGCTCGCGCAGTGTGCTTAAATTCATGGACAGGAACATGCCGGTCCTCCTTGCGTGCGGCCACATACACCAGCACGAAGGCATTGTGCGGCACGGCAAAACAACAATAGTCAAGCTGCCCGCTGCAAAAGAGAAAGGTGCGGCAACAATTACGATAAGAAATTCCGCTGGGGAATATGCCGTTGAAATGCAAAAAATAAGGCTCTAAAAAATTTATTCCTTAGGCAAGGATTTCTCCTTGAAAATCTCCGTCTTAATTACCTCAAACCTCTTTACGGGCACAATCTTCCTGAGCTTGGGGTATACCTGCGCGGAAAGCTTCTTGAAGAGCACTTCCTGCATAAACTCGTCATAGCTCAGCGCTGCCGCCCGCTCAATTATTACCTTCTCGGCAATCTTGCGCAGCGATATGCGGGTGGCGTTGCTTACCTTGTTGGCCGCAACAATTGCGCTCTTTACGCTCACGTTGACGCCGTCCTTGGTCTTCACCTTGACGACATCATCAACGAGCGACATCCTCCTGCGCGCAAGCGTCCTGAGATAGCTGCGTATGAGCTCATGGCCGACCAGCGTTGTATAGGCGGTCTTGCCCTTGACCTCGCTGACACGCAGGTTGACACGCGTATAGCTGTGCGATATCTCGCCCGTGAGATCGCTAAGGTTCACCACAACCATGCGGTCCATAAGGCTCGCATCATCAATGGCGAGCACGTCGCCGATCCTCTTCTCATCAAACACCTTGGGTGCGATGACTGAATACCAGGATTTAACCTTCCACTTGTCTGTGCGTGCCATCCAATTACCTCACAAGAAGTGCTGCTTTCTCCGGGTCATACTTCCAGTTGTTAAGCCGCCCGGTGCGGTTAAGGTAGCTTACAGTCCTCCTTATCTTTGCCTCTATGTGCTCAAGCTTTATCCTGTTGCTCTTGTCCGCGCGGTTGGCCTTCAGGTGCCTCCTAACGCGCACCGCACGCTTGATAAGGTCCATAAGGTCAGGCGGAAATTCGCGCTTCGCGCCCTTCTCGGCAAGTATTTTTGAGAGCCGCTTGCCGGTTGCCGCCTTTACATCGGGCACCGCATACTGGTCGCGCAGGATTATGCCTATTTGCGCGGGCTCCTTGCCTTCCTTGGCCAGCTTCTCAATAATTGCCTCTATTTCCTCGGGCTTCTTGTCAACCCATGAAGGGTTCTCCCTAGGGAAATGCCGTTTTGACCGTCTTGACTTGCCACCTTTGCGAGTGTGCAAACGTACCATTCAATACCACCTTAAATACTTCCGTCGGATATTTCAGCGATGCTAAATTTATAACCTTTTATACCGCACCGAGATAATCCCCCAAAAAAATTATTGGGAGGTGTATATGCGCAGTCCCTCCGGGCGCTTTGATATGTTGCCCTCCTTTATGCCCGCAATGCGCTGCACGCCTTTTGACGCCGCCAAATCAACAAGCCGCTGCGTTATAATGCCGTCAAGCACCACTGACTCCGGCTTGGCCTGCGTGCTGTTAAGCTCGGTTATGAGGTCGCGCACGGGAAGCTCCTTTATAAGAGCCCCGTCGCTGCCAATAAGCCGCGCCTTCAGCGTGCCGTTAAGCTCTGAAAGGTGCGACTTGAGCTCGTCGGGCACACTCTGGCGCGGCTGCACGGGCGGCTCGCGCACGGGTGCCGGCTCGGGCATTGCACGTGCAGGCGGTTCTGCTGCGGCCTGCTCGGGCTCTGCGGCTGCATACTCGGCCCGCTCGGGCTGCTCAAATGCCGGCTTCTGCTCTGCCCGCGGCTCATACCTCTGCTGGCGCCGGCCTGCATCCTCGCGGTATTTCTGCTCATACCCGCCTTCACGCCTCTTCCTGAAATCCTCTGGCTGGGCACGGCCAATCTGCGGTCGCCTCTTGTTGTAATACTGCGACTCCGCCTGCTCAACAGGGACCTTGGCACGCAGCGCCTTTATCAGCTCCTTGCGTGAGAGCTCCTCAACCTCCCTGCCGGGCGGTGCCCTTGCAACAAAGTCAACATCGCACACATCAAGCACTTCGCGGAGTATTATGTCGCCGCCGCGGTCACCATCAAGGAACAGCGTAAGCTCCTTGCGCTTGCTCAGGTCAACTATATACTTGGGCACAGATGCACCGCCAAGCGCAACAACGTTCTTTATGTCGTTCTTTAGCAGGTTTATTACGTCCGCACGGCCCTCAACAACGATTATTGAGTCAAACGTCTCTATGTCCGGCCCGCCCGTCACTTTCTCGGGGCCATACTCCACTGCACCCGACGCCTTGACCTCATCACGCACAAGCTCAAGTATTTCCTTGCTCTCCGGGAGCGTTTCCGTAACAAGGCTCTTCAAAAGCACTTTTGCCCTGTCAACAAGGACTTTGCGCTTGACGTTGCGCATATCCTCAATCTTTTTCACGGTGATTGTTGCCTCGCACGGGCCCACCCTGTCAACGCTTTCTATTGCTGCGGCAATGACGGAGGTCTCCACCATGTCAAGGCTTGAGGGAAGCAGTATCTTCCCAACGCTCCTGCCGTCCTTGGCTTCAAGCTCAACCTCAATCCTGCCTATCCTGCCGCTCTTCTGCATCTCACGCAGGTCAAGCTCGTCCCCAAGCAAGCCCTCTGTCTGGCCAAAAATCGCGCCAACAACGTCCGGCTTCTCAACCAGCCCCTTTATCTCAAAGTCCGCATGGACCATGTATTTTACCGTGTCAATGTATATCTTCCCCATACCCTGCACCTTCACTTGCCTAAAAGCCGGCCGAAAATATACGGAACGTCCTCTATAGTCAAGGTGCCGAAAATCCGCCTAAACCTCTCACGCAGGGCAGTATTGACACGCACGCCCCTTGAAACCAGGAACGCCTCCGCCTTTGCCGCCTTTATCTCGCCCGACCTGTCAAAATCGGTCAGGATAACTGCAGGCATACCGGGCGGTGTGCCCGACCGCTCTGCCCTGTCAAGCGTCATAACGCAGGCACGCACACCGATCCGCGAGAGGGCAGCAACGTCACGCTTGCCCTCTACAATGACCGCGTGCTCGTTGAGTTCATCCAGCAGCCGTACCAGGGCATCATTTTCTCCTGAACCCTTGTGCAACGCCACTGAAACCTTCCTCACTTATGCACAGCGCTACCCGCTTGTTCTTGCTCTTGTGACCGCTTATGAGCGATGCATCGCACTTAAAGGCCCGTGAAAGGACCTTAAGCAGCTGTATGTTCGCCCTGTTATCCTCAGCCGGCTCGGTCAGCCACACCTCCAAAAGGGGGGCATTTCCACAAGCCGGTTCGGATGTGATTATTTTTAAGTCCCTTGAGCGCGGATGTACCTTGACTTGAACTTCCATCTTCGGCCACTCTCGGCCTTTTTGAATGCCACCAGCCACCTCTCACATGGCTGCTTTTCCTGTGCCGCCATCCATGCACCCCAAATGCTTGGGACGCTTGGCGGCGCTTCTTTGTGCACTTTCTTAGGCATCCCGAAGAAAGTGCTATGCTGCGCACTGTCGACCGATATTTCATCGCGCTACGGTGCTCGTATGGCCATCCATGCGCAGCGTGACTATTTTAAGGTATAGACCCTATATAAAGCTATCGCCATCTAATCATAGTGTGGACCTGCTTACGATAATCCTTGTTGTGGCCGGCCTATGCCTGTTTGAGACCATCAGCAGCATTGACAACGCCATAATCAACGCGGAAGTGCTCGGCACAATGAAGGAGAAATACCGCAGGTGGTTCCTGGTATGGGGGCTGCTGTTCGCGGTCTTCTTCATAAGGGGCGTGCTGCCCTGGCTGATAGTATGGGTTTCCACGCCATCACTGGGCCCTGTTGATGCACTGCTTGCAACATTCAGCGATGACCCGCGCGTGATTGAGGCGATTGAAGAGTCGGCGCCGGTGCTGCTCATCGGTGGGGGCACATTCCTCATCTTTCTGTTTTTCCACTGGCTGTTCATTGAGCCGAAGCATTACGGCCTTATAGGGGAGCGGTTCATACATTCGCAGGGCGTGTGGTTTTTTGCGGTTGTTTCCGTGCTGCTTACCATCATCGTATGGTTTGCCATAAACACGCATCCAATGATGGCTTTCGGTGCGGTTGTGGGCTCAACCGCCTTCTTCATAACGCACGGGTTCAAGGAGAACGCCGAGAAGGCCGAGCGCGAGCTTATGAAGGAAGGGATGTCCGATATCAGCAAGATATTCTACCTTGAAGTGATTGATGCAACATTCTCAATAGACGGTGTGCTTGGGGCGTTCGCGTTCACGCTCTCGGTTCCGCTCATACTAATCGGCAATGGGCTGGGCGCGCTTGTTGTAAGGCAGGTAACAATCAGCAACATAGAGAACATTAAGAGGTACAAATACCTTAAGAACGGTGCAATGTACTCAATACTTGTGCTTGGCACAATTATGCTGCTTGACTCGTTCGGGTTCCACATCCCGCCCTGGCTCTCCCCCATAGCAACTTTTGGCATTGTCGGCTACTTCTTCTGGCTGTCGCGTGATGAGTTGCGCAAGGCAGCTGCAAAGCCCGCCAGGAAATAGGTTATAGGTTTTTATTCATTCTTAGGGATAAGTGCTCTTATGGACAAGGATGAGAAGCTTGAGGAAGATGCCATAAGCAAGGGAGGCATCCTGCTCCTGATGTTTTTTGACTCGCACGGCAATACTGAGGATGAGGTTAAAAACCGGCTCACCGAACTGTTCGCCAAGCTTGTAAAGGAGGACGGTGTTGTGTACGGCAGGGGCGAGATTGAGGTTCCGGTAAAAGAGGAGATTGAGGTGCCAGGGCCGGACGGCAAGCCCGTCAAGCAGGCAACGTATTCATCCTCAGGTGAAGTAAAAGTGCTCACAAAGGATTTCAGGACTGCGTTCAGGCTTGCGAGCATGTACGGCCCTGTATATGTAGAGGTGCTCAAGCCGCAAAAAAGGATGGTTGGGTTTGAGGAAATGCAGGAAGTGCTTAATGATGTTTCACAGACCAGCTATTCCTTATCGCAATTTATAGTCAAGAATACGCTAAAGGGCCCCGCGCTTGCGGCGTTTATGAAAAACATCAAGTACCGCGAGAAGCTGGGCGAAAAGCTGCGTGCGCAGGGCGGCAGCAAAAAGTGAGGTGTTGCGATGAAAGCAAGAAGCATTGACAAGGTGCCGAGCGGTGTGCCGGGGTTTGACGAGATTACCGACGGCGGGCTCATAAGGAACAGCATTGTTTCGCTTGCGGGGCATGTTGGCTCCGGAAAAACCATCTTTGGCATGCAGTTCCTGTATATGGGCGCAACGCAGTTTAACGAAAACGGCATGTACATCGGGTTTGAGGAACCAAAAAAGATGATGTACAGGAATATGCTAAAATTCGGGTGGAATCTCAAGGGACTTGAGGACACGCAAAAGCTTACTTACCTGCAATATCCGGCGCACGAGGTTGACCTGTTCTTTGAGCAGGAGGACACGCTCATAAACCTCGTGGACAAGTTTGCAGTGGCGCGCGTGGTGGTTGACACAGTTACGGTGCTGGGGACGCATTTTCCGGATGTGCGCACGCGGCGCGAGGGCATGCTGAAGTTTATGGACAAGCTACGCAGGTGGGGCTGCACAACCATACTTATAGGCGAGCTTGGGGATACGACTGATGTCTCGCGCGATATTGACTCGCTTTCCGATGCGGTTATACACCTCACAAACACGCTTAGCAAAGGTGTCCGCAAACGCGGCATTGAGGTTGTGGAGATGCGCGGGTCAAAGCACTCAAACCGTGTGCACCCGCTGCACATCACCTCAAAGGGCATAGAGGTTGACCCTGAGTCAACGCTTGAGGTCTGAATATGGGTGAATACACAGTAACTCCGTGGGAAGTGAGCGGCGCAGTTGACTATGAGCGCCTCATAAAGGAGTTTGGCACATCACGCATAGCTGAATCGCTAAAACAGCGGCTGCTCTCAAAAATGAAAGGCGGAGCGCATATGCTCCGCAGGGGATTCTTTTTCTCGCACAGGGACCTCAACCTTGTGCTTGACGATTACGATAGGGGAAAGGGGTTTTTCCTTTACACGGGCAGGGGGCCGAGCGGGCCCATGCACATCGGCCACATAATTCCGATGGTGTTCACAAAGCACTTGCAGGACGCATTCGGTGTCAATTTATACATACAAATAACAGATGATGAGAAGTTCCTTTACAAGCGGGAGCGCACGTGGGAGGAGATTGACAAGTATTCAGAGGACAACATACGCCACATTGCGGCGCTAGGGTTTGACCCCGACAGGACGTTCATATTCAGGAATTCAGAGTATGTGCGCAACGTTTATCCCCTGCTGCTCAAGACTGCACGCAAAATTACATTTTCAACGGCCAAGGCGGTTTTCGGGTTCACAAACGAGACGAATATCGGGATGCTTATGTTCCCGGCATACCAGATAGTGCCAACATTTTTTGAGAGAAAAAGGTGCCTGATACCTGCTGCGATTGACCAGGACAATTACTGGAGGATACAGCGGGATATTGCGGAGGGGATGGGATACCAAAAGGCTGCGGCGATACATTCACAGTTCCTGCCGCCGCTTGCGGGCGTTTCAGGAAAAATGAGCTCCAGCAAAGAAGAGACCGCGGTATTCCTTACAGATGATGAAAAAACTGTAAAAAACAAGATAAACAAGTATGCGTTCTCAGGCGGGCGCACAACTGTTGAGGAGCACCGCAAGCTTGGGGGGGACACGAAAGTTGATGTGCCGTTCCAGTGGATGAGCCTGTTCTTTGAGCCGGATGATGCCGAGCTTGAAAGGATAAAAAAGGAATATGAGAGCGGGAGGATGCTCAGCGGCGAGATGAAGCAGGAGGCAATACGGAGGATTAATGAGTTCCTTGCCAAGCACAATGAGGCCGTGCAAAAGGTAGATGTAGAAAAATATACGCATACCGGCAAGCTGGCCAAAAAAATGTGGGACACGATTTACAGTGAGTGAGACGGTATGGTAGTGCGTGCTAAGATTGTGGCAACAGGCAGGGTGCAGGGCGTGTTTTACCGCGCAACAGTAAAGGATATTGCGGACGGGATGCACATTACGGGCTATGCAAAAAACCTCAGGAACGGCAGTGTTGAAATTGTGTGCGAGTGCAGTTCCGAAGAGGATTTTGATGAATTCCTGCGGAGGATTGACATTAAAACTGAATACAGAATTTATGTTGAAAAGCTGATTATTGAGGAAAAGGAAATTGATGATGAAAGCAGATACTCAAAATTCAGCATATCGTACTAAGCCCGCTTTTTCCTGCGTTTTTCTGCAGAGATCTTCCGTGCAACCAACTTCTTAACTTCCGAAGGCTCGTTCAGCCCTAATTGTTTCCAATCCAAACCGTATGGATCATACTTCTGATTATTCACTTCAAAGTGACCGATAATGTGCTTATTATCATGTGGAATGCCATACCGCCCCTCAATGTCCCCAAGCAACGCCTTTAGGGAAGCATATTGGGCGTCCGTATATGTGCCGTCTCCGGGGCTTACAATCTCTATGCCGATAGAGCGCCTGTTATACCCTCTGGCGTGCCAGGCGGCGCGTTTCTCGTCTACAAGCTGATAGATCTTGCCATCACGATCGATTACATAATGCGCAGAAACTTTCCTCTCCCTTAAGACACGTATTGTATCCTCCACGTTATTCGTTTCAGTATGGTGCAATACTACGCAGTCTATTTTTTCCTCCCTTTCTTTGTAGCTGTTCTTATTCAAAGCGCGATGATACTTCTCCTCAATATGAATCGTGCGCGAGGGGATTGATTGCATTGTCTCCTCTTGTCTTTTAGGGGCAGCAACATTCTCTGCAAAGGCAGTTTTGGATAACACAGCGTACAGCGTGCGCTTGCCAAACACACCATCAACCTTAAGCTTATTGCCTCTGTAGTCATACCCAAGTTTTTTCTGCAGGTCCTTTATGCTTTCTGCACCAAACGACTGCAGGAGCTCACGCGGCACTGAAAGCGAGACCTCACTGAGGTGCGGGTAAACCGCTCTGCGCAGCTGCACCAATTCGTCGTTCTTGTTATCCTCGTGCAATTTCTTGAACAGCGCAAGCAGTGTTTTTGGACCGAATACACCGTCAGCGGTGACACCTAATTTTTTCTGAAGTTCACCCACATCCTTAACTCCGTATAATGACTCTGCGATTGAAAGTGCTGTTTTAAAAACATCTTTCTTCTGTGAGATTTCAAGTGTAAGTGTTTTCTTGAGCATCTCGTACTCAAGCGAGTATAATTTTTTGAGCCGTTGTTCGGGTGTGAGCTCCTCTTTTTGCGCAAGCGCCATGCAATAATATTGCCGAAAACTAATTATATAGTTTGTGCTGCTAATGGGAGGCAATGAGAAATGTGATTTACGTACAGACCGATGAGGAGCTGAGGCGCGCCGCCGAGGAATGGGCGCGCGAAACGGATTTCGGTGTTGACACTGAAAGCGAGAACAACCTGCACCATTACGGTGTTTACCTGTCAACGGTGCAGATATCAACGGCCAGCAAGCACTGGGTTGTG
>JAVYLZ010000024.1:0-349 GCA_038740245.1 Candidatus Micrarchaeia archaeon
CCGTCGCAATACGCGTTGTGAAGGATGCGTTTGAGATAATTGCGAAGACCGAGAAGACCAACCCGATACAGGTCCTCATAACCGCAATTGAGAACTCGGCGCCCAGGGAGGACGTCACGCGCGTGCAGTTCGGCGGCGTGTTCTACCAGGTTGCGGTTGACGTGTCGGCCTCGCGCAGGCTTGACATGGCATTGCGCAACATAGTGCTCGCAACCATAATGCAGTCGTTCAACAAGAAGAAGACAATGGCGCAGGCGCTTGCTGAGGAGCTCACGCTCGCCAGCAAGGGAGACCTGAACAGCTACGCCATAAAGAAGAGGGATGAGGTGGAGAGGATTGCGAGGGGCGC
>JAVYLZ010000024.1:359-10050 GCA_038740245.1 Candidatus Micrarchaeia archaeon
AGGTAAGCGCCGCATCTCTCATTTTAGCTTATCCGGATTGAAGGAAGGGGTTTTGTATGGCAAGGAAGGAGTATATGGCATCAGAGGTCCAGAAGCTTATGTTCAACCTGGACCAGATAAGGAACATTGCAATCGTGGCGCACGTTGACCACGGCAAGACCACGCTGTCAGACAGCCTGGTTGCCCGCGCAGGCCTTATGAGCAAGGAGCTCGCAGGCGAGCAGCGCGTGATGGACTTCGACGAGATTGAGCAGAAGCGCGGCATCACAATCAAGGCAGCCTATATCTCGCTCGGGTTCCAGTACGACGGCAAGGATTACCTGGTGAACCTGATTGACACGCCCGGCCACGTTGACTTTGGCGGCCACGTCACGCGCGCAATGCGCGCAGTTGACGGCGTGGTGCTGGTTGTTGATGCGGTTGAGGGCGTGATGCCGCAGACCGAGACGGTGCTCCGGCAGGCGATGAGGGAGCGCTCAAAGCCCGTGGTGTTCATAAACAAGATTGACCGGCTCATAAACGAGCTCCAGCTTGACGCAAAGCAGATGCAGGAGCGGCTCCTCAAGATAATACTTAAGATAAACAAGCTCATCTCACAGTTTGCGCCCGCCGAGTTCAAGGACGAGTGGCAGATACGCGTTGAGAAGGGGAATGTTGCGTTCGGCTCCGCGTTCAACAAGTGGGCGATAAGCGCATCGTCAATGCAGCGCCTTAAGATAAACTTCAATGACATTTACAACTACTGCAAGGAAAGCAGGCACAAGGAGCTGTCAGAGAAGGCACCGCTTGATGAAGTTATACTTGAGATGGTGGTTAAGCACCTGCCGACGCCGCAGGCTGCGCAGAAGTACAGGATTGCCTCAATATGGCACGGCGACCATGACTCCGAGGCATACAAAATGATGACTGAATGCAACAAGGACGGCAAGCTGATCGGCGTGGTGTTCGGTGTTGCAATGGACCCGCACGCCGGCGAGGTTGCAATATGCCGCCTGTTTTCAGGTACAGTCCGGAAGAGCACGGAAGTAATACAGATGTCCAAGGGTGAGAAGGCGCGTGTCCAGCAGGTAAGCATATACATGGGCCCTGACCGCGTAAACCTGGAGGAAGTTCCCTCCGGCAACATTGTTGCGCTGGTCGGCCTCCGCGACCTTTACGTCGGTGAGACGCTTTCAGAAGTTGAGATTGACCCGTTTGACCAGATAAAGCACTATTCGCAGCCGGTAGTTACGAAGTCAATTGAGGCAAAGAACCCGCAGGACCTTGTCAAGCTTATTGACGTGCTCAGGGGCATTGCAAAGGAGGACCCGACCTTCAAGGTTGAGCTTAACATGGACACCGGCGAGCACCTCATATACGGCATGGGCGACCTCCACCTTGAGATTATTGAGACCAAGATAGTCAACGAGAAAGGCATACAGATAGTTACCTCCCCGCCGATCGTGGTATACAAGGAGTTCGTGACCAAGAAGGCGGGCCCGATAGAAGGCAAGTCGCCCAACAAGCACTCAAAGTTCCAGGTGGTTGTTGAGCCGCTTGAGGAAAAGGTTTACAAGGCGATTGAGGAGGGCACGATACCTGAGGGCAAGGTGCGCGGCAAGACCGTGCAGGACCTGCTCATTGAGAACGGGCTGCCGCGCGAGGAGGCAAAGAACGCAAAGATGATATCAAACGGCAACCTGTTCCTTGACATGACCAAGGGAGTCCAGTATATGAACGAGGTAATGGAGCTGCTCCTGCAAGGGTTTGAGGAGGCGGTTTCACAGGGCCCGCTTGCAAAGGAAAAAATAACAGGGATGAAAGTGTCAGTTGTTGATGCGCTCATCCATGAGGACCCAGTGCACCGCGGCCCTGCGCAGATTATCCCCGCAATAAAGAAGGGTATCTATGCGGCGGTGATGTCCGCGGGCGTGACGCTGCTTGAGCCCAAGCAGAAGCTGTTCGTGCAGGTGCCGCAGGAGTATATGAGCGGCGTGATAAACAATATACAGGGCAAGCGCGGGCAGATAATGGACATCCAGCAGGAGGAAGAGGTCGTTACGATAAACGCAAAAGTGCCTGTGTCGGAGATGTTCGGGTTTGCGAATGTGCTCCGCGGGGCAACACAGGGCCGTGCGGTCTGGAACTTTGAGTATTACGGCTACGAGAAGCTGCCCAAGGAGCTGCAGGACCGCATAGTGCGGGAAATCAGGAAGAGGAAGGGCGAGCCGGAACAGCCGCCGACACCTGAATTCTTTATGGATTAACTAGCACATCCTCCTTTTTTTTGCATACCTTACTTTTGCACTACATTTTCCGTATCGCCGAGTTTCCTAACAATGCTCGTAAGATAGAGTTGCCTGTGAATTTCGCTTGCCTCACTGAAATAGTGCCTTTCCTCCCCGGAGAATGATGTGGCAAGTGCATTTTTGGCAAGATCGCCATTATGGTTCCCCTTGTCAATGAAAAGCAGTGCCTTTTTGTAATTGGTGCGCTTGTGATGCATCGCACCAAGCAGGCCGGCCATAAACGTCCCTTTGTTGGTCGCCTTTTCTGATTCAAGCATTCTCAAGAGCTTTTTAAGGAGGTTTTTTTTCCTTGCTTCACGTATAATTATGCCAATGTTAAGTAATGCGAGCACTGCAGCGGCAGTTGTATGCTCCTTAAGCTCGGAATACCATTTAAGTTCTTCACCTGGCAGCCAAATCTTATCCTTATCCCTCTTGTTGTTTGGGTCATTGTTAAGCTTTTCGGCAAATTCATAGATGTCCTTGGCAACATCTTCAGTGAGCTGGAACATGCCGACACTGAACAGCTTGTCGTGTATTGATGGCCTTGCAACAAGGAAAAGCTCGCCGTGCTTCTTAATCATCTGTCGCATATACTCAATCTTCTCTTCAGGCGTGCCGCCCCACGCAGCCTCGTGGCACGCGTAGGCATACATCACTTCCGGCGTCAGGAGCTTCAGCATTGCCCTAAACGCATCCTGCTCTTCCTTGCTTTTTTTGCTGAAATGCTCAGAGGTCAGGAACTTGTCGACAACGAGCGATATTGATGTTCCAATTTGGGCCTCGACTTCATATTCATCATAAAACTTTTGTGAGCACTTTGGAATATATTCGTAAAATTTCCTCTGGACTTCCTCAGGCTTTTTCTCTATTGTCTTGCCGAAGTCCCGGTAGAATTCATTAATCCCCCTCCACTGCTCCGCCCGCCGGATTTCAGAAAGCGCAGAGTTGCCCATTCAACCAAGCCCTGCTATGAATGAGTCATAAACAATCTTGCTCCAGCCCTCCATCTGCTGGTAATATGCAGCAAGCTCCTCGCGCGTGAAGAACCCTACCTTCCGGTTTGAGCCCATTTCCTCGGGATTGATATCCACATCCTCGCTGTCGGCATCAACAAGGAACACCACGCCGAAATGCACATCCTGCACGTCCCTGCCGCTGCCAGAGCCCCGCTCGTTTATGAAGCCAACAACGCGCGGCTCAAACCTTCCGCCGTAGGTGACCTCCTCAAAAAATTCCCTCCTGAGCGCCTGCATAAGCGTCTCATTGCCGAAATCGCCTGGGTCAATGTGGCCGCCAACCCCAACCGACTTGAGGTTGTGCAGCCGCGTTTCCGTGCCGCCCTTAAGCCGCTCATACATGAAGAATTTACCGCCGAACCGCACAACCACGTACGGGATTACCTGCTGGTAGTTCGGGTTTGATTCCATTCCATCCTCCCCGTACCGCTCCCTGTATTCCCCATATTTTGAGATTATCTTTTCAATGTCAATGCTGCTTTTGTTCGCAGGCATGAACCCGTAAAAGAGATGCTCATTATTCATCCCGAAAAGGTGCTCGTTTTTTACAACCAGGCATTTTTTCTCAACCATAATCGCACCTATTTCTTCTTTGGGAACTTGATGAAGAATACGCCCTCATCCCCTTCAATTATGACCGGCTCGTGCTGTGCCAGCGAGCCGATGTTGAGCTCAAATATCCCGTTGTCAAGGACCTTTACATCCGAGGAGCTGTCCACTGCGCCAGAAGGCGTGCGCACGCCGGTTGCACGGAACATAAACGACGTGCCGCCGCACTTGCTGCAGGCGCGCAGCACCACCAAGTCCTCGCTCCTGTATTCGGCACCGCAGCCAATGCATTTGTGCACGCACCCGCTCACTTGCCGTCACGCTCCTCGCTTCGCAGCCCTGCAAGCAGGTTTATCTTGGTGCTGTCCTTCTTGATTGCGCGTATCAGGCGTGCCGGCCCGATAACTGTCATGCCGCCGGTTTTTCCGCCAAGCAGGCGGATTATTGCGCTTTTCCAGCCCTCCTTTTCAGAGCCGAGGCTGGAGATTTCAATGCCGGTGAACTTGTCATCAACTATGCTCATCGTCTGCTCAATAAGCATGCGCTCGTCCTCGGGCTGGAGCTTGTCCTCAAGGACAATTATGCTGCCGCCCTTAATCACATCTATGAGATAGCCTACCTTGCCCTGGCTGTCCATGCCGCTCAACGCCGCCGATGAAACGAACTCTATCCTGATTTCGTCCATCACTTCACCTTGTCAAATATCGCGCGGTAAAGCGAGTCAATGTTTTTGCCCTCCTTTGCTGATATTGGCACAATGTGGTACTGCGGGAACGCCTCCTTTATGCGTTTTAAGTTTGAGTTTGGCAGGTCGTTCTTGTTTGCCACGAGTATTACGGGGATGTTGCGCGCCTCAAGGTTCCCTAGTATGGTTATGTTAACCTGCGTGTACGGGTCTTCGGTTGAATCCATAACGACCAGCGCCGCATCAACGTTCTCAAGCCACTTTATCGCCTCAATTATGCCCTTTGTCGCCTCCTTTGCGCGCGTGCGCGCCTCTTCCTGCGCAAGGCCGTACTGCAGGAATTCCCTGTAATCCACCTTTGTGGCGATGCCGGGCATGTCCAGCAGGTTCATAGAGAGCTTTTTGCCGTTCATATCCATAATCACGCGCTCTTTCTTCTGAACAACGCGCGTCTCGTGCGGTACCTCCGACACCTTGCCGAGCGGCTCGCCAACCCAGTCCATACATATCCTGTTCGCGAGCGTGGTCTTGCCTGCATTAGGGGCTCCGTAGAGGCCCAAGCTCACACTCTTCTTTTTTCCGAATATGCCGTCTAAAATGCCAAAAATCCACCCGAACATAACATCACTGTCTTGCAGTGCAGTGTATTCTCTTCCAAATATTATAAATTAAGCCCCAAGCCCCTTTTCTTTTGGGAAAAGAAGTTGCTGAAAATGGACCCGCCCTGGATCGAACAGGGGATTTCCACCTTTCTTGGGCTTTCTTTTTCCGAGGTTTTTCTTCCCCGAAAGAAAAAGCTCTGTAAGGGTGGCGTCTTAACCATTGCCGGGCCTTCTTTGGCTGGACTTTCTTGGAATCCCAAAGAAAGGCCACTCGACTACGGGTCCCTTATGCCCCTATTAAAAAAGGCAACCTATATAAACCCCTTGCAACCTCAAAATCACGGATAATCATGCTCTCAGAGGAAATTTACAGGAAGATGAAGCTTGACAGGGAGTTTAACGCCTGCCTTTCCAAGACCAATCAGGTTGAGGCCGACTATTCGCAGAAGTTTGTTCAGGGGATTCGGCCGGACGTTGCCGACCTGAACAGGGCGTACCATTCACTTCACAAATCGGCGTTTGAGCTGTCAATACTGTTCTCGCCTAGGGCCACGGTAACACCGTCACGGCAGGGCGATTTCCTGCTCACGATTATAACTATTTCAAGCATAGGGCGGGCGTATGCAGCCAACGTGATATCCCTCATTGAAAAAGGGCCCGTTAACCGCAATGCAGTGAAGAGGATTGACAAGCTCCTTTTAAACTTCAAAAACATGCAATCCAAGTTCACTGAGCTTGAGGCTGATGCGCGGAAGTTGCTGGATGCGTATCTTTCCGGCGGTGCGCAAATCCCCAAGGAAAAGATATCCTATTACAGCAAGAGCCTGCTCCAGCTGAGGCGCGCCTATTTCAGGGTGCGCGCCAAGGCAAGCCTGCTTGAGAAATCGTTTGACTTCTCCGGATATGCCTACAGCCACTATGAGCCGCTTATGATCCTTATGCGCTCGCACCAGCCGGCGCCCAGGAGGCAGTCGGTTTCGGCGGCGACCGAGGAGTACAAGGAGTATGTCCGCTCGCTGCTTGAGGAATCCAACTCATACATGAATGCCGTCTTTGATTTTGACACGCGACGTGCAAAGCACAAGCGCAAGGACTCGCTTGACATTGAGACGGCAAAGTTCATTGCGTCGTACAAGCTGCCGCGTGATGCGGTTCTCAGGCACGCGGAGTTCCTTAAGTCAGTGAACCCGGCTGTGTTCTTCACCGAGGATGAATTTATGAGGATCCGGCCGGAAGGCCAGAAAACAAAGCCAGAGGCGCTGTTTTTAAGCAAAAAGTAAAAATTGGAAAGGCCTTAGAACATCTTGCCTTTCTTGTAGTTCTTCATCTTCGCCTTGTAGACGAAGCCGTCCTTGCCAACATAATAAAGGTAGCCCTCTTCCTTGGATATCTTCTCATTGCCGACCTTCTTCTTCTTGGCGCCCTTGTTGTGCCTCATTGGGACCGCCCATACATAGCCGTCCTTGCCGACAAAATAGAGATAGCCATCCTCTCTCTTTATCCTTTCGTTGCCAATCTTGCTTCCCATATATTACACCTCCAATAGTGTATATTCCCTATTCAGACGCAATATTTATAAGGCTATCGTCGGAGTGCCGAGAGATATATTAAAAAGGCGGCGCAAATCTGCACATGAAGGCATTGGTGCCCTTGCTTTTTATCGTGTCCGTCTGTGCAGCCGCAGGCATGTATGTTCCCGCAGTTTCAGACGGGGATTACGGCTCGCTGGTATGGATGCACATTGAGGAGGTGCCCGGGAAGGGCGGCGTTTACGTCTCCGTCAAGCCGCTCGCGGGCGAATCGCTCCAGTCATCAATAATGGATTCGGTGGCGTGCGCATCATCGCGTGGGAACAATTTTTCGTCAAGCCTCCTGCTTGTGGGCAGTGATGCGCCTGATGGCACGGCCATGCTTGACGGCCCGAGCGCGGGCGTTGCTCTTACATCGCTGCTGCTCTCAATGCGCGACGGCTCGGCACTGCGTAACGACACCACTGTTACCGGCGGGATTGCGCCGTCGTGCGAAGTGCAGCCGGTGGGCGGCCTCGCCGAGAAGGTCGAGGCGGCTGCCAAAAAGGGCATGCGTGCTGTTCTCGTGCCGCCGTCTGGGCCGGAAGAAGCTGCACTGCTTGATCGCCTGCATATTGAGACAGGCGTTGCAGTTTATGAATACAGCTCGCTTGATGAGGCGTATGGGCTTCTGACATCAGATATACCTGCAGGGCACAAGGTCTCATATGGCAATGCATCATATCTGGGTGAAGGGCTGGATTCAGTTGAGCCGAACCCTGCGCTTGACAGCGCAGTTGAAGCGATGATATCTGAGCTTAAAGGCAGGGCAAGCTTAATCTCGCCAAAGCTTGCCTCTGCACGCGCCTATTCCTCAAACAAGTCGGCGCTTGCCGATACGCTTTATGCAAAAGGATACTCGTACAGTGCTGGCAATGAGGCGTTTCTTGCGCTTGTTGCGCTTGCACCGCTCACGCGCGGGCTTGATGACCGCAATATCTCGGCTCTGTCCTATGAAGTGCAGTCGTGCGTTGACCGCGTATCTTACTCCCTAAATGCCACCTTATTGGACGCCGAGCACTTCTCAAACGCCGAGCTGCGCCTGTATTGGGCGTCACGCGAAGTTGCGGGCCACAAGGAAGCCCCGCAGACGGTTTCACAGAGGATGCGGCGCGTGCAGTCGCTTGAGCGCGCACGGCTTTGGTGCATGCTTGCAGACAACATTGTGAAGGACGGGCTCGGCAATGGCAGCACAAACTCAACCCGGCTCAGGGAGGTTGTATCAGCACTTGTAAATAATTATTCAAAAGAAGGGCCTGCCACCGAACGCCTTGCTGAGGCGTCCGATGCGCTGAACAGGGGCAATTACGGTGCGGCGCTCGTTCTCGTGTCAATGCACGAGAGCCAGGTATCGTCTGAAGGCACCGAAAATTATGCACCCGTTCACAAGTGGTCGCGCATGCTTGCGCACCATTCGCAATACTTAAGCGCAAACACGGATTACGGGGAGAAAAGCGGCAGGAGCATTATGCTTTTTGCGAAAATGCTTGACAGGCATTTTACAGAGGTGGAAAGCGGGGAGGCGGTTACACTTACTTACATTGCGGCAAATGCAGGCGCAGCGGCGGGCGGGCTGGAAGGCAACGGAAGCAGCGCGCCCGAGCCCGTCGGTGGAAATGGCGGCACGCCGGTGCAGGATGACTTGCAGGCGGCGGCCGATGATGAAAAGGCACAGCGGGACAGAATTACATTATTAATATTCACCTTGATATGTATCCTGCTGGCATTTGCAATTGCGCTGCGTGCGCTCCGCAAAGCCAGGCGGAGGTAAGTGCCCGTGGAAAAGCAAAACCAGGTTGCAGCTCTCAAGAGCCTCTCATCAATGGTGGTTTCGCTGATTTCGGTTGTGGGGATAGTGTTTACTGTGCTTGTTTATTTCATAGTGTCCCCGTCTCTCGGCTCAATGCAGGAATCGGCGGGCGGCATATTCCAGAGCATAGTTGACATCGGCGAGAGCACCAACCAGAACTCCCAGCAGCAGCTGGCTTGCGCGCAGTCGCAGCTGCTCGTGATTGAGCGCGTTGAGAAATCAGTGGCGGGCACCAAGCGCGCGCTTAACGCATCGCGCGCATCGTTACAGAGGGTGCAGGCAACTACCGGCAGTGACTTCTCCTCCGAGATAGTGCGCATAAAGGCATCGGAGGACGAGCTTGAGGAGCTTGAGGTGCAGCTTGAGGCGCAGAAGCAGCAGCTACAGAAATCAATTGAGTCCTACCAGAGCGCCGGCGAAATATCAACAACCAAAATTGCAAAGCTCGCGCACGAGTTCAACATTGCGCTTGCATCGCTGCAGACGCTGCTCACAGGGCTTACAGTGGTGATGGTGCTCGTATTCATAGTGCTCATTATAATTTCCGCAGAGGAGCTCCTGAGCTGAGAAAAATCAGGTGCCGTATTTTTCCGCCCTGCCCGAGTAGGCGAGCACCAGCCGCATAACATCCGCGCCCGTAATCCTGCCAAGCTCGCCCTTTGCGCACTCCACTTCACAGAACTTTTTAATGCCGTAATTGCGTGCCTCCACATTCCCTATTGCGATGGGCACGGGCTCAAACGAGTGCTCCTTCTTGGTAGGCGGTGTTGAATGGTCCCCACATACAAAAACCACTGCGCCTGTTTTTGTGAGCATGGGCACAATCCTGTCAATCCGCTGAAGCATCTCCACTCTTTTCTTTGTATCGCCGTCGTGGCCGGCGCTGTCCATCGCCTTCACGTGCATGTACACGAAATCGTAGTCACTGAGGTGCGCAACGGCTGCCCTTGCCTTGGCATAAAGATCGGTGTTAAAGTCACCGGTGGCTCCCCGCACCACAGGCACGTGCATGCCAAGGTAATGCGCGATGCCCCTGTAAAGCGCACCGCCGGCTATGCAGCACGCGCGCATGCCGTACCGCTTTTCAAACGGCTCAACCGTGCGGAACTGGCCTGCGCCACGCAACAGCACCATATTCGCCTTAAGCTTCCTGCCCCTGTTGAGCGGGTGCGCAGAAAGCCGCCTGTGCAC
>JAVYLZ010000025.1:0-10016 GCA_038740245.1 Candidatus Micrarchaeia archaeon
CACCCTTAGGCCCGCTCCAGCTTCCGCAATCCTTGAAATTGCTTATAACAATTCTTGCGGAAGGTAATGCATGGACCTTGTGCTGCTCCAGCCGTTCATCCACACAAAGGGCGGCCTTGAGAAGGTTGTGCTTGAGGTTGCACGAAGGTATGACCCAGTAATATACACGTACAGGTACGTGCCTGAGGCCACTTTTGAGGAGTTCAGGGAGTTTGACGTCCGTGTTGTGAAGCCAGTGCTTTCATTACCAGCGTCCGTGCTTCCAAGCCGGCTCAGGTGGGGAATACAGTCCGGAGAGATTTTTTGGAACCTCAAAATAAAGGATGATTATGACGTTGTGAACGCGCACGGAACCCCCAGCGAGTGGGCGCGCAACCATAACCCGCGCATGATGTGGTACTGCCACACGCCAAACAGGGAGGCATATGACCTGTATGAGTGGAGAATGAAACAGCGCGGCATTTTGGGGAGGATGGCGTTCTGGCCGTCAGTGAAAATATTCAAGTATCTTGAGGCAAAGGTTGCCCCAAAAATTGAGAAGATATGCACAAACTCAACCAACTCGCAGGCGCGCATCAAAAAATACCTCGGCAGGGAATCCGAGATTATATACCCTGGCGTTGATGCAAACCAGTTCAAGTGCACTGATTACGAGAAATTTTTCCTTTACCCCTCGCGGATAACACCTGAGAAGCGTTTTGAGATTGCAATTGATGCATTTAGAAGAAGCGGGCTGCACGACAGCGGGTTCAGGATAGTGATTGCCGGCTCGTTGCAGGAGGAGCGCAAGGAGCACGTGCAGTATTACAATTACCTGTGCGAGCAGGTTAAGGGGATAGGCGAGGTGCGCGCAAACATACCTTACGGCGAGCTAAAAAGCCTTTATTCGCGCTGCTATGCAGTGCTGTTCACTCCGATAAACGAGGATTTCGGGATAATCCCGCTTGAGGCGATGGCCGCAGAGAAGCCGGTTATTGCGATTGATGAGGGCGGCCCGCGCGAGACGGTTGTGCACAAGCGCACCGGGTTCTTGGCCAAGGATGCCGCCGAGATGGCAATATACATGAATGCGCTCGCAAGTGACATATCCATTGTGGAGAAAATGGGCCGTGCCGGCAGGAAGCACGTTATAGACAATTTCAGCTGGGACAACTTTTTCAGGAAGTATGAGTTTGCCCTGCGCGAAGCTGCGGGCGGAAAGACGGAGTAGGCGCAGTGCTGGGAGGCATCGCAAAATGTTGGCTGCGCTTGTGTCAGACGGGGCTCTGCCTTGAAGAAGCAGAGATTTATATAAGTGGGATGTGCAATTGAATGCATGGCTGATTTTGAGGCCCTAAGCCACGCTTCTGCGCATAATCCGGAGCAGTTTGCTAAAAGTTCCGCCCAATTGATAAATTCTGGTGCCAAATTGGTATATGATATCCTACCGCTTACGTGGGCCCCGGAGATGATTACTGCCATAAAGCAGGCAGAAAGTGCGAAAGAGTTGGCGCTTTACGTGGGGGTTTCGGCATTACTGCTTGGTCTAGATGCTATGGATCTTTATCCGCCTGCCCGGGCAGGCACTGCAGCTTTTAAGGAAGCGATTGAAAACGCCGTTAAAAAAGCAGTGAAAAGGGGGCTTAGTGAGAAAGCTGCGCACGAAGCAGTGACCGAGTTAGTTACTGCAGTTGCTAAAAACACGAAAGTGGCGCGCGAGTCTTTTGAAGCTGCGAGCAAAGAGTACGTGGATTTCACCAAGAATTTCTTCATAACAAAGGACAAGTCTGAGCTGTACAGGGCACTTCAGGGTGAAGTGGATAATGCCGCAGAAATCCTAAGGGAAGCGCTTAATATTGCAGATGTGGGTGCACTCGAGCGCGGGATACCGAACATTGGTGTGGGGGTTTTTGACAAGGGAAAAACATGGCTTCTCAATTCCATATCTAGGGAGCTTGGTGATGTTGGGATAGCCATTTACCTGAAATCAATATACAAAAATGCAGAAAAATTCGGGGTTGACCTTGTGATGACTGGCGGTGACGAGATTTTAGTAATTGCAAGGGATGGCGGTGCTGATACAATAAAAAACTTCTACGATGCTGCGCTCAAGGATATGGCAGACGAGATAAAGGTGATGCGCAAGGAGTCTGGGAACCCGCAGGCATTCAAGCTGATTGAAGATGCCTTAAGCAGTGTTTCAATCCATGCAGATTCTGCAACTTTGAAAGTAGTTGACGGGAAGGTCAAGCTTGCATCCCCTCACAAGAAAGGAGAACCCGTAGAATTCCATGACCTTTCAACTTTCCTTTCGCGCATGGAAGCACGCGAGTTGTTTGCGAAGATACCTGGGTCGGCTGGCGCCCGTGAAATTCTTAGGGAGTTTATGCATCTTTCTGGGGAAGCGCTTCCCACATTGGCCAAGAGTGATGGTGTTGTTGTGGTACGGCTCGGGTTTGGGCCTGAGACAAAGCAAGCCCTGACTATTCTTGGGGAATATGCTGAGAAAGGGGTTGCGCAGGCAATTCGGCACAAGGGGGTAGGGCCGAGCATACTAAACCTGCTTGGGCATCCTGTTGCGGATTACTTCTCAAGGGAATACGCAAACGCATTAAAAATTGCGTTCAAGGAGGCAGGATATGCCGTTGAAGTGGGGCAGGCGGGTGCGCCACTCTCTATATCCTATGTGATAAAAGGGGGCAAAAAAGCCGGTGCTGACGAACTTGAAAAAATAACAAAGCGGGCTAACGATATTTTTGTTGAGTCGGTAAACGGGAAAAATGCAGAGATCGGGCTTAGGGGCGTATCTGCATTTGCGGCGGGCACAAAGGAAACTGCAGAGGGCCTGGCTAAGAAGCATTTTACAAGAGGCCTCTTAAACGGTATTAAGGAGGAGGGAGTAAGACTTGAGCTTGCATATTTGCATACTGACAAGGGGGCAAAGCGCGAGCTTGCAGAAAAAGTAAGAGGATATTTGGAAGATACGTTTGGGACTGCTTTTGTAAGCAATGTCCCGGATGCTGCTTATAACGCATTTGAGAATTTGCCTGCATGGGTTCGCCAGCCTGAGGATTTGGTAACCTATTTGAGGGATGTGCATTTCTCTGATGGTGAGATAATAAGCATACTTAAGTATTTGGAGGGGGTGCCGTTATGAGTGAAAATAGGAATTATGTAAGCTCGCGGTTTGCAGCCGGGATTGTGAAGCGGATATACCAGCGGCCGGGCCTGTTCAGGGAAATGAAGGAGAAAAGCTCGCTTAAGGAGGAAATAAATTCAGAGGATTTCCAGCAGCGGCTCAGGCGCCTGTCACCGGAGGCGCAGCGTGTAATAGGGGACCTTCTTATTGTTGCGGAGGAGCACGGTGCGCTGAACTTCATAATCAGCTGTGTGTACGGCATTAAGGAGGAGAACCCGAAGTATTTTGATTACCTGAAAAAGCACATTGCATGCTGGGACAACCGCAAGGCGCTTGAGAGGGAACTTGAGTCCGTGGCGGCCCAATTCAAGGCGGGCTATGGCTTCAACGATGCTGTTGACCGCCTGCTGTCAAAGGCGAGGAAGCTGGATGATGCGGCTCTAAGCCTCGTGTATGCATCATTATCCGGCATTGCCATTTCAACGAGGCCGCTTAGCAGCGATGAAATCAGGGCATCCCTCACAGCCACTGAAAATATTCTTGATGCGTGGTGAGCTTATGGCTCTTGCAAGAAGAGGTGCGCGGGGAAGTGCAAAGCCGGCGCGTGGCCGTGTAAGGGAGAAAACAGTCGTTGCGGCCGGCACGTTTGACATACTGCACCCAGGCCATCTGCATTATCTTTCCCATGCAAAGGGGCACGGCCGGCTGGTTGTTATTGTTTCAAGCGATGAGTGGGCGCAGCGCAGCGGCAAGCAGCTTGTCCACACGCAGGCCGAGCGTGCGGAGCTCGTGCGTGCACTAAGGATTGTTGATGAGGTTGTGCTTGGGGAAAGCGGCAGCCAGCTTGCGACGATAAGGCGCATAAGGCCGGACCTGATTTACCTTGGGTATGACCAAAAAATGCCTGAGGAGGTGGAGGCATATTGCAGGGCGCACAAAATAAAAATCCTGAGGGATTCCTGTGCAAGCCAGCCGCTGCGGCACAAGACCACCAGAATAAAGGAGAGGATACGCGGGCGATGATTTTAGTTTTGAATAAAAATTCAAAACATTTATAAGATTATTTGGTGAATAATTCATTTGGTGGTTTAATGCCAAACAGGGATGGGACAGGGCCGGAAGGCAAGGGACCGCGCACAGGGCGCGGGATGGGCAACTGCCATGGCGAAGGTGGCGCTGGCACACGTGGCAAGAGTGCCGGATTAGGCCGCGGGGCACGCAGAGGCCGGGGCGGGCGCTAAACCCCGTTTTAATATATTTTTGGCGGAAAATTTTAGCCATGCCAAGGCCAAGGGCGTGCCGCAGGGTCGGATTCAGATTCAAGTGTGAGTACTTCAAGCCGGCAGGTGTCCCGCTCAATTCATTGGAGGAGATAGTGCTTGCAGTTGAAGAGCTTGAAGCGGTGCGACTGGCCGACCTCAATGATATGGGGCAGGAGGAATGCGCCAGGAAGATGGGTGTATCCCAGCCCACATTTCACCGCATTGTAACTGCTGCAAGGAAGAAGATTGCGGATGCGCTTGCCAACGGCAAGGCGATACGTGTTGAGGGTGGAAATTACAAGTTGCTGAAAAGATGATTTGCTATACGGCCCCCTTTTTTCCGGTTTTCCATCCCTTTCCGAATTCACTGGGGTTGAGCCAGTTCACATCCATCCTTGCAAAGAGCTCGGGCCCGTCTTCAATGAAAGCAATGCCGCAGAACCTTCCTGATTCAGAATACACGCGGGCATATCCACCACGGCGTGCTGCCGACTGCTGCACAGCCAGCCCATTCCTGTAAACCGGCGAGCCGTATGCGATTGATGGCATCACTGTGTCCTTGATGCGTATCTCAGGGAGCTTTGCGAGCAACTTATCCGGCGGGATTAGCATTTCGTTAAGCTTTGTGCATTCCCCCTTTTCATTGCATTCCCACACTGCATCCTTAAGCTCGTAAAGGGTATGCGCATCCTTTTCGCCTATATCCCCGCTGCGTATCCTTCTCAGCTCAAGCATGTTTGCGCCGCACCCCATTTTTTTGCCCATGTCAAAAATCAGCTTCCGGACATAGGTGCCCCCCTGGCATTTTACCCTGAAAAGCACATCCCTCCCGTGCATTTCAAGGATTTCCATCTCGTAAATATTGCGTTCGCGGGGCCTTTTTGCAACCGCGCTCCTGAGAGGCGGCTTTTGAATTATTTTCCCAGTAAAAGATTTCATCACCTGCCGTATTTTGTGCCCGGGCACATCGGCGTGCAGCCGCATTATGGCAACGTATTCCTTGTCCTCGCCCGAAAGGAATTTGCTAAGCCGTATTGCCTTTCCAAGTGCTATAATCAGCACTCCGGAAACTGCCGGATCCAGCGTGCCTATGTGGCCGCTTTTTTGTGCGCCAAGCAGGTCGCGCACCCACGAGCCAACCTGTGCGCTCGGCGGCCCGCGCGGCTTGTCTATTACCACAAAGCACCCATGCAAAACATCGCTGTTTAAGGCCATTGGTATGAATTTCACGCGCATATTTATTTGCTTTATATAAGTTTCCCGCCTTGTATATGCGTATGGATGACAAGGATTACGAGAGCCTGCTCAACAACGTGTATTCAACAATGCCCAAGCGCACAGCAAAATCCGAGCGTTTTGAGCTGCCGGACCTTGAGGTGCTGACGCAGGGCAATAAGACGATAGTGAGGAATTTCGGGGACGTGTGCTCAATTATGCGGCGTGAGCCGCAGCAGGTTTCAAAGTTCCTTTCAAAAGAGCTTGCGGTTCCCAGCAGTATTGACGGCAAGCGCCTGATATTCAACGGGAAGGTTGACCCGCGCCTGCTTGCATCCAAATTGCAGGATTTCCTTGCCAAGTACGTTAAGTGCAAGGTGTGCGGGAGCTATGACACCCATTTTGAGGCCGCGGACCGCAGCGTGCACGTGCTGATATGCGAGGCGTGCGGTGCGCGCAGCCCAGCAGTGCTATAGGTTGAGGTTTTGATATGCCATACCAGCAGAACAGGGGGATGCATCACCAGCATGGACGGGATGGCCAGCAGGGCGGCAGCGAGGAAGTAATGCGCGTCCGCCTGCCCCGCAAGGACGAGGGGGAGATATTCGGCCTGGTCACTGCGCTTTTGGGCGGCAGCCGGCTGCGCGTGCAGTGCATAGACGGCAAGGAGCGTGTTGTAAGGATACCCGGCAAGCTTAAGCGCCAGGCGTGGATAAAGGCCAATGATGTAATACTGCTGGTGCCCTGGCCGATTGATGATACCAAGGGCGATGTAACCTGGCGGTATACCCGCATACAGGTTGAGTGGCTTAAGAATAGGGGCATACTGCCAAAGGATTTCGGTGTGTAATGCATAGGATATCCTACTGTACCTGAAAGCCAGCGGGTTCGGGCAGCAATAGCAGGCCGGTGCGTGCCGGTGGCGCCATGCCCGCCGAAGGGCTGTTTTGTGCGAGTGTCTGGCAGCATGCCTTGCTTGCCGGGATTTTGGGGGGATTATTATGGCGAGGGTGTCCAAGCGCAAGAGGCCTCCGCGGGATGTGAAGGTGTTCAAGGAGCAGCTTAAGGTTGAAAGCTCGGTTTTTGACAGGTTTACACTTAGGGACATTTACTCGCTTATGGCAAGCGGCATCATAATGACGCTTGATTTCCCGATAAAGAAGGGCAAGGAGTCCATCGTTTTCCGCGCCACGCCACCGCCGGAGTATCCCGCCGATTTCCTTGCAGTGAAGGTGTATATGGTTGAGACCAGCGATTTCGTGCATATGACAAAGTATATAGCAGATGACCCGCGCTTTAGGGTGCGGAGCAACAAGCGCAAGCTTATCCATGAATGGGTGAAAAAGGAATACCGCAATCTGCTCCTGTGCGAGAAAATGGGCGTATCAGTGCCGCATCCCCATGCATTCAGGGGCAACGTGCTTGTGATGGACTTTATAGGGGAGGACGGTGCGCCCGCAAAAACGCTTAAGGAGAGGGGACCCGCAAACCCGCAGGAAGAGTATGATTTTCTTATGGGGGAGATACGCAGGATGCACAAGAATGGCTTTGTGCACGCCGACCTGAGCGAGTATAACATCCTGTGCGGGCCGGACGGACGGCTGGTGCTCATAGACCTTGCACAGGGCGTCCTTAAAGGGCACCCCCATTATGACGAGTGGCTGAGGCGCGACGTGGCAAATATTTCTAAATACTATCGTGCCTACGGTGTAACTTCCGACGTAAGCTGGCTGGAAGGGGAGCATTAAGCTTATATTATTTCGCTCCAAATGCTCTGTGCTTGAAGCCCCTGAGGGAAATGTATATAAAGGGGGAAGCATAAATTTATATACGCAGGTGGCACTTATGGCAACACTAAACTACATCACAAAGGATATTGACATTAAAAACAAGGCAGTGCTGCATTTTGGCGAGCTGTTCATAGTAATCGCGCCATTCCTCAGGAAGCCGGTGTCAGCGGAGTTCATATCAAAGCAGATAAAGGTCAAGCCGTCGCGGATAAGGGCGGTCCTGAATAAGCTGTACAACCACAACCTCATTGACTACAAGAGGAGCTTTGACGATGATACGGGCAAGTATACCTACATATGGACCCTTAACCATGACAAGCTCAAGACGTTCCTTAAGAATTACGAGTTTGACGTTGCATCAGAGAAGAGTGTTGAGGAAAGCGATTGCGATGCCCCGTTCAGGTGCCGCGGATGCAATGAGGCCTACTCCTTTGATTCCGCCACTGATGCAGCATTCAAGTGCGTCAGGTGCGGCTCAACCATAGATTCAGCAGAATAAGAGTGGACTCACGGGGATTCGAACCCCGAGTCTCTGCCTTATCCGTTTTTTGTGCATCTCAGGCGCTTGCGGGCATGGCCCGCACGAATTGCGAAGGCAGCGTCGTACCATTGGACTATGAGCCCACGGCATATTTCAGCTATCTATAATTAAATAACTTTTTGCACTTGCTGCTCCTGCCGCCTACTGTCCCCTTGCAACGCGCGCCCGCATTTTTGCGTACGTGTGCGCCTTGCTTATTGAGATTACAGCATCCTCCGGCGACTCATATGCGGGTATGCAGTATGACTCAAGTATGCTCAGCTGCAGCTTTGTGTATTTCCCGCCCGTGGCGACCGCCACAAGCGTCTTATCCGTGCTGTTGGCCGCACTTATAACTTCATTAACCACTTCAGCACCCAGGCCCGCGGTCTGGAACAGCGTAATAACCACGATTGCATCAACATCCGGCTCGCTTATTGCGTGCTGCAGCGCAATCCTGTACCGCGAGCTGTCGGCATCCCCCGTAAGGTCCAGCGGGTTCCCGACAACCACATGCTTTGGGAATATTCTTTTCATTTTTGCAATTGTCTCTTTTGAAAGCGATGCGAGGCGCATCCCAGAGCGCTCTATGGCATCCACCGTAAGCACGCCGTCCCCGCCGCCGTTTGTTATTACAAGCACCTTGTTGCCCCGCGGCAGCGGCTGCATGAATATCTTTGATAGGTTAAAGAAGTCCTCAAGGTTGTCCGCCTCAACCGCACCGGCCTGCCGCAGCATTGCGCTGAACACCTCGTAATTGCCAGCAAGCGAGCCCGTGTGCGATTTGGTGGCCGCGGCTGCAAGCGACCCACGCCCCGCCTTGAGCACAACAACCGGCTTTACGGGCGTGGTCTTGCGCAGCTCCTCGTAAAACTTGCGCCCGTTCGCAACACCCTCAATGTACATCACTATTACCTTAGTTTCGCTGTCGTCGCGCAGGTAGCCCAGCAGGTCGCTTTCATCAAGCACGGCGGCGTTGCCGTAGGATATGAACTTGGATATCCCGATGTTGGATTCGCCTATAAGGTCAAGCACAGTTGACCCCACCGCACCGCTTTGCGTTATGAAGCTTATGCCGCCCAGCTGCGGCCTTGTGAGCTTGTAACTTGGGAGAAATATGCTGTCAAGGTGCCTGTTTGCGTTTACTATGCCCAGGCAGTTCGGCCCTATGACTGCAATGCCGTGCTTTTCTGCAATGCGCTTCAGCTCCTCTTCAAGCGCATACTCGCCAATCTCCTTGAACCCGCCGCTTACAACCACCGCACCGCGTATCCCCTTTTTGCCGCACTCCTCAAGTATCCCGTTGACGTATTTTGCGGGCACCGAGATTATGGCACAATCAACCCTCTGCCGTATCTCGCTGACGCTTTTATAGCACTTTACACCAAGTATCTCATCTGCGTGCGGGTTCACGGCGTAAAGCCTGCCGGCATACCCGTTGATAAGCAGGTTCTTGAGTATTGCATGGCCGACTTTTGACGGGTCGCGTGAGGCACCAACCACAACGATGCTTTCTGGCTCAAGCACAGCCCTTATGTTTTGTTGCGGAGTAGCATTCCTTTTTGGCATTGCATCACCTTATCACGCGCACGTCAACAGCGCAGTATGAGTTTGGGTAGAGTATGACCGGGTTCAGGTCTATCTCGCGTATGCTGGCATCCCTGTGCAGCGCCGTGCATACCTTTTTCATAATCCCGGCAACCATTTCCTTGCTTATCTTTGGAGAGCCGCGGAAGCCATCAAGCAGCCTGCCCGCGCGCGTCTCCTCAATCATCTCAAGCGCATCCCCGGTTGAGAGCGGGCACAGCCGCACCGAGAAATCCCTGTAAAGCTCTACGTAAACGCCGCCCATCCCGAACAGCACCACATCACCGAACTGGGGATCCCTCTTGCCGCCTATTATAACCTCAATGCCCTTTTCAGCCTGCTCCTGTATTATGAACCCCTCCGGCCGTATGCCCGCTGAAATTAGGCGGTTGCGCATCCTTCTCATTTCAAGCTCCACGCCGGCCTTGTCAACATTTTTCTTGATTGCGCCCAAATCTGTCTTGTGCACTATCTTTTCGCCAAAAGCCTTTATGACGTATTTTTTTGCGGGGAACAGCACCAGC
>JAVYLZ010000026.1:0-9359 GCA_038740245.1 Candidatus Micrarchaeia archaeon
GGCTTATAAGAACCTGCTAAAATAAAAAACTATCCGGCCTTAAAAAGCCGGTACGGGCCCGTAGCTCAGTTTGGATAGAGCGGCGCTCTCCTAAGGCCTTTTCTTACTAAGAAAAGGCTTGCGGAAAAAACCTGAAGAAAGCTCGTTCTTTCTTTTGGTGAGGAGATAGGCGAAGGTCGTGGGTTCAAAGAGGGCTTTCTTGGTGGAGCTTCTTTGGCTGCCAGAAAGAAGATCCTGTTGAAAATCCCATCGGGCCCGTTTCTAATTTTTGCCCTTAAATTTGCATTTCAATTCCGCGTTAGCGGAATTACCAGGGGATGCGGGGAATGGAATGCCCCGCATCGGGCCCGCTCCTAATTTTTGCCCGATGACACTTGCGTGGCTGGTATGCACAGGTTTATATTTATTGCACGGCCTAAAAATCCCGGGCCGATAGATCAACGGTAGATCGCCTCCATGGCATGGAGGAGGTTACGGGTTCAAACCGCCAGCTCAATGCTCTTGTGGCATTTGGGCAGGGGTGGAATTCCCGTTCGGTCCATCCTTATCCTATCAACCCGATTCGAACGTAGGTCGCGCTACGCGCTCCCTCCCGTTCGGTCCATCCTATATCTTGATATGTGAATATAAAAATTAGGCCCCAAATATAGGCATGGACATTGAACTTTCGCTTGTAAGCATTGATATCCCCGAGAATACAAACGTGATTTTGGGGCACGCGCACTTCATAAAGACCATTGAGGACCTTTACGAGGTTATGGTGCAGTGCTCACCGCAGGTGAAGTTTGGTGTTGCATTTTCAGAAGCGAGCGGCAAGCGCCTTGTGCGTGCAGAGGGCAATGACAAGGAACTCACAGACAAGGCGGTCGAGGAAATCCTGAAAATTGGGGCCGGGCATACCTTCCTAATATTCATGCGCGATGCATACCCGATAAACGTCCTGAATGAGATAAAGCGCGTGCCGGAAGTGTGCAGGATTTATGCGGCTACAGCAAATCCATTGCAAGTTGTTATCGCTGAGAGCGAGCTTGGCCGCGGCATAATGGGTGTGATAGACGGCAGTGCACCGCTCGGCGCAGAGACCGAAGAAGACGTGATTGAGCGGTATGAGCTGCTTAGAAAAATAGGATACAAGCTTTAGTCTGAATAATTATACTCATCAAGGCGGCGTTTTGCATCACGCCTGAGCTCATCGTCCATCAGCTCATAAATCTCCTTTTTTACCCTGTCAAACTCCTTGCGCCATACTTTATCATTGTCGTCAAAGAGGTGTGCAATGCCTCCAAGGTTCGCGATTAAGCCACGATACTTATGGATTTTTGCACCTGTCATGCGGGGCTCAATTTGGCGGGAGACCTCCTCCACTTCGCGCATCATCTGTTTTCCCATGCAGAATATTTTCGTTGAGGCAGTTAATAACCTTTCGCAAATGCCAATGCTTATTAAAGCAGCGGTCATATAGTAACATATGATTGCGTCTGCACCTACGAAGATAATACTGTTCGGGGAGCATTACGTTGTTTACGGCGCGCCGGCGCTATCACTTGCAGTGGACCAAAAGAGGAAAATTGAATTGATAGAGATTCAGAGGGCAAAGGATCAAATTGAAATAAAGAACCCTGTTTACGGCGAAAGTGGTGTAATATTCCCTGATGGGACATATGATGGCCACAAGTATGTTGCGATGCACGCCGCAATTTACAAGGAAATCTATTCAAGATGCCCGGAATTGGAAGGCAAATCGTTCAGGGCGTGGTTTAAGGGGGAAAGAATATTTAAGGGGATGGGCGCCTCAAGCGCACTTGGTGCATGCCTTGCGCTTACGCTTTACTCGGCCGCCGGGAAAAAAGTGGATTTGGAGGAGATATTCAGGTGTGCACAAATCGGCGATGAAATTGACCACGGCGGGCGGCCGAGCGGCATAGACGCGCGCACAGTGGTGTTTGGCGGGATGATTAAGTTCAGGAGGGAGTTCAATCCGGACAGGTTTAACTTTGAGCGCACCGAGGTTGCGTTCCCGAAGGGCACCAAAATGCTCATAATAGACACGTACAGGGGAACCCGGTGCAACACCGGCGACCTCGTAAAGAAATTTGCCGAAAGCCACGGAATACACGCAAAGCCGGCCGAGCTTGATGATATGGCACGGAGCAAGGTTTATGCACCATATCTCCCCATCTATGAGCGTGCGCTTGGCCTGCTGCGTGAGGATGCCAATCCCGAGGAGCTTGGGAAGCTTATGAACAGGAACCACGAATTGCTCAGTGAGCATGGCGTATCCACTGAAACTATTGAGGGCCTGCGCACCCTTTTGCTTGACAACGGGGCGCTTGGGTTCAAAATTACTGGTGCTGGTGGCGAGGGGGGTGCGTGTATTGCGCTGGCCTACGAAAAAGACACGGATGCGCTAAGAAAGCTGATACTAAGCAGGGGCTTTGAATCAATCCCGCTCAACCCAACTAACGATTTTGCAAGGCTTGCTTAGTTATAATACATTAGCATACTCTTTTGACAGATTTACTATTTCGCGCCAAACCGCTTCTGAAACGACGGAATACGGAAGAACTGAAGACAGGCGCGAGTAGTTAAGCGAGAGCTGCTTGTCATCTATGTATGAAGCAAGCTTTTTCTCAACTTCCAAGTCGTGGTTTGAAATGTAAATGTCCCGGATTACAAGGAGTGCGGCAGCAGCATTTATGTTAATCCCTCTATTAGTGACAACGCCCTCAACACATATGCGGCGCCGCACACTGTCCATAAGTGCCCAATCGTGTTCACCCGCATACATAAAAACCAGAGAGAGCATGAATGCATCGCTGTACTTGTTTGAGACATACGTTGAAGAAGCCAGCACGGCGGCGGGCATCATTAAGTCGTACTTTGGCGAGAGAAGCAAACCGACTGAATAATCATCAAGGCGTACAATCATCTTTTCAACGTGGTTCGCGAGCCGAGGGTCCCTTTGGTACGACTTTATTATTGATTCAGGCAGCACCAGTTCACCGTTCACTATTTTCTCATGCGTTTTTGCCTGCATCTCCTGCAAATTAAGCATTGTCTTCCGAGTGGAGCCGATGTTAACCTTCAGGTAGTTGAAATGGGGGCACATCGCATAAGGTATGAAAACCTAGGTTATTTAAGGGTTTCGATGGAATAGTTGCACCTGCAAGGGCGGGGCCTTGCTAAAGAATCCTGGCCTCCCCATTGGTCCCGTCAACTTCAACAACCATACCATCCTTCAGCCTGGAAAAGTGTTCCTCAGGAAGCTTGTCTATCATCGGGATGCGTGAGATTATTGCGCCAACGGCAATTATCGTCTCTGCGGTGCGGTTTATTATGGCCGCTGGGGCAACGCCATTTTTCTTTAGTTGCAGGATTACGTAAGACCCTACCGTGGAGCCCTTGCCAGATGGGAATACAAACACTTTGCCCTTTACGGACTTGCCAAACGCAATGCTCTCCTTGTCAAGCACTATCCCAGTTTTAGGGTCAACACCGCCCAAAAATGAGATTGGCGTTGATGAAACCAGAACCTCCCCTTTTGCAACACCACGCGATATAGGGCGTGCATTTACTACTTTCATTATCCCACCATACACTATTGCCTGTCAGCAAGGCATACGCATCATTTCTTCGCCTTCTTAATCAAGTCCGCCAGCCGCCCAAAGCATACCTCGCGCTTGCACATCGTCGGGACGTATTTTGCGGCCTTGCCTGAATTCACTGCAATTGCCCCCTGCACCGCCTCCTCAACCGGGGAAACGACCATACACGTGTCCGCAACTATGAGGCCGCCTGCCTTCTCAATTATTTTTGTGTAGCCTTTTGCGTCCGCCTGCCTCTTGATTTTGCGCGCGCAGCATATCCACAGCTTTGCCTTGAGCTCCCTGCCGTCCTTGAGCATTTCAGCAATCTCCTTAATCTCCTTGAGCGAGGCGTGCGGGCAGCCCGTTGCAATCAGCTCGGCAACCTTGTCCGGCCCTATCTTGGCACGGGCCTCATCAAGGTCCGCCTGGGTAACCGTAATCTTCTCAGCTCCATCCGCAACATTATACTCCTGGGTGACATCCTTGGCAAAAAACAGCGGCACCGAGCCGGCTGCCGCCATCGCCGCACCCAAATATTTCAGGTGGTCCTCGCTTGGCTTTGCGTGCCCCGCCTTAAGGTTAGTAAATGCCGGATATTTTTCCTTTACCAGCACACCCACCTTAAGGCCGAACAGGCCGAAATCTGCGCGGTCCTCAAGCGATATTGACTTGTCAAGCGTAATTTCGTAGTGTGCGACACGCTCGGAATCCAAGTGCAGCCCGTAGTTGGGGGTTACTCCGCATATTGCGGCAGCCAGCGCTGACGGCCCTCCCTCCCTGTTGGTGCGCGCGCCCAGCACCGAGTTCGCAAAAACTATTGCCGAGCTCTCAGACCATGCAACATGCTCGCCTACTTTAGGGCGTATGCCTACGAGGTAAGGCGTGCACGTGTAGGTGGGCTGTATGCCCATCCCCTCGTACGCTTCCATAATCTCAATCTGCTTTTTCGCGAAATGTGCGGGGACCTTCATCTTTTCCCATTGCTCGCGGTCCATGCCCGCAGGATTGAGGAATGAGGGGACACGCACGCGTGCGCCCTTTGCTCGCATATCCTGTATGAACTCCAGCCCTGCATCGCCTATCGTCTTGTAGGAGACGCCGGCAACCTGCACGGAAGTTACAGGCACCATATTCTCGGCACCGTAAATCCTGCCCAATGCCACTAAAATTTCCATGGCAATCTGGGTGCCCTCGCCCATCTCGCCGTCGTACATCTTCTGCTCCTGCGTTGTGAGGTTCATATGTAATCCTCTATTTTAACTTGCATAAACCTGGCTTTCTGGAAATCCTGCCTGTTGGCCAGCGGCGCGGTCGCATCAACGCCCACCTTGCACGTTATGTACGTGTTTGGGTCTGCGGACGGGTCCAGCGATGAGCCCTTCTGGTTCGGCTTTATCACAAGATCACGGTCTGCCTGCACGCGCGTCGCAATCGCCCACTCAACCTCTTGCGGATCGTAGATGTTTATGTCATCATCCACAATAACAACGTGCTTCATTGACTTGTGTCCGCTGAATGCCGCCTCAATCGCCTTCTTGCCGTCTTCCTCGCTCTTTTTTCTTATTGAGACAACACCGTGCAGCCAAGAGCACCCGCCCGGCGTTATGTTCACGCCCGTGCACTCGCACACCTTGCTTACCTCAGTGAATACTGTGGGCTCGCGCGGCATTCCCATAAGCACCTTGTGCTCAAACCCGCCGGGCAGCAGCACGTGGAACAGAGGGTTGTCCCTGTAATGTATCTTGTGCACTTTCATTACAGGCTGCTTGCGCACAATGTCAAACGTTTCTGTAAGGTCCACAAACATGCCCTCATCGTGCATCTCATCTGTTATTGTTGCCTCAAACGCAATCTCTGCATCTGCGGGAATGCTTATCCCATTGCTTAATCTGACCGTATTGAATGGCATAAGCGTATTCGCAATCTTCAGTTCGTCCTCCCCCAAACCCACAGATATTGCCGATGCCAAAAGCACGTTTATGGGCGAGCCGATTACTACCGCCACATCCAGCGTGCCGCCCGCGCGCTTTATGAATTCGTTCAGGTGGCGCGGCACGATGCGTATGGCTATGCGGTCCTTCCCTATAATCATCATTCTGTGGAATGAGCAGTTCCTGCCCAGCTCCTTGTCCTGCGCGACCACTATCCCTGATGCAATGTACGGGCCGCCATCCTTTTCCGTATGAATTGGGATGGGCAGTTTGTAAAGGTCGGGCTCGCTCATTGTGTTTTGCAGGACAGGTGCCCCATCACTGCCAATATCAGAGGGCATTGATGGATTGGAGATTGCATTTACTAGGGTTGGCACGAGCTGTTCCTTCCTCACGCCCAAATACCTGGCAACGAGGTCTTTTGTCGTGAACACGTTGCCCACTGCACTGAACTCTGACTCCTTGACCTTGCTGAACAGCACCGGTGTTGTGCCAGCCGCCTTGAGCACGCCTGCAAGCTCATACTTAAGCGAGACGGGCCTCTTGCACCTCTTAAGCGTCCCGTCCTTCTCAATCTCAGCAACAAAATCCCTGAACGATTTCATCATCCCCACCTTTTGTAGATGCTGTGCTCAACACCGAGCTGGTCCATCACCTTGCCTACAATGAAATTTATCAGATCCTCAACACGCTGGTGCCGTGAATAAAATCCCGGCGATGCGGGCATTACAACTGCGCCAGCAAGTGCAACCTTGCGCATATTGTCTATTGCGATTAATGAGAGCGGTGTCTCGCGCACCACAAGCACCAGTTTCCTCCTTTCCTTGAGGCACACCTCTGCCGCCCTTGTGATGAGCGTGCTTCCAACACCGTTTGCAATTTCACCAAGTGTCTTTACGGAGCAGGGGATAACTACCATCCCGTCAAACTTGTATGAGCCGGATGCGAACGGTGCAGAAAGGTCTGCTTCTGAGTAGTCCGATTTGGGCAGTGCGGCCTTCTCGTGCTTTGCCACCAATTTTGCGCCTTCGCTGACAACCACCTTTACCTCGTGGCCGTGCTTTTTGAGCGCGTCAACAAGCGGCTTTGCATAAGCTATGCCGGATGCACCGCTCACAGCAACAAGAAACTTCATAAGCTAGCTTATCCTCCCGAACTTTAAAAGGATTGTGAAAGCGATTACGGCAATCGCCTGGCCGCTCAGGGCACGAATTTAGTGTATATGTCGGCACGGCCCTCAAGTATGCTGCGTATGCGCTCGGGCTTGCGGCCGTTCACTATGTACGTGTCAACTGGAAGCGTCATAAGGTTCTTGATTTTGCCGGCCATCCCGCCAGTGACATCGGTATGGTTGGACCCGCCCACCATCTCAAACACATTCCTGAAGTTCCTCCTGTTGACCTCGGGAATCAGCTGGCCCTGCCCATCCACGCTCGTGAGCAGGCCGTCAACATCACTCGCAAATATGAGCTTTTTTGCGTAGTGCCTCCCGAAAAACTCCATCAGCCCGTCCCCTGAAATTATGGATGAATTTGTGTCCCTGTCAAGCACCACATCGCCGTGCGTCACAGGCACAAAGCCTGCGTTCAGATACTCTTTTATGAACGAGTCATCTATGCGTGCAGGCGATTTTGAGCGCTGCATCACAAACGTTGCCGGGTGGAATGAGACAGCAGGTACCTTGTATTTTATGAGCGCGTTCACAACAAGGGTGGACAGCTCCTCGCACAGCGAGTGCACCTTCGCATAATTCACCTTCCCATCCTCATCTTGGTAGCCGTCCGCCAGGCCGTATTCCTTTGAAGGGATGTGCGCATATGAGCCGGCGCCGTGCACCACAATGAACGGCATGCCCTTGGCATAAAACTCGCCTATGAGTGCACAGAGCGCATCAATAGATGCGAGGTCGGGCGTTTTAAACCGCGACTTGTCGGTTATCACGCTGCCGCCCAGCTTTATCACGATTGGCTTGTCCATGGGAATATGTTCAATCAAAAAGTATTAAAGTGTGGGAATTGGATAAGAAAGCATGCTTTACAGGGGAAGCCTCTCTGTTGTGGTTTCACAGGAGAGGGCTAGCAGGCAATTCCTTTTTGCGCAGAGGCACTCAAAAAGGTGGGATAAGTTTCTGGTCACCGGGCCGCAGGGCAGGAATGACGGCGAGTGCCCGTACAACGCGCTTGTGCGCGAGGCAAGAGAGGAGTGCGGGATTGGGCCGCATATGATTTCACTTGCGCGGCCGCTGCTCACGTTCAGGCTCCCAGAGGAGGATTCGGGCATACTCATCACGGCATATGCGCTTCTTATACCGAAGGCATACCTCCGCAAGTTAAAGGAGCACTTTCCGGAGGGTGAGCTTTCATTTTATGCGCTTATGGACCGGTACGGCGTGGAGTGGCTGCTCGCGAACGGGGATGTGCACATACAACCGCACTGCGAATACGTGCTCAGGAAAGAAGGGATGCTGGACTTCCTCTGCGGGCTTTAAAATTTGAAATAAAAATACAAAAGAACAGGGCTTAATGTTTATTAATCCCCTTTTCCTAAGTATAGCACATGAGAGCGCAAATCTCAATAGAGATGATACTCATCCTCGCGGCCATACTGGCTGTTGCGTTCATACTGGTGACCCAGCTGCAGAACACCGCCAACAAGGCGGGCCAGGCTGTTGAGGAGCGCAGCAGCGCTATCCTTGGCGTTGGCAACCAGACCGGCCAGCAGGGTGGCCTTGAGAAGGGCGAGTATTGCACAAGCGATAACGAATGTGCAAGCAAGTCCTGCACATATAACATATGCGATTAGTGGCCCGTGCAGTTGGCAAGGCACTAATACACGGGATGGGCGATGATAAGCACTGAGTTGCTCATAGTGATGGTTATTTTCCTGATTTATATTGGAATATGGATGTCGTATATGGATTCCTTTATGGAAGCAGTCCAGCAGGCCATGGGTAGGCTTGAACAAAGGGCGATTCTTGATACGGTGGTGCACAAGGCCAACATTGCATGCGTGGCCACGGGCGAGCAGGCTGTTGATTTCGGGAAGGAAATTGAGGTCCGCACCAGCGGAAAACTGGTTACAGTGGGCGGCGCGTCAAGGGAGGCGGACTGCGAATTTGCAGAGGATTATGCCCTAAACTCATCAAAAATAAGCATAAGGAAAGAGAACGGCGTGATTGTGGTTACCCCAAATTAAACTGAGAAAGGCGCCTGGCCTTACGCTAACGGAAACCGCCACACCGATGAGGTTTGTATCTAAATTGTGTGCCTGACAAAAATGCGACGGGGCAGCCGTTTGCAGTGCTACTTGCCAGTTTTCTTGAGCTGCTGAACATAGCGCGAGCACTCAATCCCCGCGGTCATGCCCTGTGCAGCCGCATTTATGGCCTGTGGCCATCCCTTGCCGCACACGTCGCCGGCAGCATATACGCCCGGCAAGGACGTTTCCTGGCGCTCGTTCGTTTTTATGTAGCCCCTCTCATCAAGAGCAATGCCAAGTGTTTGCGCAAGCCCGCTCCGCGGCACTTCGCCCACTGAGATGAATATTGCATCCGCATTAATTACTGACTGCTTGCCGCTATTTACGTCCTTTACAATAACACGCTCAACCTTCCCAGTGCCTTCTATGCGTTCCACAACTGAGTTTAGGACAAGCTGGACCTTTGGGCTGGTCTTAAGGCGCTCAACAAGCGCATTCTCGGCCCTGAACTCATCCCTCCTGTGCACAACGTACACCTTGCTTGCAATGCCGGCCATGAACAGTGCGTACGTAACCGCAGTGTTGCCGCCACCGACCAGCACCACCGGCTTATCCTTAAAGAAATACCCGTCGCACGTCGCAC
>JAVYLZ010000027.1:0-9299 GCA_038740245.1 Candidatus Micrarchaeia archaeon
GAAGTGCTTGCATACGCACTTCCTTGAACGTTTTCACGGGGATAACCTTGATTTTTGAGAGCCTCTGCTCGCCTATCACGATGTCATCCTTGTTGCTGTAGGGCACTATAACCTCCTTCATGCCCGCATCAATGGCGGCCTCAACTTTTGCGGTGACACCGCCGACCGGCAGCACCTCCCCGCGCACGCTGAGCGAGCCGGTCATTGCAAGGTCCTGCTTTATGGGGATATCTGTGAGTGCTGAAATTACTGCACACGCAATGCTTATGCTTGCACTGTCCCCCTCCACACCCTCATACGTCTGCAGGAACTGTATGTGAATATCCTTGTTCTCTATGGACTTGCCAAGGTGCCGCTTGATTATTGCAGATACATTCTCAACGGCCTCTTTTGCAATTTCGCCAAGCTTGCCGGTTGCGATTATCTTGTTCTCCTGCCGTGAGCTTGCAGTGCCGATCTCCGCCTCAATCGGCAGTATCAGGCCGGAATTGCCTTCACCGAGCACTGCCAGCCCGTTCACTTTGCCCACAGCGGTTCCAGCATTGGTGAACACGTCATACTCGCGCTTGTACTCAATCATCTTCGTGGCAATCTGCTGCTCAAGTGGCGATGCAAACTGCCGTGCGGCAAGCACGTGCTTGAGCTCAACCACGGGCGCGCCTTCCTCCTTGGCAATATCGCCGGCTGCACGTATGAGCCCGCCAAGCTCGCGCAGCCGCAGTGTAAGCCTGCCCTTCCTGCCAGCCATCTTGCGCGCCTGCCGTATAACCTCCTCAACCGCCTCATTGTTGAAGTGCGGTATCTTGCCGTCCTTCACAACTTCCTGTGCGATGAACTGCACCAATTTCTTGCGGTTTTCAGGAGTGTCCTCAATTGTGTCCTCCATATAAACTTCGTAACCGTAGCCCTTGATACGCGAGCGTATCGCCGGGTGCATTTTTGCGACATCCTGCAGATTGCCCGCCGCAACGAGCAGGAAATCGCAGGGCACGGGGTCGGTGCGCACCAGTGCGCCCGAGCTGTTTTCGCTCTGGCCGGTTATCGGGAACTTCTTGTTCTGCATTGCGGACAGCAGGTCCTGCTGCGACTTGGGGCTCAGCAGTGAAATCTCATCAATGTAAAGCACGCCCTTGTGCGCGCGGTGTATCGCACCCGCCTCAACACGCAGGTGTGCCGGCGTGCCAAGGCCGCCGCTCTGCAGCGGGTCATGCTTGACATCGCCGAACAGCGCACCCGCCTTTGAGCCCGTGGCCTCAATGAACGGCGCGGTCGTGCGGAACGAATTGTCGACTATGAGCTTTGGCTCATCCATGGCGAGCGCTGGGCCCATCCGCCTTGTAAGCTGCGACACGAACAGCCACGCACCGCCTATTATGAATATGCCGAGTATTGCAGCGGCGATTATGTTTGCCGCGCCCTCACCAAGCTGCTGGTATGCGTACGCGCCGAGAAGGAGCACCGCAGCTATGAGCGCGATTGCACCGAGCGGTGACGGGCCGCCCTTGGGCACCATTGCCATCCGCTTGTGCTCCTCAACAATTCTTCTGCCGCGGCCCGGCAGGTTTTTTGCGGCGTCCAGCGGGTGGTCATAAGTCCTTACAACACGTATTTTAGGGTTATTCTCATCAAGGTTGTTGGGATAAACAAGCACATCCTCAAGCTCTTCTGAAGCCATAAGCTCGGACATTGCCTGCGCGAGCATGCTCTTGCCAGTCCCCGGCTGCCCGACCAGCAGCACGTGCCGCTTTTGCTTTGCGGCCTTCCGCATAATCTCAACAGCCTTCTCCTGCCCGATAACCTGCTCAATGAGCTTCTCAGGAACCTTTATTTCACTCGTATCCTTCTCCACGTATTTCACACGCACACCGCCTCTTATTAAGCGTGTGCATAATTTAAGCATATACTTTCGCCGGTGCCACGCCCGCAATATGATAATAGGTTTATAAACTTTACGATTATTGTTATGTCATGGCAAAGCCAGCCCGCAAAAAAGAGGCCTCTGAGCAGCCGCAGGCGCAGGGCCAGCAGCAAATCGCATGCCCAAACTGCGGCAGCCGGCGTATTGTGAGGGATTACGAGAGGGGCGAGTTGGTATGTGCGGATTGCGGGCTTGTGCTTGCAGAGCACCTGCTTGACTATGGCGCCGAATGGCGTGCGTTTGACAGTGATGACCTTAAAAATAAGGCACGCGGCGGCTCACCCATTAAGTATATCCGCCCTGACAAGGGCCTGACCACTGAGATTGACCTTTACAACAGGGACATACGTGGCATTAAGATATCGGGAAAGAAGGTTGCGCAGCTGTCCCGCATACGCAAGTGGCATAAGCGCTCTTCAGTATCATCCTCAATAGAGCGCAACCTTATGATTGCGCTTAACGAGCTTGACCGCATAGCATCATACCTCAGCCTGTCAAAGGATGTGCGTGAGGATGCCGCACTGCTTTACAGGCAGGTTGCCGAGAAAGGCCTTGTAAGGGGCCGCCTGATTGAGAATGTTGTGAGCGCAGTGCTTTATGCAACCTGCAGGAAGCACCAGATACCGCGGACGCTTGACGAGATTGCACAGATATCCGGCGTTGACAGGAAGGAAATAGGCAGGACGTTCAGGTTTATTGTGCAGGAGCTTCACCTTAAAGTGCCGCTGGGCGGGCCTGAGCAGCTGATACCGCGCGTTGCAACCCAGCTCAAGCTCAAGCCGGCCACTGTTGAGAAGATAAATGAGCTTTACAGGAAAGCGGTTTCCAAGAATCTCGTGCTCGGCAAGGGGCCGCAGGGCGTGGTCGCCGCAATCGTGTACATCTCATGCGAGCTTTTAGGCGACAAGCGCACACAAAAGGAGATTGCCGATGCACTCGGTGTAACTGAAGTTACGATAAGGAACAGGTATAAGGAGATTGCCGATGCATTAGGCGTGCAGGTGTAACCTTGCCATTTGAGATAATCCCCGCGGTTAACCTTGTGCTTTGCGCAATTATATTCGTGCTGGGCATTTATACGCACGCAAAAAAGCGCAGCAGGCCGGCGCTTTACATAGCTGTTGCATTTGCGCTTTTTGCGGTGTCCCACATCGCAACTCTGCTGGACCTTGAGATGGAAATGGAGCTGGTCATAATCCGGATATTCGCTTATTTGTGCGTGCTTGCAGCACTGTTCCTCATATGGTCCGGCCAGCTCACATTGCCCGCACCTAAGAAGAGGGTGCGGAAGTAAGCGGGGGCACTTATTTCGCAAAAAGGCCGCATATGTCCGCCACGGTAGCGTCCGTCCTTATGATCCATCCCTTATATTGCGTTTCAGCTGCCTTAAACCCGCCGCTTCTTAGCTGCTTTACAATTTGGCCGGTCTTGGGCGGGTTGGTGCCCCTGAACAGCTTGTGCAGGTCATAGCAGTGGCCCGTGAAATTCTCCCCGCGAACAACATCAAGCAGTGCAAGCTCTTCATCGGCACTGCGGTATCCCCGCCGTGCAATTTCCTCGCCCAGCGCATTCAGGAACTCATCATTGTGCAGACGGCCCGCCCAATATGGGCCGTGCACACGCATTGCACTGCCGCACGCACTGCACACTGCATTCTTTCCCGCATGTGCGTATTCACGGTGCTTGCATTGCGGGCAGTAGTGCAGGTATGCAATCTGCCTGAGTGAAGCGTCACACTTTGCTGCGCTGCGCACGCATCTCGCAATTATTTTCAGGTAATGCCTGTGTGAAAGCGAGAGCAGCGGCTCAACCGCAATGCCATTTGGTGCAAACGATTCCTGCACTTTCTTGATGAGTATGCGCAGGCCGCCCTCGTGCACGCACTCATCGTGCAGTGGCACCGAACCGTAGTTTCTGCGGCATGCGCGCACTTCGGCACCGCACAGCACAGCCGTATCCGTTGCGGTTATTGATATGTATCCTTGCTTTCTCCACGAAAGTGATGTGGAAAGTGCATCCAGAAACGGCACAGGTGTGCCGAACGGGTCAATTTCCACAAAATCATAGTTATGCGAAAGAAGGACTCTGCGGAGGTCATCGTTTAGCACTGTGATTTTTGAGCAGCCGTTCAGTGCAACGTTTGACTGGATGATGCTGCACGCACGCTTGCTTAAGTCAACTGCATCCACGCGTTCAATTTGCGGGTTCTCAAGGCATACGCGTATGGCCTTGATGCCTGATGCAGAGTGCCCATCGCAGTATGTTTTTGCACCGGCAGCCCCAACAGCCGCACTTACAATATCCCTGTTTATTTCCATGCGCGGGTTGTAAAACACGCCTGCCCGCGCATCAACCTTTGCAAGGCCTTCCTGTATGACCGGCATCACGGAATATTGCGCCAGCCACATATATAAAATATCATGCAGAATGTCTCACCATGGATTTCCGGAGTGTGGCGCGCGTAGATGTTGGTGGCGGGGAAATGCTGTTCCTTGACCAGCCGGGCGAAAACTCATACATATCGCATGCTCACTCAGACCACCTTTCCTCAAAAAGCCACCGCATGGTGATTGCTTCAGAGCCTACAATCAGCCTCTCTGGGGTTAAGTATGATGGCAGGTTTGTGCACAGGAATGTTAAACTGCACAATGCCGGCCATATGCTGGGCGCCACACAGGTGGAAATTGTGCGCGACGGCGGGAATTTTGTGTATACAGGGGATTTTTCGCTTGAGGACGGGTTTACGTTTAAGCGTGCGGAGATAGTTGAGGCTGATGAGTTGCTGATTGAGGCAACTTACGGCTCACCGCATTACATATTCCCAAAAAAGGAGGATATTGCACATGCACTGCGCAGGGAGGTCATGAGCAGGCTCACGCACGGCAACATAATATTTGCGGTGTACGCAACAGGCAAGTCGCAGGAGCTTATCAAGATGCTTAACGAGTATTGCAACATTACGCCGGTTGTAAGCCCCGAGGTCGCAGAGGTCAGTGATATTTATGTTAGGCACGGCCAGAAGCTGTCATATGTCTCATCGGCATCTGAGGAGGCCGCGGAAATGTTCAGGGGCAATTTTGTGGGCATAATCCCAAAATCAAAGTTCAGGCCGGAGCTCAGGATGCGCCTCACAAACCACTACAAAAAGCCGTGCTATTTCGGCTCACTGAGCGGGTGGAACATAAGGTTCCCGAGCGATTATTATGACATTGCATTGCCGATGAGCGACCATGCAGATTACAACGGCCTGCTGGAGTATGTGGAGTATAGCGGCCCAAAGAAGGTTTATGTGTTTGGCGCGTTTGCGCAGCAGTTTTCAAACGTTTTAAAGCTGCGCGGGTATGAATCTTATGCATTGAAGTAGGTGTGCTTATGGCCCGCGGGGCAGTGTTTGATGAAAAGGCATGGCTGGCGCTACGGCGTGATGTGCTCAGTGAGATAAAGCCGACACGTGAGCTGCACGAGCAGGTCCGTGCGATTGCAGATATGCTTGTGGGCAAGCTGAATGATGCAACCCCCAAGGATGTTGAGGTGATGCTCACCGGCTCGTTCGCCAAGGACACCTACATAAACACTGATGTGGATTTTGACATATTCCTGCTGTTCCCGGAATCTTATTCATTAGATGAGATGCAGTCCATAGCATTCGGTGCAGGCAAGCTTCTTCTTGACAAGTGGGAGGTTGCGTATGCGCAGCACCCTTACCTACGCGGGCATTATAAGGGCCATCGTGTTGATGTTGTGCCATCATACAAAATAGGCAACACTGAACGCGCGGTAAGCGGGAAGATAAAAAGTGCAGTGGACCGCACGCAGCTGCACACACGGTACGTGCTTGAGAGGATAACCGAGGACCAGAAGGATGACGTGCGCATACTCAAAAAATTCCTTAAGCGGCTGGGCGTGTACGGTGCTGAGATAAAGACGGGCGGGTTCTCAGGGTATTTGTGCGAATTGCTCATACTTAAGTACGGCTCGTTTTACAAGCTCGTGGAAGCGGCAAGGCACTGGGCGTTCCCCGTCGCGATTGATATGGCCGGCGGGCGCAGTGAGCGGCTGCTTCGCACGTTGTTCAAGGGCGATTCATTTATCGTTACGGACCCTGTTGATCCGAAGAGAAATGTTGCCGCGCCTGTAAGCCCAGATTCGCTTGCCACCTTTGTTGCGGCGTCGCACATCTTATTCATGCGGCCGGGCACGCACATGTTCTTTGCCAAGCTGCCCCTGATGCAGGTGCGCGACATAAAACGCGAGATTGAGAAGCGGGGGACGCATTTCCTGCTGTTTGAGTTCAAGAAACCTGACAAGGCGCCTGATATATTATGGGGAGAGCTCCGCAAGACGCTTGTGGCGATAGAGAAGGTGTTTGACAGGGAGGAGTTCAACTGCACACACCAGACCGCTGAAGTTTCCGATGATAAGTGCTACCTGCTGTTTGAGCTTGTGCACACCAGGCTGCCGGCCGCCAAAATGCAGGAGGGTCCCTACGTGCGCATGGGCGAGCATCTTGAGCGGTTTATACGCGAGGAGATGGGCAATTTTGACATATTTGTGAAGGATGAGCGGATGTGTGCTGTGCGCCCGCGCAAGTTTACTGATGCGCTCACACTTGCGCATACACTCCAGAAAGACCCGGGGCATTACGGTGTGAGCAAGGGGCTTGAAAACGAGATACGGTCGGCAAAAGTGTTCCTGGGTGAGGATGCAGTTTCAGAATCAAGCAGGGAGGTATTTTCAAAGCACCTGAACCGCCGGTTTTTCCTGGGGCTTTGATTGTGCCCCGCACAGCGGGCGCCGGAGTATTGCGGATCATTCGTTTTATTCTGTATCAGGAAGCGTGAACAGCGGGTCCAAAAACGGGGACTTGCACATTGCGCTTTCCCCGTCCAGGATGAGTATGCATTTGGTGTTCCTCGCGTCAACCTCAACTGCAGAGAAGTGCGGCAGAAGCCTGTTGATTTGCGGCATGAACAAGCGCTGCTCGCCCCCAAACAGGAACCTCCGGAGATTTATCATATGGATTGCTATTGTCTCAGCAGTTGGCTTTAGGTAGAATGCCGCGGACAGGTCGCTTGCAATTAAGTATGCGCCACGCTCGGTCGCCGCAATGTGCGGCAAAATAATCCGTGTGTTGCCGGCCTGCTTAAGCTTTTTCTCAATATTTATTGCTTCCCGGATATTCTTGGCAACATTAATGTAAAGCACGTGGTGCCCGCCGCTCATCACACCGTACACATGCGGCCCGAACCACGCAAACTTTGCGATTATGTGGTCAGGGTCAATGTTCCTGAATATCTCATCAGAGCCAAGGGACCAGAGCTTATTATTGTAATAGTAGTAGTATTCCCCCTTATCGCTGAAGTATATGCCTTCGCACCTTTTTTGTATGTCATATGGGGATGTAGTTGCAGCCGCTTCGGACTGTATAATGTTCTCATGGCGCACAAGGTCCTTAAACTCAACCTTGCGCTGCTCCTGAACTGGGGCAGCCGTCTGGCACGAGATGAGTGCCGCAAGCGCAAGTGCTGGTATGATGCCCGCCTTCCTCATTTTTGGCCACCGTTTTTTGGAGTATCATAGCACAGGGTAATCCCGTCCACAATCGCCACACTGCACTTTAGCTGTGGGGAATTTAGGAGTACGATGGACCGGGTATGGCTTTTTACGAGAATGCTTGCTGCCAGCAGGCTTTTATACTGGGGCAGGTAGAACTCATCCAAGGGGAGCTCGTTAAACACCAGGTCCCCATTGCCTTCCCTCTGTATATAATACAGGGAAGAGGCACCTGCATACATAAAATAAACGCCCTTTGAAGTTGCAGCCATAATGGGAGCCGCAACTCTGTGAAGGCCGTTTCTTTCAAGTTGCGCATGCAGGCTGTATACGTACAGCGTATTGCTCTTCAGGTGGGATTCTATGATTTCACGCCCGCCGTTAGGCAGCACGAATACACTGCCGTCGTAATATGCAAATTCAGCGCCCTGGTATGGCACTTTTGTTATTGACTCAAGCTGTGACTGGAATATGAAAATGCGCGGTTCAGCACCCTTTTGTTTCAGATAAAACACTCCTTCCCGCTTCACAAAGGTTGGGGGCGCATATGCATTATCAGCTAGGACATCAGTTAATGCATCCTTAAGCGTATAGTTGCTTAGGGCATTTTTATCCCTGGCAAGCGATGGCTGGGAGAATGCGAGGCCGAGTGCCAACGCCGTAACTGCTGCGGTTGTGCGCATGGGATAATGTAAAATAAAGTAGTATATTAATGTTTTCTTAGGAATATATGCCGTAAATCTCTGGGTAGATATACTTAACGTTTATAAAGACAAGGTGTGCGATGGCGCTCCTGAGGTTGTCCGGGTTCTCAACAAGAAGGTCCCAGTACCTGTCCTTATCCTTATCAGAGATGTTTAGCGCTATGTAATCATCAATAGCCGTGTCCAGCTCCTTAAAATACTTGAACACAAATTCCTTTTTTAGCTTCTTGAAGTCAGGGTCTGCGATTATTTTCTGCATTGTCTCATGCCTAATAAGCGCTTTTGCAGCAGCCACCCGTTCTTCGCGGTTTGGGCTTTTAAGCCGTTCATAAATTTTTTTCTCAGCAATGGCATTAGGCCTTGGAATTGAAACCTCAAGGCCGCTTCCATAAACCACCTGACCGCCGGCCCCTGAATAGAGTGAATACATCATGGCATAATAAGCGCCTTCTGCAGAAATTCCTCTCTGTTTCTTCTCCGCAGATTTTGCAGCTTCAAGAAGCCGTTTTTGCCCATCTTCGCTTAAAAGGTAATCAACGCCACCCTTTACCTTTATGGTCAGCACTTCCCTTTTATTAGAAAGGCCAATCTTAAATTCAGTTTTGTTTGATACGTTGTCATATCTAACAGCAGGGTGCATAAACAGTTTCTCAGCATTGAGCTTATCCTCTGCTATTTGCACCTCAAACGGTGCAGGTTTTATTGTTTTCAATGTCTCAGCCATAATATCACATTACGCTATCGCATTAACTGCTTTTAAATTTTGCCATCTCTAATTGCCTCGCTTACGGGCCAGTAGCTTAGCCTGGTGGAGCGCCCGACTGATACACTGCGCAAGGGAGGCAAGCGCTTCCCTTGCAGGTATCAAGTCGCCCCATTTCGCGCTAGCGAAATACCGGGGTTATAGGGCCAAGCAAACCTTTGGTTTGCGGGCGCCTTCTGCGTGAGCAGAAGTGCGGGCGGAGCCCCCTATGTGGAAAGCGTTCCGATGCCGGTATTGATGCCGAAGGCTATCGGGTTATCCCCCTTATGGCCACCTATGTTTTTGCGCTTGCGCAAAAACTACCGCGGTTATAGGGGGTGGATACGCCCCTATATCGGGAGGTCGGGAGTTCAAAGCAGGG
>JAVYLZ010000028.1:0-8833 GCA_038740245.1 Candidatus Micrarchaeia archaeon
CAGCATACCTGCCATTGGGGCCACGTCCCTTGTAACTTTTGCGGCGGCACTCATAGCGTTCGCACTTATTCCCGGCGCTGACCTCATAATGCTTGCCAAGCTGCTCGCGCTTGCACTCGGCATCACGCTGCTAACACCTTTGTGGTACCCGCACGTGCGCGGCGTGCGCAAGGGCGACCTTGTTACAATTGAAGGTGAGGGCTCGCTGCTTAAGATACCTTCACAGCGCGGTGTGGCACTTACATCAGGCCACATGTGGGGCACTATAAAGGTTGCTGCGGAAGACGGACGCGAGTTTACATGCCGCATCAAATCATATGCCGGCACGTTTTCGCGCGCAAAGGTTGTGCTTGAAGACCGCGAGCAGATGATTGAGGTCAGATAATGATTGGGATTGAAACGCGCGAGCTTGAAGAGATTGCAATATGCATGTTTGCAATATCAGTGGCACTGTTCATAGCCGGCAACGGGATTGCGGGCATATTCAGCTATCCGCCCGTGGAGGTTGCAAAGCAGCTCGGCGTGCTTATGCTTACCGTAGGCACGGGGTTCATATGCCACGAGATGGCGCACAAGTTTGTTGCGGTAAGGTACGGCGCACGCGCGGGCTTTGTTATGTGGCCAACTGGCCTGCTGCTCATGTTCGTGTTTGCCGTGCTGTTCGGGTTCGTGTTTGCGGCGCCGGGCGCCGTGTACATCTATGCAAGAAGCATCACGCGCGAGCAGAACGGCAAGATATCAGTAGCCGGGCCGCTCACCAATATTGTGCTCGCGGTTGCATTCCTTGCGCTGCTGCCGTTTGCAGTTGCTTTGTTCGGTGCAAAATCAATACTCACTGAAATCGCATTCTTCGGGTATGTTTTCAATACAATATTTGCTGGCTTTAACCTTTTGCCCATATTCCCCCTTGACGGGAGCAAAGTGCTTGCCTGGAACTGGATTATATGGCTGGCACTGCTCGGCACGGCAGTATGCCTATATATAGTTCCTATGATGCTGCTCGCGTAGAGAGGGGGCCGGCTCAGGCTTTTAAATGTGATTTTCTTATATGTCCCCCAGCACACTATAGGGTGATATGCATATGATATTTGGAGTCAGCGAAGTATATTTTGCGCTGGCGGTTGGCATACTGGCAATCCTCTACTCGGGTGCCCTGGTTTTTAGCATTATGAGGGCTCCTAAAGGCAATGAGAGGATGCAGGCAATTGCAAAAGCGATTGAAGAGGGTGCAAACGCATACCTCATGAGGCAGTACATTACACTGCTTCCAATCGTTCTCGTGCTTGCAGGCGCCATTTATTATTTTGTCAACCTGCCAACTGCAGTTGCATTCCTGGTCGGAGTGCTCTCCTCATCACTTGCGGGCTATATAGGCATGCAAACGGCTGTGAGGAGCAACGTGCGAGTCGCCGAGGTGGCCAACAAAGGTCTGCCTGGTGCGCTCGCAATGGCTTTCCGCGGTGGTGCGGTTACCGGGATGGCACTGGTCGGCCTTGGCCTTATCGGTCTCGGTGCGCTTTACCTGATGTTTGACGGCGCGCTCGCACCGCTTGTGGGATACGGCTTTGGTGCCTCGCTCATCTCACTGTTCGCAAGGGTCGGTGGCGGCATTTACACAAAGGCCGCGGATGTGGGTGCAGACCTGGTCGGCAAGGTTGAGAAGGGAATTCCTGAAGACGACCCGCGAAACCCCGCAGTTATCGCAGATAATGTAGGCGACAATGTGGGCGACTGCGCGGGCATGGCTGCGGACGTGTTTGAGTCGTTCGTGGTTACCGTGATTGCAGCAATGCTGCTCGGCTCAACGGCTGCACTGGTGGCCCTGCCGCTGGGCATTGCCGCGCTTGGCGTGCTTGCGGGCATAATCGGGTCGCTGTTCATCAGGCTCTGGAACAACAACATCATGTTCTCGTTCTACGTATGCCTGTTCATAACCGCTGCAGCAATGCTGATCCTGACACTGCTTTACACAGGGCTGAATGAGTATTTCTACGCAACTGCGATAGGCGCGGCGGTAACATTCCTGCTGTTCCTAATTACGGAGTATTACACCGGGACCGCATTTGGGCCTGTCAAGAAGCTCGCACAGGCGTCAAGCACGGGTGCAGGCACAAACCTGATAACAGGGCTTGCAGTTGGCATGGAGTCAACACTCCTGCCAACGCTGCTCATAGCGGTTGCCATAATACTGTCATACAAGCTTGCAGGGCTATATGGTGTTGCGCTTGCGGCTGCGGCAATGCTTTCGCTCAGCGGCATTGTGATTGCGGTTGACTCGTTCGGCCCAATCACGGACAACGCGGGCGGCATTGCAGAGATGTCCGGCCTCCCTGATAAGGTGAGGAAGGTTACGGACGCACTTGACGCTGTAGGCAACACAACCAAAGCAACTACCAAGGGCTTTGCAATTGGCGGTGCGGCGCTTGGCGCGCTTGCGCTGTTTGCCGCATTTGCCACCGAGACGCACCTTGAAATGGTGAACCTGCTCTCAACACCGGTGGTGATCGGCCTGTTCATAGGCGCACTGCTGCCGTTCGTGTTCTCCAGCCTGCTCATGCTGGCGGTCGGCAGGGCCGCGTTTGAGATTGTGCAGGAGGTTCGCAGGCAGTTCAGGGAAATAAAGGGCCTTATGGAAGGCAAGGCAAAGGCGGATTATGCAAAGTGCGTGGACATCAGCACTGCCACTGCACTGCGCGAGCTTGCACTGCCCGGCATTATTGCGGTGTTCACGCCGCTTATAGTCGGCTACCTGCTGGGCCCCGCTGCACTGGCCGGCCTGCTTGCGGGCGCAATTGCAAGCGGGTTCCTGATGGCGCTGTTTATGTGCACGGCAGGCGCGGCCTGGGACAACGCAAAGAAGTACATTGAAAGCGGCAACCTGGGCGGAAAAGGCAGCGACACGCACAAGGCAGCAGTGGTCGGCGACACGGTCGGCGACCCGCTCAAGGATACCGCAGGCCCTGCACTTAACGCGCTCATAAAAGTGCTGAACACCGTATCCTTGGTGTTTGCGGGCGCAATCGTGGCAATGGGGCTTGCCCTGATTTAATTTTTTCTCTTATTTTCTGCTTTCCATAAGGTATTAAAAGCGGTTCCGGCCTATGTTTATGCATGCGCACCAATGCATGCCCACAACGTGACAATGAACGCCTTAAAAAGGAAAAATCACGCTTTGAAAAGGCATCATTGCTGCTTTCAGAACGGCTTGCATCGCTCAAAAGCGATATCAAGGAGCACGAGAAACGGTCCGCCTTCCTTGGCAGGATACTTGAGCAGGCAAAGCGTGAACAGTGGTGCGCCGCGAAATTCATTGCCTTGTTCAAGATGACCGGGCTGCTTGGAAAAGCCCCGCGGCTCCCTGATGATGAGGCGGGGTGGGAAGGCCTGCTGCTCAGCATCAACCTAAATGAGGTACGGCGGCTTGTTGAGCTGAAAGAGCTTTATCGCAGGATTTACTCCGAATATGTAGCCATGCAGGGGCTCGCTGAAAGTGCGCCCCTGCCGCAACTGATTGAGATGACAAAAGCCCTGCGCAAAGCACGGGCGGAAATAAGCAGGGCGAAAAAATCAATAACTATGCCCTAGAACCCTTCCTCATCAAATATGTTCCTTATGCTCTCGTGCGGCTCAATTTTCTTGTCAAGCTCATCAAAAAACGCATTCACATCTGACATTATGGCTGTGCTGGTGCCTGCGTCCTGCTGGCCAGCTGAAGAGTCCACATCCAGCACCTGAGATGTGCTTGCAATAGTTGAACCTGTGTTAATCATGGAGTTCTTGAATATGGTTGTCCTGTCAACCGTGATGGGGGCCCCGCATGAAACGCAGTGCGTGTCAAACACAAAGTTTGCGACTGACAGCGACGTTTTTATTGAAAAATCATGCACATGGCCGCACTTTTGGCACAGTATCCTCTTTTCTATGTGTATTTCCTCGTTTGCCATAGCATCCACTCTCCTTACAGACGCACCCACGCGCCTACTTCCGGCTTGATTGCCCGGTCCTTGGCAACAAGCATAAACTCAACAAGGTCCTTCCGGTCTGCAAAATAAACCGGCATCACCTTCTTGAACTTAAGCTTCTCGGCCATCCTGGCCGCCTGCGCTGCACCCATGGTCTCCATGCCACGTATTGGAAGCACAGCAACATCCCCTGATATCTTGTACATCTCGTCTATCTCGTAGGTATCCCCTGCAAAGTAAATAGTGTTGCCGGAATTTGAGACAACATAGCCGACTGGGTACTTGGACTGCGGGTGCAGGGCGCGCATCACTCGCACCTCAAACCCGCTTAGCTCAAACGTGTCACCGGCTGCCACATCACTCTTGTACATTGAGTCCACAGACAGGTTGAGCAGGACGTGCTTTGGCCCGATTACATATGGCCGGTACTTCTCAAAAAGCGCCTCAATAAGCTCCCTGTCAAAGTGCTCCTTGTGCTCGTGGGTTATCAGTATGAGCTTGAGACCCTTGCACTCCTGTATGATGCGCTCCCTGCTGACCTGCCGTGCCACTGGGTCCATAGCAACTTTGCCGCCCGCAAACGAGGCGACAAGGCCCGCCTCTCCAAGGAAGAACAGCTCCATAACCACCACTTTTAAGCTTTTGTAATTGAAATACTATTATGGCTCGCTTCCTTTTAATTCTATGCCTGGCCACAGTTATGCTTATGCAGGCTGCCAATGCGGGCTTTGTATACGACAGCACCGTCGTAAAGATATACCCGGACACGAACGGCAACGCACATGTCATTGAGAGGATTGAGCTCCAGATTGATGATGAGGCATCGGCAAAACTTTACGATGAGAACATCGCAATCACGAACGATATAACCAGCTGGCGGACGCGGACGGGAATAAGCGAGCTGCGCTACCACATCAACCCCAATGTGGCGCCCATCACCAACCTCCGTGTCATACCACAGCCCAAGACACGGGTCAACATAATAAAGCCGACTTACAGTGCAGTGCTGCAGATTGAGTATGATGCCATCGGCCTGTTCAACAGAACGCAAGTGAAGGCGCGCACATATGACTGCCTGCTTAAGAAGAATGCGCTGTATTTCTCGTTCAACTCAAAAAACGATGTTGTGCTTGAAGAGACGGACCACCTCTACATCATCCTGCCTGAGGAGGTTACGGTGATTTCTGTGGACCCGCGGGCACAGAATATTGACGTCCTGAGCAGTGAGTCGCGCGAGTTCTTCTGGCGTGGCAAAACAATACTGCAGGATTTCCGTTTCGTATACAGGTACGAGGAAAGCATGCGTGACGAGGTTGAGTCATACTTTCGCGGCATGCGCGAGAAGGCATATGCATTTGCATCATCCACAGAGGGCACATACCTGGCTGTTATGGCTGTGGTGATGGCAGTATCGTTTATGCTCCTTAAGCACCGTACGCGCGCGAAATAGCTTTACATTTTTAAATATTTGCAGCAAAGTGTTGTTGCTAATATCGGAGAATGGGGCAATGCACGAGGAACTTATCGCTAAGGGGCAGAGGGAAAGCCAAAATCATTCAAGCACGGCAAGGTTCGTTGGGGGCGGAGTGCGCTCCCGCGTTGAGGTGCGCGACCTTATCGCCCGCCTTAAGAACTCACCTTACCAGGACAGGTGCGAGCTTTGGCCAGAACTTATTTCAAGCCGGATGGGGAAGGATGTTTTCAGGGCACTTCTGGTCTCCAAGGGCAATGAGGCACTTAAGATGGAAGCGCTGCTCGCAATGCAGCTGATGGGTGATGAGGGAGTCAGCATAATGCGCGACGCGTTCAAAAGGAGCGATGCGTGGACGCGTGCACAGCTTGTAGGCATATTTGCGTCGCTAAAGGACGGCTCGGCCTCAGAAGAACTGCTGCAGGCTGTTGAGGATGCGGCGATGCCTTCCGAGAAGAAGATGCTCGCGCTTAATGCACTTGCAAACTGCCCCAAGAATTACGAGGACAGGATTGTGCGGCTGCTTGACAGCAGGGATCCGCTTGTACGCTCGCGCGTTGCCAAAATAATTGCGCAGCGCAAGTTCCTGAAAGGCAAGCAGAAGCTCAGGAAAATGCTGCTTGAAGAAAACCTTGCCTCACTCACACCAATCATTGAAGCGCTCAATGAGCTAGGCGACAACATGACGCTTGAGGAAGTTATGGACCTCCGTGCGGACAGCAAGTCTGCCAAGCAGGCATTCCTGAGGCGGCTTAACGCCATTGCCAAGCGGTACGGGAGTGCGGTTTATGCGGTAGTGCGCTCCATAGTGCTTGCCCTTCTTTCACTAGGGTATGCGCTCTCAAGCATATTTGGGGTGCTTAACCTGATTGCGAGGGACGTGTCGCAGGGCAAGCGCGGTGGGGGGCTGCCCCAGCCCGAACCCCAAAAGAAATAGCAGGGGCACCTCTACTTAAATAACCTTTACGGGTTAATAATAAGGGAATATGAGGATTTTCGACTCGTTTGCTTCAGAGGAAAAGGAGTTTGCGCCCGCCAGCGGAAATGAGGTAAAGATGTATGTGTGCGGCCTCACGCCGTATGACAGGATGCACGTGGGCCACATACGCACCTATGTGTTTTTTGATGTGGTGCGGAGGTATCTTGAGCATAAGGGATATGCGGTGAATTACCTTCAGAATGTAACCGATGTTGAGGATAAGGTTTTCAAGAGGGCCGCTGAGCTTAATGTGCATCCGCTAAAGCTGGCTGAGGATAACATGCAGCTTGCCCTTGCGGAGATGGACCGGCTCGGCATAAAGCGGCCAACCCGTATTGAGAAGGTTTCGGACAATATCCACTCAATAATCGCACTGATACAGCGCCTCATTGAAAGGGGGTATGCATATGAGGCCGGAGGTGACGTATACTTCTCAGTGGAAAAATTCAGCGGATACGGCCTGCTGTCACGGCAGGATACCGGCGCGCTTAAAGTCGGCGCGCGCATAGCGCCGGGCGAGCACAAGAGGAACCCGCTTGACTTTACGCTGTGGAAAGCAAGCGATGAAGAGGAGGTTGTGTATGACTCGCCGTGGGGCAGGGGCAGACCGGGCTGGCACATTGAGTGCTCTGCACTGGCCACCACATACCTCGGGGAGACCATTGACATACACGGCGGGGGAAGAGACCTTATATTCCCGCACCATGAGAATGAGATTGCACAATCTGAAGCTGCAACTGGTAAAAAATTTGTGAGGTTCTGGATGCATACTGGCTACTTGACAATCAACGGCGAAAAAATGAGCAAGAGCCTCGGGAACTTCATAACCGCGGAGGAGCTGCTCAGCAGGTATGACCCGCCAGTAATACGGTGGTACCTGCTTACCAGGCATTACAGGAGCCCTATTGACTTCAGCTTTGAGCTGTTTGACGGCACTAAAAAGCATTTTGAGAAAATGGTTGCCACGCTTGAGACCGCACGCGTTGCTGCACTGCGCACAGCCGGCAGGGATGATGCGCTGGACATTGAGGTGCGCGAGTATAAGGAGGAATTCTACAAGGCTATGGATAACGATTTTGACACGCCAAACGCGCTTGTGTGCATAAACGAGATTGTGCGTGAGATAAACAAGCGCATCACCGACAGCGAGTGCAGCGGCCAATCGTTGCTTAACGCCGTCAATACCGTTGCAGAGCTTGCAGGCGTGCTCGGCATTGAAATTGCGCTTAAGGGAGATGATAAATACCTGAAGGCACTCGCGCCAATATGCGCCAAGCACTCAATCAAGGCGGATGATTTGTTTGAAGCGGTTGAGTCGCTGTTGCGCACACGTGAGGGCCTGCGCAGGGAAAAGAGGTATGCCGAGGCGGACGAGGTGCGGGATGCGCTTAAGTCCGCAGGCATAATTGTTGAGGATTTCGGTGGGATGAGCATATGGAGACGCGCATAGCAACGCTTGATGATATACGCAGGGTTGTATGGGAAAACGACCAGTGGAGGTCGTCCACGCTTAACCTTATTGCATCCGAGAACATAATGTTTCCGGAAGTTACTGGAGAATTATACTATAATGATTTTATGCACAGGTATGCCGAGGGCAAACCGTTCGCGCGCTATTACAACGGCACAAAGTTCATTGACCTGCTTGAGAATGCGTGCGTTGAGCATTTTAGGGCCAAGTTCAAGTGCACATACGCAGATGTGCGGCCAATAAGCGGTGCAATGGCAAACATAGCGGTGTTCGCCGCACTGCCGCAGGTTACAAACAAGGTTATTACAAACTCGCTGCCTGGGGGCGGCCACATAACGCACAATAAAATGGGCACTATTTCGCGCCTTTGCAAAAAGGAGATTTATAACTTCCCGCTTGATCCTGAAAATCCATTCAAAATTGATGTAAACGCTACACTTGGGCTTATTGAGGAAATAAACCCTGACTTCATAGTGTTCGGAAAAAGCATGTTCCTGCATCCCGAGCCGGTAGCGCAGGTGCGCGCCAAGTTTCCAGAGCTTACAATCGTTTATGATGCAGCGCACGTGTTCGGCCTTATCTACGGCGGTGCGTTCCAAAACCCGTTCAGTGAAGGTGCGGACATAATTACGGCGTCAACGCACAAGACGTTTCCCGGCCCGCAGGGCGGGATAATCATGATACGCGCGCAAAAGCCGTATGAGAAAAATATTGATACGATGGTGTTCCCGGGGATACTGAGCAACCACCACCTGCACAGGATACCGGCGCTGCTTGCAACTGCGATTGCTTATGATACAAAGCACCAGGATTACGGGATGCGGGTTGTGAGGACCGCGCAGGCGCTTGCAAAAATGCTTGCGGAGAATAAGTTTAGCGTGTGCGGGTTTGACGGAAAGGAATATACATACACGCACCAGGTGGTGCTTGATGTCTCCGGGCTTGGGGGC
>JAVYLZ010000029.1:0-8696 GCA_038740245.1 Candidatus Micrarchaeia archaeon
TCTATTGCGGAAACCTTGCTCTTAGTGTTGTCCTCGTTCTGCACTTCCTCGGTCATTATGCCAATCTTGCCTATCTTGGCATCGCTTACAAACCTGTTCCGCACAATCTCCGCAACATCAACGGCGCGGCTTATCATCTTCCCGCGGGCCTTGACGACCACCGACTTAGCACCGCCGTTGAACTGTGTCACCACGGCAAGCACATAGCTCATCACGTTCTTCTTGCCTATAAAGACCACGTTGCTGTTTTCGTTTGCCATATTGTTCACCTGCCATTTGTGCTGCCTGTTATTATGCCGGCAACGCTTTTAAGTCAAACCTCGGTTCGCTCAAGCTGCTGCTTGCATATTATGCGCGTTTTGGGCGGGACATCGTCTGAAACTATAACGCCCGAGCCGACTATTGAGCCGCCGCCCACCGTCTTGCCTGGCAGAACCGTGGAATTTGAGCCGAAATTGACGTTCGGACCAACAACACATCCCATTTTAACGCGCCCGCTGTCATACTCCTGGCCGCATATGCGCATGCGCACCGTCCTGCGGTCAAACCTAAGGTTAGCCACCTGTGTTGATGAACCGAAATTTGTGTGGTGGCCTATTATGCTGTCCCCGATGTATGAGAGGTGCTTGGCCTTCACGCCCTCCATCAGGATTGAGTTCTTGACCACTGTAAAGCCGCCTATCTCGCAGGCTGGGCCTATATACGAATGCTTGCGTACCTGTGCGAAGGGGCCTACCTTTGCGCCGCGCGCAATATAGCACGGCCCCTCTATGTATGAGTTGAACACTTCCGCGCCTTCCTCAACCACAACCTCCCCTTTAAGCGTGCAGTTCTCAACTTTGCCGCGGATATCCCCTTTCATTGCCTTCATAAAATGCTCGTTTGCATCCAATAAGCCCCACGGCGTGCCTATATCATTCCAGTAGCCGTGCGCCACGTGGCCGCCAAGCTTGCCCATGGCCGCAAGCACGTACAGCGCCGTTGTAATCTCATACTCGCCGCGGGGGCTCAGGCGGACCTCGCCTATCTCGTCCATAAATTTGGGCCCAACAACGTACACGCTTGCGTTTATCAGGTTGCTCTTGGGCGATTCCGGCTTCTCAACAATGTCAACAACCCTGCCGTCCCTGAGCTCTGCAACACCGAACCGCTGCGGGTCCTTTACCTCCTTGAGGAGCATGGTGGTATCCGCATCCCCAGCAAAATGCGCGTCCACAAGCGCGGCCACATCGCCACACTCTGCGAGTATGTCCCCTGCCATTACAAGGGCGGGGCCGCTGCCTATGAAATGTGCGGCAGCTGACACTGCGGCGGCGGTGCCTTTCTTGGACATATCCTGCTCAACATAGGTAAGCCTGCAGTTGCCGAACCTATCTCCGAAATACGACTCAATCTGCCGGCGGAAGGATGGGCGCACTACTATGCATACTTCGGGCACGCCGAGCGCATCCATGCACTCCAGCGAATATTGCATTATGGGCTTGCCCGCTACCGGCATCATGCATTTTGAGATATCCTCTGTTACTGGCAGGAGGCGGGTGCCGCCGCCCGCAACCATAATCACGCCGCGTATGCCCTGTGCCTTAGCCATAAAATCCCCTTTGCCGGACTGTCCTCTCACAGCAGGTTATTCACATAAGTAGGTTTTTAATGTTAATCTGGCTAAAAAAAGCCATGATAAGGGTTTGTGACTCGTGCGGCACGAGGACAACTGATTACACGGAATTCAAGTGCCCCAAATGTGGCAACGGCATTGTGCGCTGTGCCACCTGCAAGAGCAATATGGTGAAGTATGCTTGCAGCAAGTGCGGGTTTGAAGGCCCGTAACAGAAAAGTATCCTCAAAATGAGCTCAACAGAAAGCAGTGGTAATTTATGGGTGCGGGGCCAAGCAAACCAAGGGTTTGCGGGCACCTTTCGCGAATGCGAAAGTGTGGGGGCGCCGGCCCCCCGCTTTGGGACGAACGGCATACGCGGCACTCTTGAAAACATTACGCCTGATTTTATTGCACAGATAAGCGCATCTTTTGCAACGTGGGCGTATGCCGGCGGCCGCTCGGGGCAGGTGCTTGTGGGCAGGGATACGCGCACCACGGGCGAACTGGTTGAGAGTGCAGTTGCAAGCGGCCTGCTGTGGGCGGGCGCACAGCCGGTAGTGCTGGGTGTTGTGCCGTCGCCCGCAGTTGAATATATTGGCTCAAAGCGTGGCCTGCCCTCAATCATGATAACGGCATCGCACAACCCGCCTGAATGGGTGGCGCTTAAGTTCAACGATGCAAATGGCCTCTGCCTCTCAAAGGAGAGGGGTGCTGAAGTGGAGCGCATTTGCGCTGAAGGAGTGTGGGCTCGTGCGCGATGGGATCAGATGAGGCCAATTATCCGCGATTATGAGGCAATTAATGAATACAGGGCTGCGATTATGCAGGGGTGCGGCCCGCTTAATGGGATTAAGGTGGTGCTTGACTGCGGCAACGGCACTGCCGGCAGGGTGGCAATACCTGCGTTTAAGGAGCTGGGCGCAGATGTTGTGCCGCTCAACGAGGTTGAGGATGGGCGGTTCCCGGGCAGGCATTCGGAGCCAACTGAGGCAAACGTGCAGGGGCTGATTGCAAAGGTAAAGGAATGCGGGGCGGACATGGGCATTGCGTATGACGGCGATGCTGACAGGGTTGCGCTTGTTGATGAAAACGGCAAATACGTGATTGGGGATAAGGTATTTGCGCTTGCAGCGGACATCATACTTTCAGAGGACAGTGGGGATGTTGTGACCACCGTGGCCACAAGCTCGCTCATTATGGATGTCGCACGGAAGCACGGCAGGAACGTCAAACTGGTAAAAGTAGGTGCGCCTTACATCGCGGAAGAAATGGCAAAGGGCGGGTATGCAACTGGCGGTGAGGAGGTTGGCGGTGTGATATGGCCAAAGGTGCACCCCGGCAAGGACGGCATAATGACCTCGCTTAGGGTTGCGTGCTGGCTTAAGCGGAACGGGAAAGTGCTGAGCGAGGTGGTGGGTGCCCTGCCCAAGTATTACAATGTCAAGAAAAAGATTGCGATGGGCCGGGAGCGGCTTGAAGTGATTGCAAAATTGCAGCAAAAATATTCCGGCGCGCCGAACGCCACTGTTGTTGACGGTGTGCGCCTGGACTTTGAGGATGGCTGGTGCATAGCGCGCGCGAGCGGTACCGAGGATTATGTGCGTGTGATGGGCGAAGCAAAAAGCGAGGCGCGCGCGCATGAGCTTGTTGGGATGCTTGAGCAGGAAGTTTTGGCTCTTTCTAAGTGAGTTGCCGTTGGCACAAACAACGCGCCCAGAAAGCCCATTTTTCCGTTTTGAGTGCCCTAAATCACGTTTTTGGCTTTTTCTGTTTATAAAAGCGTCTTTTTGCCCAAAAAATCCATTAACCAAAAAAGCTGATTTATTTCCGACGGGGCACACAAACGCTTTAAAAGCCGCACGCACACAACAGAAAACCGTGTGTGGTGGTAGTGATGGCTTTCATAAGCAGGTATGATGTTGAGAAGCTTATCAGGAGCAATGCGCCCTCAAAGATGCGCATTGATGAGGAGGCCACCGAGGAGCTTGTGTCCATAATAGAGGAGAAGGCGGGCAAAATAGTTGAGAAGGCGATACTGGTGGCCATGGCAACACGCGACAAGCGCAGGAAGGTTGCCAAAAAGGTCAAGCTTACAAAAACTGACATAAGTATTGCTGCAACCGCGGTTTAATCGCATTAAGCTTTGCGCGATGGACCCGCAGTTGCGCACAGCCCTTCTTATTTCATTTATAAATTTAGAAGTGCATCTAATTCCGTATGCCAAGCATGTACAGGGAAAAGCTGCGGGCGGCCATTGTAACGCTTGAGAAGGATGAGCGCTTTCTCGGTGCAGTGCTGATATACGTTGCAACTGTGTCCGTGCTGCTCGCATTCCCGATAGCCCCGATATTTACAGTGCCTCTTTTTGCGCTTATACCAGCCGCCATTGGCTACCATAACCCCACGTTTGGCACAATTGTGAGCGTGCTTATGGGCAACATTGCGGTGGCATACCAGTCCGCCGCGCTCGGCTGGATATTCACGCTTGCGCTCAGCATAAGCCTTGTTGCGGCATTCCAGTACTGGTTCATACTTGCACTGCTTGAGGTGCTCATATTTGCGCCGTTCGCAAAGGGAGTGGGCCTGCTTGGCGGCATAATATTCCCTGTGATGTTCCTGAGCGCGCTGCGGCTGGGCGCCAAGCGCAGCCTGCTGGTCACTTTGCCGGCCATCTTCCTGGTGCTCATGCTTTCAGCCATCTGGGGCATCAACAACAATGCATTCCTGCCTGTAAACAGCGAGCTGTATGCAGAGATACGCGACCTGCTGCCGAATGATGTGCTCACCCCGCTAAAGCAGCCGGCCACACTGCTCGGCATACCTGCGGCGGTTGCAGGTGCGGCGGGCGGGATGCTTTCTGGGAGCGTGCTGCCTCATATGAGCACAATGATGAGCGTGTTCGCGCGCACCACCATCACTATCCTGTTTTCAGATGTGGGACTTTTGCAGGTGCTCTCAATCGGCGCACTTATGTACGTTGCTTCGTTCATACCTGGCGTGATACGGCACAAGTACGAACAGACAATAGCAACGATGGTATTCTGGCTGTTCATACCGCTGCATTATGTTTTCGCAGCGCTTACAAACACACCTTTCAGGATTGAAATCACACTGTATGTGCTTGCGACAACCGCACTCGTGTACTACCTTGACCGCAAAGGGATAAACATAGCCGGGCAGACAAGCGCAGTGCTCAAGGAGAAACAGGACAAGTTTGCCAAGTTTGGCGTGCAGGACCTTGGCCTTGCTTCAACAACAAGCCTGAGCGAGATTGGCAACTATGATGATGTGAAAAAGGAGCTCAGGACCGCCATACTTATGCCCTTGCAGAGAAAGGACATCAGCGTTGCATACGGAATAAAGCCCCCTAAGGGCATACTCCTGTTTGGGCCGCCTGGCACGGGCAAGACCATGCTGATGCGCGCGCTTGCCAAGGAGCTTGAGGTTGGGTTCTACTATGTTAAAACCTCGCAGCTGCTCTCAATGTACTTCGGCGAGTCCGAGAAAAATGTAAGTGAGATATTCAATATTGCACGCAAGAACGCGCCGGCCGTCCTGTTCTTTGACGAGATTGATGCGATTGCAAAGAGCAGGGAATATGGCAGGGGTGATGATGCCGCAGCACGCGTGCTCAGCACAATGCTGCAGGAGATGGATGGGCTTTCGCACGAGTCAAACGTGCTCGTGGTCGGGGCAACCAATGTGCCGCACATGCTTGACAAGGCAATACTGAGGCCGGGGCGGCTTGACAAGATAATATACATGCACCTGCCAGATATGTCCGGCCGCCTGAAAATACTTGAGGTGTGCACAAAGGGGATGCCGCTTGACAAGGATGTTGACCTGAAAGCGATTGCCAAGAAAACAGAGCGGTATTCGGGTGCGGACCTTGGCAACCTGTGCAAGGAAGCGACACGGCTTGCAGCCAAGGAGGCGATGGAGGCCAGCAAGATTGTGCCTGTGAGGAAGGAGCATTTTGAGAAAGCGCTCAAGGGCCTTAAGCCGAGCACCACCATAGCAATGCTTGATGATTATGAGAGGTTTAAGCTTGACTATGAAAGGCGCGTATCCGGCGAGGAAACTGAAAAGCAGAAGTCGGTCACCTGGGATGAAGTGATAGGGCTTGAGAGTGTCCGGACCATGCTCAAAGAGGCCATTGAGATACCGCTTCTGCACCAGGACCTGCTTGAAAAGTATGATGTGAAGCCCAGCAAGGGCATACTGATGTTCGGGCCGCCCGGGTGCGGCAAGACGCTTATTGTGCGTGCGGCCGCAAATGAGATGAATGTCAATGTTATCAGCATAAGCGGTGCTGAGCTCCTCAAGCGCGGGTATGAGGGCGCGGTCGCCATAATCAAGGAAACGTTCAACAGGGCGCGCGAAAACACGCCCGCAATAGTGTTCATTGATGAGATTGAGAGCGTGGCGCCGAGCAGGGACCTGTACTCGTCAAAGTATGTTGAGGATGTGGTCACACAGCTGCTTCAGGAGATGGACGGCATGAAGGAGCTCAAGGGTGTTGTGCTGATAGGTGCCACAAACAAGCCTGAGATGCTTGACAAGGCACTGCTCAGGCCAGGCCGGCTTGACAAAATCGTGTTTATACCGCCCCCGCTGAAAGAGCAGCGCGAGCAGATGTTCAGGAAATTTCTTGAGAAAGTGCCCAAGGAAGATATTGATTATGAAAAGCTGGCGGTGGCGAGCGAGGGGTTCACCGGCGCGGACATTGCAAGCGCGTGCCAGGAGGCCAAGTTCTCTCTTGTGCGCAAGAGCATTGCGGGCAGGGAAGGCAGGCTTTCAACCGAGGATGTGCTGAAAGTGGTGCGCGCGCGCAAGCCATCCCTCACAATAGAGATGCTGCACGCATACAAGAGGTTCATAGAGGAATACGGCGAGCGCAGGTAAGATTGGCGCCTTGGCACGAAATGCGGCTTTTTTATGCTTGGGCGGGGGTATGCTTTAGTTCTATTGCGCTATTCAAGCCATATCTTCCAGTGCTCTATTGCTGTGCCGTCTCCGAAGCCGCTCGGGTTCATATGGATTTGCAGGCATTCAGAATTTATCATAAATGTACTAAGCAGCGACTTGAGCGCGCGTGTGGATATGGCTGGATAAACACCATACTGCTGGTATATCTTGCTGTTTGAGCTGAACAATGCGGGATTGTGCTTTTCAAAAAGGAATTCGCCTGTATGCTGTGACTTCCACAGCTCATCGGAGAACCCGTCAAAGCGTATATTCCCTACGTTAAGCGCACTGAACCGTACCAGGCAATCAGATGTAAACCCGGTTGCAATCAGGTAATCGCTAAATGCTGATAGTTTGAGACGAAGCCGCATTATGAAGCGTGCGTTCTCATTGTCCGCGCCGATAGCCAGCGACATAAAGTTTGCGACCAGGTCATCGGCAATCTTGTTAAATGCGTCTTCTGCCTTGTCAAGAGGCATGCACTGCATGGATATATTGCATATTGCATAAAATGCCTCGTCAAGCTCCTGTGAAAGCACGGGCGGCCTTTTTACAAGAAATGTGCTTGCGGATGCGCGCTCAAACACCCACCCTGTCTGGCGGGGCACCTCGTTCATTAGATCCTCCACTTTTTCCTTTGGGAGTTGCCTTGCAAAGTGTAAGGTTGCTGTATTAATGAGACGTTCTGCAAAATCCTTTCTTATCTCCCGCGCCTTATTCATGCGGTTTAATTTCAATTTTGCCGTATAAATACTTTGCTATTGCGGCTTTGCCGGCTGTTCCGTGCCGCCGCCCTGCCCCTGTGGGGCCGGCCCGCTGCCGCCATATCCCTTCATAGCAATCCTGCCAAGCTGAAGCAGCAGCGCTGTTATCACAATCACAAAGATGGCATCGTAAAGAGGGGAGCGGGAGGCGGGGAGCGGTTCGGGCTGAATCTGGCCTGTTATTATAATTTCCGCAGAGCCGTTTATGGCTTGCTCTTTGGGAATGGCTGCGCGGGCATGGCACACGCTAAGCTCATCCAGAAGCGCCTTGGACCTGTTGGCTGCCTGCAATGCACTGCTTGCGTTTTTTATTGCACCAGCCGCGCGCGCCAGCCCGCCATATGAATAATTTGTGTCGGGACAGACTGAAAGGCAGGTGCTGCAGTTCCCAAACAGAGGTGATGATGATATCGCCGCCGATTCATCAGCGATATTTTGGATGCACCACTTAAGCGCTGACAGTTCCCCGTATGTGGATGCGCCGGTTGCCTGCCGCAAGCACTCGTCATAAACGCGTGACAATTCCTCTGAATGTGAATGCAGATAGTGTGACATGTTCAGGACTATTTCGCTGTAGCTTAGGGGGGCGCATAGCGGCACAAGGCGGCACCCGCGCAGGCACGATTCCTCATCAGTGCAGGGAAACAGGTGGTGGCCAAACTGCTCCCGGCATTTCATCTCCGCAGTGCGTGAGCCATTAAACTCCCGCAGCCCATCAAGCACCCCTGCGCGGAGCAATTCCGGCGCGCCGAAAGATGCCTCATACTGCTCAAATATGCCGGCAACATCACGTGTGCTGTTGATTATTGATGGGCCGTGCCTGAGGCCGCAGAATGCACCGTCCTTGTAGTACAGTTCGTATTGCTCGCCATTAACTAAAAGCGTCCCATTATCTTCAGCTGCCAAATCTGCAAACAATGGCGGTGAACTGATATTCCTGTAGCGCGCATCCTTGGGCAAGATTGCTGCGCCACCGCCACCACCGCCTGAGCCGCCTCCTCCGCCGCCACCGCCGCCGCCACCGCCGCCTGAGCCGCCTCCACCGCCGCCGCTTGGGCATTTACCGCAGTCCGCAGGGCATGTGGAGCACGTTTCTACGCCGTTACATGAGCCGTCACCGCACCATGCGCCCTGCACAACAGCGAACCCGCTAAGCGTGGTGCCATTAGCCTCAAAATAATCCAGGGCCTCGTCTTGCGTGGAGTTTGCAGTTATGTCTGTTGCATTGCCTAGGCATACCCTACCCTCAAAATCCCAGCTGCTGCACTTGTAGAGCCGCAGGCGGCTTTCGTTGGTATACGGGAGGCCCGCATAATAAATGCGGACGGTTGCACTTGCAAACGGCGTGGCGTTTTCCAAACCGTACG
>JAVYLZ010000030.1:0-8158 GCA_038740245.1 Candidatus Micrarchaeia archaeon
CAACCTCAAGCACCACACTCTCAAGCCGGCTGTACGGGGCAAAACCAGTGCCGAAGCTGGTATCATTTGAGAACGGGATTTTTGTGCTGCTTCCGAAAAGCCCAACCAGGTCGCTGGAACCCCTGCGTATGCGCGGTATAAGCACGACATCCTTGTCAACATCAAGGTGCCTGCAATTCTCCATTAAGTAGCTGCGTGCAGCCTCCATTGCAATGCCTTCCACGTTTACTATTTTGCCGGCGTGCTCATATGTGGCGCGCCCTGCAAGATAAATTTCTGCGGGCTTCTCAACAGTCCCCCCGCCGAACTCAACCTTTGCCTCTCCCCCGACGATCAGCCCCTTGTCAACATTATGGTGCAGTATCGTGCCAAACTGCTCAAGGTATTCCTTGCACAGCGCACGGCTCACCTCCTCCATTATCCCGTCAATGAGCGTATCCGGGTGGCCAAGACCCTTGCGCTCTGCCAGCTCAGTATATCCGTCATCAACATTAGCGCCCAAGCGTATGTGAATGTTTCTTTTAGGTATATCCCCACCCCGCAGCTTAAAATATCCAGAGGGCAAAATTGCGCCATATCCAGTTGAATGCCTTGTTCCACCACTGGTTGCGTCTCTTTATAACATCAAGAAGCTCCTTGAACTGCTGCTGCTCCTCAGGCCCAAGCTTGCTCTCCTTTTCACGCACGTGCTTTTTGCCATCTATGATCTCAACTTCCTTCTGTTTCCCGATTTCCTTGTTCGCCGCCGCATACCAAGGGGGCAGTGTTGACTTGCTCTGCCTGATAACCTTGAGCAGGTCCTTCATCATCACTGGCCGCTCCTTGCCGGTCATAAACGCCTCCTTCCATGGGATTGCAGCGGCATCATCGCATATCTGCTTGATGTCCGCAGACGAATACCCCGCAGTGGCGCGGGCAAGCCGGCCGTATGCAATGCCCTTTGCAAGCGGCCTCTTCTTCAGGTAAATCCTGAACAGGTCGGCACGCGACTTGTGGTCCGGCTCGGGTATGTAAATCATTTTGCTGAACCTGCCTGACCTCCGGAGCGCAGTGTCAACGCTCCACGGCGCGTTAGTGGCCCCAATGCACAGCACGTTTTGGTTATTGGCCTCAACACCATCCATTTCATAAAGGAGCTGGTTGATTGCTGAGCGTGATGCACTCTGGTCCATCTTCTCTCTCCTGCCACCGAGCGCCTCAAGCTCATCAATAAACAGGATTGAAGGGGTATTCTTCCGCGCAGCCTCAAACACCTTGTGGATATTCTTCTCCGTGTTGCCGACATACATGTCAAGCAAGTCGCTTAATTTAGCATTTATGAATGATACCCCGCTCTCGCCTGCGGCGGCCTTAACTATAAACGTTTTTCCACAGCCGGGCGGCCCGTACAGCAGGATTCCTCCCCCACCCAGCTTGCCGTATTTGCGTGCAAGGTCCGGGTTCTGCAGCGGGCGCACTATATAATCAAGGAACTTGTCTTTTACAGATTCCATCCCGGCCACACTTGCGAAGTTAACGCTTGGCCGCTCAACAAGCTTGACTGCATCAACCTTTGAGCCGCCTTCCCCGCTTTCACCACCGCTTTCCTTCTTGTTTTTTGCGGTTTCAAGGTGGCTCTTGGCCTCCTCAAGGTCGGGGTTAAGCGAAAGCGCCTTCTCATAATTCTCTATTGCCTTGTCATAATTCTCAAGGTATTCATAGGCAAGGCCACGCACATAATACGCTTCCGCAAAGTCGGGGTCAAGCTCAATGACTTTTGTAAAATCCTCAACTGCTTTATCGTAATCCTCAAGCACGGCATACGCAAGGCCGCGATTATAGTATGCCTTCAGGTAATTTGGGTTGAGCGACACGGCCTTGTCATAATCCATTATTGCCTTGTCATACTCCTGCTTGCGATAGTGCGCATCACCCCTGTTGTTGTATATCACCGGATTGTCAGGGTCAAGCTCAGCGGCCTTTGTGTAATCCTTTATCGCCTTATCGTAATCCTTCTTGTTGTAGTAACACAGGCCCCTGTTGAAATATGCCTCGGGAAAATTTGGGTTTAGTATGATTGCTGTGTTGTAGCTCTCAATCGCCTTATCATAAGCACCTTTCTCATAATACTCGTTGCCCTTGTAGTAATACTCCTTTGGGTCGTTTTCTGCGCCTGGCATATCCTTCCCGCATATAAATAGGGGTATATTTTTATTAATATAATCGGGCTAATTCTCACAGCATCAATACCATCGGCAGCGTGCTGCAGATGTAAGTGTCGGGTTCCGCCCTTTCCGGTACCTGGAACTGGTGGAATATCCGGTGTAGGTTTAACGCCGGGTTCTGCCCTTTCCGGTTCCTGGAAAGGGTCGAAAACCCGGTGGAGGTTTTCGACTATGATGACGCTTGCGTTGCATGTGGATTACATACGCGTGAAGGCGCTTGAGAAAGCGCTTGAAGGTGCAGAGGAGCTTACTCCCGCACTTAAGGAGGTTAGCGCGAATGAAGCACTTGTGGCTTTCCTTGCAGTTGAGGAAGGCGACAGCGAGGAAGTTGTTCCGTCAATGGTCTCATTGATATGCGAGCACGCAGGTAAGGTAAACGCCCCGCAGGTTGTTTTATATCCGTACGTGCACCTTACCGACAGGCCCGCACCGCCGTCGCTTGCACTTACGCTTACAAAGAAGGTTGAGGAAGGGCTAAAGGGCTCCGGCAAGGCGGTTGTGCGCGCACCGTTTGGCTGGTACAAGTCATTTGAGCTTAAGGTGAAAGGCCATCCGTTGAGCGAGCTGTCGCGCAGGGTTTCAGCAAAGGATGCCGAGCAGGTATCGCAATCCCTCAAGATGGAGGAGGAGGTGCGCAGCGAGTTCCTGATACTTACGCCGGACGGCAAGCTCACGCCTGTTAAGGAGTTCAATTTCTCAAAATACCCCGCTCTTGAGAAGTTTGCAAATTACGAAGTCAAGAAAAGCAGGGTGTACGAGCGCGAGCCCGAGCATATTTCGCTTATGGCAGAGCACGAGATTGTGCAGCAGGAGCCGGGCAGTGATGTGGGCAACCTGCGGTGGCTGCCCAAGGGACGGCTTATGAAGAAGCTTCTTGAGCGGCATGTGACCGATGTATGCATTGGTATGGGCGCTGTTGAGGTTGAGACCCCGCTTATGTACGATTTCCAGCATCCTGCACTTGAGAAGTATCTTCACCGCTTTCCTGCGCGGCAATACATTGTCTCTTCAGACAAGAAAAAATTTTTCCTGAGGTTTGCAGCATGCTTTGGCCAGTTCCTTATTGCAAGCACGTCACAGCTTTCATACCGCAACCTGCCGCTCAAGATGTTTGAGCTTACCCGGTACAGCTTCAGGCGCGAGCAGAGCGGCGAGGTGGCAGGCCTGCGCAGGCTCCGTGCGTTCACAATGCCAGATATGCACACTATGACTGCCGATTTGGAGCAGGCAAAGGAAGAGTTTGCCAAGCAGTTTGAGGCGAGCCAGCGGATGATGTCCGCGATTGATTGCGATTACGTGATTGCATTCAGGGTGCTCAGGGAGTGGTACGAGCAGAACAAGGACTGGTACATGGATTTCGCGAAAAAGGCCGGCAAGCCGATGCTTGTTGAGATGTTTGACAAGCGGTATGCATACTTCATCACCAAGTTTGAGTTTAATTTCGTGGACTCGCTTGACAAGTGCAGTGCACTGTCAACCGTGCAGATTGATGTAGAGAATGCCGAGCGCTTTGGCATAAGCTATGTTGACCGTGACGGCTCAAAGAAGCGACCGTACATCCTGCATGCAAGCATAAGCGGTGCGGTTGAGCGTGATATCTATGCAGTGCTTGAGAAGCAGGGGATGGTGCGCAGGCAGGGCGGTGTGCCGCAATACCCGCTTTGGCTTTCCCCGACACAGGTGCGCATAATCCCTGTTTCAGAGGACCAGATGGAGTATGCGCGCGCCCTACTGCATAGTATGAGGGGCAAAGTTCGTGCGGACCTTGACGACCGCAACGAGTCGTTAGGTAAGCGGATACGTGAGGCAGAGAAGGAATGGGTGCCGTATATTGCAGTGGTTGGCCGTGATGAGATGGCGAAAGGCACGGTGATGGTGCGCAAGCGCGGGCAGAAAGAGCAGTTCTCAATGTCCCCCCAGGAACTCATAAGCGAGATACAGGAAAAGACCGTGGGCTTCCCGTTTGAGGAGCTTTCACTGCCCAAGGAGCTCAGCAGGCGCTTCAGCTTCATTTGATGTGTGTGCAATGTGCAAAATCGCGCTCGCGGGCAGGAGGTTCATAGTTAGCCCGCTTTTCATATTGCTTTTTCCCCTGCTGGTTTTGGCAGGCCCGTACAGGAAAGTGCGCACGCTAACGCTCAATGGCCGTGCTTATAATGCGTATGTGGCCGATAATTTTATTGCGCGCGCAATCGGGTATATGTTCAGGGACCCTTTGGATGTCAAGCGTGGCGAGTGTATGGTGTTTGAGTTCAATTCCGGAGGGCCGCACTGGTTCTGGATGCTTGACGTCCATTTTGACATTGATTTATACACGAAGGGGAGCAAAGGCACATACAAAAAAGCATGCACAATGGAGAGCGGGTCACTAAGGCAGGTTTGTGTGGCTGGCCGCTCTCTTGTTGAAGTGAAGCGTTAGAGCGTGAAATAACTGAAAAATTAGGAAAAGTTGTTTTTATTCAGGATACTCAAACCCCTGCGGCATGCCTGAGTACATGGAGTTCATAATGTCGTTTATGTTGCATATCCTGCCCGGTGTTGCGAACTTCTCATCGCCGAACACCGCAGGCTTGCAGTCCACAGAGTATCCCTGCTGCGGTGTTGCATAAAACTCCTGCGTGTTTGGCATGCCTTGGTATGTTTCACCGGTTTCATTGGACTCAAAGAGTATCCACGCGCAGTCGCTGTAGCCGGGCACCTGCCTGAAGCTTGAATACGGCTGTTTGCTTGCGTCGGCGTATACTTTCTTATCATCCCCGATAAGCCGCACCTGCTGGCCCATCTGTGTCGCCTCAATGTACACCTTGCTGCCCTTTATCCAGAGATGTGTTGTTGAGGTGAATTCGGCCTGCTTTGAAGTGATGATACACTCATACGGTATGCCCGCCTTGATTGCATCTTCAACCGTGCCGCCCGTGCCACCCTGCCCGCCGTTCTGCGCCGGCGGTGTTGTGCCACCCTGCGGCGGCTGTGTTGTGCCGACGGTATTGCCGGGCACTGTGCCATTGCCCTGCGGCTTCCCCTGCTGTTCCTGCGGGCCGCCTATGCAGCCGAAAAGAAGCACGGAAGCCAGTATTATGCTTGCCAAAATTGCCGGTTTCATATAACCACGTATAAATGCAAATGGGAACATTTATAATGCTTAGCTAAACATTAACTTGCCGTGATATTATAGCAATGCTGGTTCCAAAGAAAATAAGCGAGGTCTCAGAGGCGCCCCACCAGGATGCTGTTAAGCGCGCAAGCATCTTCTCCAAGTTTAAGGAGAAGGCTGAGCATGCGTTTGATGCGCTTAAAGAAAAGTCCAAGGCCGCACTTGCAACTGCGGCAATTGCTGTAACCTTGACTGTCTCTTGCGGCGGTTCAACAACCCACGGGGATAACGAATACGTGTTTGATTTCCTGCCGGCTTCTGATGAAGATGAGTCCCATGACTCCGGTTCGGTTGTTCCCGATGTAGACAATATGCCGACTTTTGGCAAGTGCAGCGATCCCTTATACCCGCAGGAAGCACTCAGCGGCAATTGCATACAGATAGGCATTCTTAATGAGAAGACGTTTTCCTATGATTATCGCCTTGAGGATTCCATATGGTATCCCAAGCCGACCGTGAAAGGGTTGAAGAAGGTGTGCTTTGACTTTGAGTCGGATCCCTCCCTTAGCGAGGAAACAAAAGAGTCATTAAGAAAGGTAACTGTGCTCTTCTCAAACAACCCGCTTTACGGTGTGGACATTCTGGAATTTGGCTATGGTTATCACACGATATACCCTGACAAGCATTTGTATCCCGGTGAAATGTCTATCTCCAACGTTTACGCAGATGCAGTATATATTAGCATTGTTGCAAACAGTTTCTACTCCCAGAAATCCGAGGGATACGTAAAGCCAGCCGGTTGGGTGTGGATAAGCGATCCATTCGATTGCATAGACTATACGTGTGAGGACGTATTTGTGCTGTGCTCATTTGCCGGCGTTGGCCCTCAAAAGTGGTCTGCCGAGCCGGGTGAATGGTCCCCTAATGGATATCCTGAATGGCTTGGGGATTATATCGTCCACATGATTGTGCTGAAAGGCAACCAGTATATGGGTTTGGAGGGCATTATGAAAGAGTAATTGGCTGAACAGCACTACCTGCCAAAAACAATTTCAATGACGTCCCTGTGCTGGAGCCGGTAATCGGCACCCAGCGCCATTTTTGTCTTTACATTTATTGCACGTATGAATTTCTCGGCCATATCCTTGTGTATGCGCGCTGCAAAGTCAAGCGCTGTTGAGCCGGGCGGCATCAAGAATACGTCTGGTAGTACATTTCCTTCCGAATCTGAGAGCTTGTTGACGCCGCCCGGAAATACTGCGATATATTTAAGCAATGTGAATACCGCCTCATTAAGGCATTTTTGGACGCCGCTGCTCCCGTACTTTAGCAGCACGCTTTGCCGCATAAACTCAAGCGCGGCCTTTTGCTTTTCATCAACCTGCCCTATAATCCTGAAATCAGGGTCCCCGGGGATATATTCAATGTATCCCTTTTTGGCCGCTTCTTTGAGTGCAAGCTCAACTTCGGAAGAAACAGGGATTATGATATATTCAGGGAATTTTTCCTTAAGCCGCCTTATGTTCTCTTCCGCCCACCTGGTATCGCACTTGTTGGCCGCAATGACCATGGGCTTGCTGGCTTTCCGTATCTCAACGCAAAATCTGAATATCTCATCCTCGCTCCACTGCGGCATCGGCTTCTCATCAAGGCCAAGCCTGAGCAGTGCTTCGGTTATGTGCTGCATCTTGACGCCGAGCCCGCTCAGCTGCTCGTTAAGCACATCCTCACTCTTGCGCTTTGCCGACTCCTGCAGCCGTGCAAGCTTCTGCCAGTTCTTTGAGAGTATGCCGTGTATCCAGTGGTTCAGCTCATCTTCAAGGAAAATGACGTCATTAATCGGGTCGTACGAGCCGGGCGCAACCGCCTCCCCGTTTTCGTTTGTGCTTCCGCTTGCATCCACCACGTGTATGAATGCATCCGCCTGCCGCAAATCGTCCAGGAACTTGTTGCCAAGCCCTTTTCCTTCGTGTGCGCCTGGGACCAGCCCAGCAACATCCATCAGCTCCACAGGCACGAACCGCCGGCCGTTTTTGCAGAACCCGCTGCGCGGGTTGCACTGTTTCCCAAAATCCTTGTCAACACATTCAATTTCCACATAGCCGATGCCGTGGTTCGGCTTGATTGTTGTGAACGGGTAAGGTGCGCGCGGCACGGGCACCTGCGTAAGCGCCTGGAAAAACGTGCTCTTCCCAACCGATGGTTTGCCAACGATTCCAATAAGCATTTTGTGCACTCCCTCTTATTTTTCACCTGAACAGCGCCCTGTCACCCTCACCCATCTTTTTGTAGATTATTGCTTCCGCACTGTCCTTGCGCTCGTGCGCCTCCATGTTGAGCGGGTTCTCCTTTAGCGCCTGCTTATAAAATTGCAGTGCCTTCTCAATACCCTCAATCCTTGCAACGATATCGCCCTTCCGTATGTAAAATACATCCTTGTGCGGATTAATTTTTAGCGCCGTATCAATGTCTTTGAGCGCGCCTTCCCAGTCCCCTGTGTTCATTTTCGCGACTGCCCTGTCCGCATAAAGGTTCGCGTCATCACCGTCGCTTGCGATCGCCCTGTCAAAAACCTTTACGGCATCCTCACTCCGCTGCAGGTCCATGAGCGCAAATGCATGCGCACGAAGCACCTTTGTGTTTATGAGGCCACGCGCCTCTGCCTCCTGTGCCGCACGCACAGTTTCATGTGCCATCCCAAGCTTCCTGTATATGTTGCAGGCAGTTTCGTAGTATTCAACACCCCTTTTTTCAGGGCACATCTCAATAAGCCTCTTGGCAACCAGCAGGTTGTCATCCTTTGCATTCTCGCGCGCCCCATCTAGAAACACATTGTAAGCATCTGATTCCTCAGCCATCC
>JAVYLZ010000031.1:0-7378 GCA_038740245.1 Candidatus Micrarchaeia archaeon
CGAGGATGCGGATTATGTGAAGGCGAGGATAAACGGGGAGATATGCTTTGTTTCAAAGCATGCGGCTGAAAAGTTCAGGCTTCAGGAATTCAATGTTGAAATACTCTCGGAGATGAAAGGCAGCTATTTCAAGGGGAAAACCACGGTTGCACCCATAATCAGCAAGGAAGTGCCAATCTACATGGCGCCGTTTGTTGACCCGGAAAACGCGACGGGCGTTGTGATGAGCGTGCCCGCGCATGCGCCCTACGATTACGTTGCGCTGCGTGCGGTTGCCGGCAGTGATGCGGATAAGATGCTCATAAGCATAATCTCGCTTGATGAGAAGGAATTTGGCATGTTCCCTGCAAAGGCCGTTGTTGATTCCATGGGAATAACATCACTCGATGACCCGCGCCTTGAGGAGGCAACGCGCACTGTTTACAGGAACGAGCTGCACCGCGGGGTGATGGCTGTTGAAGGGATGCGGGGAATAAGTGTTGAAAGCGCACGCGACGGCGTGAAACAGCTGCTTTTGGAGTCGGGGCGGGGGCTGGTGCTCGGCGAGATAATCAACCGCCCCGTGAAGTGCAGGTGCGGCGGCACTGTTGAGGTCAAGGTGTTTGAGGACCAGTGGTTCATTGACTACGGCAACCCTGAATGGAAACGGCTTGCGTCCGATTGCCTTGCGCAGATGGAAATATTGCCCGAGTCCAGAAAAAAGGACTTTGAATACTCAATCGGCTGGCTTCACGAGAAGGCATGCACGCGCGCCAGCGGCCTCGGCACCAAATTCCCGTTTGACAGGACCAAGATGATTGAGGCGCTCTCCGATTCAACGCTTTACATGGCATTTTATACTGTAAGGCACCTGCTTAAGCGGCCGCTCACTCCAGAAGAGTGGGATTACGTTATGCTTGGCAAGGGAAGCGGCACGCCTGAGCTTGAGGAGATGCGCAGGAGCTTTGGCTACTGGTACCCGCTGGATTCGCGGCATTCAGGCGCGGACCTGATATACAACCACCTGCCGTTCTTCATATTCAACCATGCGGGCATACTCCCGCGTGAAAAATGGCCCAAGCGCATAGTTGTAAACGGCTTTGTGCTGATGGACGGCCAGAAGATGAGCAAATCCCTCGGGAATATACTCCCGTTGCGCAGGGCAATTGCAGAATACGGGCCTGACCCGATACGCATCTCGGTTGTGGGCGGTGCAGAGCTTAGCGAGGATACCGACTTCAACAAAAAGATGGTTGAGGGCATAACCTCACGGCTTAGCTTTATTGCTGAAGTTGCAGGGATGGCAAAGGAAAATGCTGAAAATGATGCCGAGAAATGGCTGGAGGCGCGTGCCAACTCTTACTTCAAGGGAGCGCTGCTCAGCTATGCGCGGCTGGACCTGCGCGAGGTTGTGAATACGCTGCTTTACAGGATGGTCAATGACATTAAGTGGTGCATGAAGCGCGGCGGCAAGCCGACGCGCGGCATGCTTAAGAGGTGGGCTGTCATAATGTCGCCGCTGTGCCCCCACTTCAGTGATGAGCTGTGGGAGCGGCTCGGCGGGGAGGGGTTTGCATCCGTTCAGGTGCTCACGCCAGAAATGATTAGGATTGATGAACGCATAGGCAAGCTTGATGAGGCCGAGCATATAATACAGGCAGTTGTTGAGGACATTGCTGAAATCAGGAAGCTGCTCAACAAGGAGCCAACGCAAATCACGCTTATTGTGGCAAGCCCGTTCAAGAGGGACGTGTTTGCGCTTGTGGGCGACTCAAAAAATGCGAACGATGCCGTAAAGAAGGTTATGTCAGACGAGAAAATGCGGGCGCGCGGCAACGAGGCAATGGCAATCATAAAGAGCGCGATGAAATGGAAATCCGGCGTTATACTTGATGAAGATGAGGAATTTGCTGCACTCACATCTGCAGCGCAATTCATAGAGAAGGAATGCGGTGCGCCGGTCAAGGTAATGCGCGAAAATGAAGCAACCGGCGAGCTTGCGCAGAAGGCCCAGAAAGCCCTGCCCGGCAAGCCGAGCATATTTTTTGGGTAGGGCGCCTAGAGCTTGGTGCGGAACCACCCGACAACTGTATCAATTGCGGTTGGCCCGTAGCCGTTTGAGAATATGCTATGCGTTGCACCGTCAAGCCGCAGCAGGTGGGCCGACTTAAGGCGCTTCACAAGCGCCTCGCTCTGTGCAATCGGCACAACATCATCATCGGTGCCGTGTATTATAAGTACTGGGATGCTTATGCCTGACAATTTGCTTTCATACTGCAGGCCATCTGTATAAAATGAGTAGTTTAGGCCTATGCTCACGCCAAGGTGCCGCGAGTTGAACATGTTGCTTGACTTCCACTCGTTTAAGTCGGCTTTGCCGAATGTGTCCGCAAAATTGGATACCGGCGCGCCGAGCACCGCCGTGCCTGCAATTGACGGGTCCTTGCCAAGCGCTGCGAGCGCTATATACCCGCCCAAGCTGAACCCGAAAATCCCTATCTTGGAGTATCCCTTTGACCTTGCGAACTCCACGGCGGCAATTACATCCTCAATTGCGCGCGATACCGTAAACTCGGCGATGCTGCCGCTGCTTGCACCGTGGCCGTTCAGGTCTATTGCGAGCGAATCAATGCCCGCGGCAAGCAGTGCCTGCGAAAGCCCGTGCATATCCTCCTTTGATGCAAGAAAACCGTGCAGCAAGATGGCTATGCGCTCACGTCCGGCACCGCCAATGAAATAATCTCCGACTATTGTGCGGCAGCCCACTGAAATCTCTACCTGCTCGATCATCGCACGTTGTTAAATTGCAGAGATTTAAAAGGTTTTTCACACCTAAACACGTGTTAGCCCGATGTAGCTCAATGGTAGAGCGGCCGGCTGTAGAAATGCTATTGAAGAATCCAGTGGTGACCGGCAGGTTGACGGTTCAAATCCGCCCATCGGGACTTTTTTTACGCCATAAAAACGTTTAAAAAATGCTGCCAACCCTAAAATGAGCGTGCACTCAACAGTTGAACGGCAGCCGAAGCCGGTCTCAAAAATGCGGAGTTCTGTTTTTGCGGGGATGCTGCTTGCAAGCACCGCGCTTTATGCACTGCCGCAGGACAGCGCCAAAATAGCGAACTCGCAGGAATGCAGGGAATATGCGCGTGCTGCCGCTGAGCTTGCACAGCCGGTGAGCAGGAAGCCGCGGTTTGAGCTGCAGTATAACGAGGCAATCGCCGGACGCAAGCTTGCCAATGAATACGGCGAGGATGCACCAAAAATGTGCCTTCAGCAGCATGAGAGTGCGGCAGCTGCAAAAAGCGATAAGGCGGGAAAGAAGAAATTTGTGCGCACCCCAATAAAAAAGAGTGCAGCTAATTTCTTGAAAGGTGTTGGGGAATTCCTGTGGGTAACCGGAGTTATAATGTTATTGGTAACATTTGTGTCAAGCTGGTACAAACCTAAGTGAATGTTGCTCGTTTTGCGAAGTATATAAACACTGGCATCCACATTTAGGCATATGTTCAGGGTAGTAATGCTGGGCAGCGGTGCAGCCATACCTTCACCGGACAGGTGCGTAAGCTGCGTAGGCATCAGGCACAAGGGCAGTGTTTACCTGCTTGATGCGTGTGAAGGTGTGCAGAGGCAGATGATGCGGTTCAAGCTTAGCTATTACAGGACTGCGGCAGTGTTCATATCACACCTGCACCCGGACCATTACCTCGGGCTGCCGGGCCTCATATACACGCTGCAGCTCAGCGATTTTAATGGCACACTGGAGATTATCGGCCCGCGCGGCACACAGGAGGTTGTGCACGGGCTTATGAATGGGCGCGTGCCTGCATTTGTAAAGGTGCACGAGTTCAGCGGTGCAATGCAGGTTTACACGGGGGATGGGTTTACCGTAAAATCATTCAGGGCCGAGCACGGAATTGAGGCCTACGGGTTTGTGCTGCAGCAGGACAGCAAGGTCAAGTTTAATGAGAAGAAGGCGAAGGCATTGGGCATACAGGGGCCGATGTTCTCGGAGATGCTCAGGAACGGCAAAATCACTGTCAACGGGAAGGAGATACTCTTGAGTGATGTGTCGCGCGTGGTGCGCGGGCGCAGGATTGTATACTCCGGCGATACTGTTTATTCTGAAGGCACGATAATTGAGGCGGAAGGTGCGGATCTCCTAATTCACGATGCCACTTTTACGGAACAGCACAGGAAAGATGCGGACATGAAAATGCATGCAACTGCGCTTGACGCTGCAAGGGTTGCAAGCGCGGCAAAGTGCAAGCGCCTCATACTTACCCACATAAGCAACAGGTACGATGACACGGCTGCACACTTAAAGGAGGCGAAAATGGCGTTCAGGCGCGCACGCGTTGCCAAAGACGGCCTTGAGCTTGACATATAACTGCTTTTAAATAATTCGGGCTTAAAGTGATTCACCCTGCCACGATAGGTGAACTACAGAAAGGATAGGGCCAAGCATTTGCAAAGCAAATGCAGGCACCTTTCGCGAATGCGAAAGTGTGGGTGGCAAACCCCCTATGGGGCTGTGGGCCAACCTGGTTATGCTACCAGCTTTGGGCACTGCAGAGGGGAAATATCCCCTCTTCGTGTGGTCTGCTTCTCCTCCTCGTGGGAGAAACGGCCAAGTAAAAAAAGCTGGTGATCCCAGTTCAAAGCCCTTTTGGGATGCCTGCGAAATGGCGCCAAAAAGGGGCTGAAAATCTGGGCAGCCCCACTCTTTTTCAAAACTTATTTATTGTGTGCAGGCCATATTTAATGCGAGATGATGAGTTTAGCTTGCCTGAGGGCCCCAACCCAATGAGGAAGTGACTTGACTCTGATCACCTGTGTTTTTGAAACAAACTAAAATTAGAAAAATGCAATTATGCCTTCTCGGCAATTGCAAACTTCCTGCCTACAAAAGTAACATTAACATCCATTTCCTTGCCTACATCGTCGGGTGTGGCACCCTTAACGAAGACCACAAAACCCTGTACTTTCGCGACACCGTCGCCCTTGTCGCCCATGTTCTCAACCTTGACGGTTACCTTCTCGCCAAGCTTGACCGGCTTGGGCGCAAACCTGGGCCGCATCTCTCTTTCCTCTGGCTCTATATCCATCTAATTCACCTTATGCCCCGTAACGGGCAAGCTAAAATAAGGATAAAATGCTTAATAATTAATCCCCGCCCTCATACGTGAGCTTAACGGGCACTGACGGGTCAATTATGTTATATGTAATGGGCCTGTCCAGGTAGGAAACTGTTATCCCATCTGTGAATTCCTGGCGCACAAATTTGCCCGCCAGCCGCTCAGCAGGCGGCAGTTTGCCGTCAACCTTTACAACAACGCCTTCCATAAGCGCGGGTGCACCGCCGTCACCTATTGCGTAAGCAGATGTGCGCACGAGCGATGGCACCTGCTCAAGCGTGAGCGCATTCGGCCTTGAAACACAGGCGACAGGAAATATGAGCATTTTGAGCGAGTGCTCAATCCTGCCCCTCACAAGGTCCTCCCAGAACTGGAGCTTGGCATCCCTATCAAGAAACGTCTGGGAAGACATCTCAAAGACATCAAACAGCGCATACCTGCCGGGGACACGGTATTTTATGGAGTGCGTACGCTTAAGGTCCTCCATGCACAGCACGTAATTGCCAATCTCAATTATTGTCTGGCGGCCGTCCATCTTTTCCTCAACGACCAGCCGTGAAGAAAGCAGCTTTTTGAGCTCTGCTTCCCTGAGATAGGGCTTGCCCTCAATCCTTGGGCCCAGCGGGAACCTGACCGGCTTTGGGTATGAAAATGAATCCAAGAAAACACCAGCCAACTTAGGCAGTCTTCTAGTATATATAGGTTCTGCTAGTACTCAAGAACCTCAACCCCAGAAAACATCTGCATAAGTATCTTAACGTCCGAGTCAACGGAATATATCTGCACGCGGTCAAACAGCTGGATTGCTGTGCGCACACTCTCAAATATTGCTGCCTCGCCCTCACCCACCCGTTTGTTGAGCTTTGATGAGAAACTGTATATATGCTTGCTTAGTGCCTTCATAAGCCCCTCTTCTACTGAAATTGGCTCTATTATAAGGCGCTGGGGCTCGCACTGCGCAATCCCCTTAAGCACACTTATCTCCGCAAGTACACGGTTCCTGACACCTTTGAACTCTTCCTTGTCAAGGTTTTTCTGGAATTCCTCGAGTACTGGTGCTACTATTATCACCGTGCTGTCTTGTGCAAGAAGGCTTATGGCTTTCGTAAGTGACATGCCCCCTTTTACTATTCTGAGCATGCAGCAGGCGTCTAGGTATATGGCAGTGGTCTTAGGCTCTTTCTGGATTGTATCGGACTGTGTTGTAGGGAATGATGCTGATGTAGCCGCGGAGGGCCTCTTTGAGAGAAGTGTTTTTTGTTCCACGCAGTATTAGGGGGTTTTTAACATAAATATGTTTCTGTTTTAAGCGAGAGAGATATAAGAATTGTATGAGAGAATTTCGCATGGGATGCCCTTTTTGCAGCAGAAATGGGGTAATTATTGCAGAAAACAAATATGCTTATGCAATTTTAGACATGAGGCCTATCCATAGGGGCCATATCTTAGTTGTGCCAAAAAAGCACTATGAATGTATCACAGAAATCCCCCTAAAGGAGCTTACGGGGGTTATGTCGCTCATAAAGGATATGGAGCGTAGGCTCATAAAAAGGATGGGCGCCCATGGGCTTACAATACGGCAGAACTGGGCTCCATTCTTAAAGGAGAACCACCTTGTTGTGCGGCACCTGCATTTTCACATCATCCCGCGGCACCTTAACGACAAGCTTGCAACGCCCGTAAAACGGATGAGGCCAAGCAAAAGGGAATTGGAAAAAGTTGCAAAAATGCTTAGGTAAAATCAGTAAAACTTTGAAAGCGTCTTGGACATGTCTATCCTGCTTATGTCCTGCCGTGCGAGCGGCATATCCTTCATCTGGGGTGAGCCATCCTCATACGTCGGCTTCTCAACCCTGTAGAAGATGCCCGTAGGGATACGCTCATAATTGCTGTTCACATCCTCAAGCGCTTTCTCAAGTGCCTTCTCCTTGTTTGTCGGGTCGTGGCCCTCTTTTGCAAGGTCGTATATGCGCCCCTTGAACCATTCAGGAGTGTTCACCTTGTTCCACGAAGGGCACGCTTGCAGCACATCAACGTGCGCAAACCCCTTGTGCGTTATCGCCTGCACGAATATCTCCGTGAGCTGGGGTATATTGCCGGAATAACCGCGTGCAACAAATGTCGCATCCGAAACAATTGCGAGCGCAAGCGGGTGTATCGGCTCCTCAAGAACACCGTGCGGCGTTGACTTGGTCTTCATCCCCCTCATGCTTGTGGGTGATGTCTGGCCCGTTGTAAGCCCGTATATTGCATTGTTATGC
>JAVYLZ010000032.1:0-7356 GCA_038740245.1 Candidatus Micrarchaeia archaeon
ATTATACGCACATCCAAGCTTGTTGAGCTTGCTGCCAACCCCCCGAGAAGCGTCCAGGAATGGGCCGCCATGCGCGGCGTGCACCCCATAGTCCGGCGGTATGCTGTTGCATTCCACAGGGAGGTTCAGGAGGGGCGCAAAGAAAAATTGGCGCTGCCAAAACTTGAGAAACGGCGCCGCATGAAAACCAATGAGCGCCTTGAAAAGCTACTTGAGGCAAGAAACGAGCTTGCAAAAAAGCTTGAGATGCAGCCGCACATAATCCTCTCGCGCGAGCAGGCAGAGGACATAATACGCACCGGCTCGCTTGAGGGCCTTACCAACTGGCAGGCCGAATTGATACAGGAGAACATTGACCTCATATCAATCCTGAAAAAGAAGTAAGCCCCCGATGGGATTTTCAATCGCCGCAAACCTATTTGGGGTTTGGGCGGCCTCGGACTAAGGGGGCAAAGCCCCCTTGGGCTGAGATTTGAACCCACGGCCTCTCGCTATAGGGGCATATCCGTCCCTATAACCCCCGGTAGTTTCGGGCAAGCCCCAAAACGGCGCGAGGGCAGAATGGACTGCATTCCCTAGTTGAGACGCACATCTTTGCAAGGCAAGAGTGCGCCAATTTCGCCAAGGGCGAAATTGAAGGGGGAAAGGGGGTTGCACGCAAAGCGTGCAAATTGTCGGCGAAGCCGACAAATGCCACTTTCACCCAACATCTCAAACCCAATCTATCGCGGGGATAGGTGGGTTGAGAAGGGGGAAAGGGGTGCCCCCTTTCACCCTTCTTACGAGGCGAGCGCTCTACCACTGAGCTACGGAGGCTCAGTTGTGTTAGGGCACATAACCTTTATATCCCATACTTTGGGCAAATTCATCCGCAACAAAACCTTTAAAAACAAGCATGGCTGCTAATAGTAGCGGTAACAATGGCAAGCAAGCTAAAGGAATGCCCTACTTTCAGGGATATTCAGGAATTTAGAAAACTGTTCAAGGACAGAAAAGAGCGCGCTAAAATTACAAATGCCCTCAAATTCGCAAACACAGTGCATTCCATTTGCACAAGGGATGACGGCTCACCGTACATTTCGCACCCCCTCGCAGTGGCTAGATATGCGTATGAATACGGCTGCAAAACAGATCTCATTATAGCTGCGCTGCTTCACGATGTCATAGAGGAAAGCGCCATTAATGAAGGGGAAGGCATAGGGCCCACCCAAATCAAGATGCGCTTTGGCGAAAAGGTTGCACGGATGGTTGTCAACCTTACAAAGCCAAAACTTAAGGACGGCAAATGGTATTTTGCTGATGACCTGATGTTCTTTATGATCAAGAGCCAGCACGTTGATGCGCATTACTACGAGAGAAGCAGGATTTACTACGAGCACCTCATCAATTCAGGCGATGTTGATGCGATACTGATAAAGCTGTTTGACAACCTGCACAACCTTGAGACGCTAAACAAGGTTCCCCCGGAAAAACGGATACGCAACGCCCAGATAATTGCACAGCACAGCCTTCTGATAGTTACGCGCCTGTTCAGCGGCGAGATTGTGGAATACTTCAAGAAGCAGCTGAAATCAATCAACCCCTCCCTTGAAATTGATAAATACATTGATAAGGAATCAGCAACATACACGGAGGACATAATAGAGCTGCCGCCAAGGTACAACATAACAATGGATACATTCAGGAAACTTCCATTCCCGGGCTCAAAGCACATATGCGTTTACGGGACGCCCAAGACCGCAATATTCACGGGATTTGTTGAGATTGGCCTGCCCGAAGGCAGGGATTACTTAAACCAATTAAAGGAGGCACTTGGCGAGGAGTTCATAGTTATGCCCGGCGAAAGCCTGCTCCCCACAGGTGTGGCCGCACGCGAAGCCATATTCAGGATTATGGGCTTCCCACAGAACCTTGGGAAAACGCGGTTTGGGACACTGGGTAAAACCGCCGTTGTTACTACGCCGGAAGGCACAATAATAAAACTGAACTGCAACGCTCTTGACAGCGTAGACATTGAGGGAGGCTTTTACGAGCTGGCCGAGAAAAAATACCGGCTGCTCATCACGCGGCTAAAGCAGTTCTACTCGCAGCACCTCGTAAACGGCTGAAGCCCTACTGCCTCCTTAAGTCAATTGACAGCTCAACCACGCTCATTATGGCGTTCATTGTCTCGTAATCGTGTATCCGCCCTATATCGGCCCAGTATTCAGTGAACTTGTAGCCGCCAATTTTCTTGCCCTCTTGGAGCATCCTTGGGAATACATCCCTTGCAAAATCTTCCTTTGGCCGTATGTAATCAAACACCTCGGGCTCAAATATGTATATGCCAGCGTTTATTAGGTTGGAAAGTATGGGCTTTTCTGCAAACTCGCTGACTGAGCTGTCATCGTTGAGGCCTACTATGCCGTATTCCATCGGGACCCCCTGCAGCTTAAGGGCAATGGTTGCCGGGTAGCCGTTTTTCTTGTGGAAATTGAGCATATCCGCAACGTTTATTGCGGTTATATGGTCGCCCATCCCCACAAAGAAGGTATCGTCAATCAGTTCCTTGGCCTGCAGCACCGAGCCGGCCGTGTTGAGCTTCTCCTTCTCAACGAAATAGTCAATGTGGACGCCGAACTCTGAGCCGTCGCCAAAATACTCCTGTATCTTCTCGCTCAGATATCCGACTGTAAACACAAATTCCTTCACGCCATACCGCTTAAGGTTGAGCAGCACAAACTCAAGTATTGGCCTGTTGCCCAGCTTAAGCATGGGCTTTGGGATAGTATATGTATACGGCCTGAGCCGTGTGCCTTCACCGCCACAAAGTATTATTGCTTTCATATTATTTCACCTCACGAACCTTAGTTTCCCAGCGCGCCATCCTGCCGTTAAAGCGCTCTATTATGTCCAAAATCATCTCTGAAGAGTGGCCGTCGCCGTAGGGGTTGTTTGCTGTGGACATCCTCTTTCTCAGTTTATCATCGGTCATTACCCTGTGGACCCATTTTACTATGTCGTCTTTCTTGAACCCTATGCAGTAGTTTGAGCCGCTCTCAAGTGTTTCAGGCCTGTCCGTTACATATCTCAGCGTAAGGCATGGTATGCCCATGCTTGCAGTCTCCTCCTGAAGTCCGCCGCTGTCCGTGAGCACAAGGTCGGACTGGCCAACCAATGAAAGCACATCCGTATATTTTTCCAGTGATGGGTTCTTCCATATTATGTGGGAGGCATTTTTGAGGCGGTCTATGTAGCCATATTTCTCAGCAGCTACTTGTGTGCCAGGCAGGACTGCACAGAATATTGTATAATCATTAAGAGCCAAAAGAGCTTCAAAAATACCTTCCATGCGCTCCCTGCTCAGTGTATTCTCCCGCCTGTGTGCAGAGAAAAATATGAGCTTTTTACCGTTGGGGATACCTAACTGCTCGCGGATGCCCTTGTTCTTCCCGCCATATATCCTCACCGCATCAACTATTGTGTTGCCCGTGAGGAAAATGCGGTCGCGCGGATGCCCCTCATTCAGAAGGTCACGCACGTTGCGCTCAGTCGCCGCAAAATACAATGATGATGCGGCATCGGCGCCGCGCGTGCATATCTGCTCGGGGAACGGCTCCCAGGAATGCGTGCGCAGGCCCGCCTCAATGTGGCCGACCGGCACCTGGCACAGCGCCGAAGCTATCGCAGAGAAAAATGCAGTAAACGTGTCACCATGCACAAGCACTATATCTGGATTTTCCTGCTTTATCACGCCTTCAAGGCGCGTCAGTATGCCCGCACCAATCTCGCACGGTGTCCCGCGCGAGTCCAGTTCATAATCAGGTTTCCTGATGCCCAGGTCCTCAAACACACCCATAAACAGCTCGCGGTTGTAATGCTGCCCGCTCCATGCAATCACGCATGTGTGCCCTCGCCTCTCAGCCTCCTTAACCACTGGCGCAATCTTTATTATTTCGGGCCGTGTGCCCGCAGAAAATAGCAGTTTCATTGCATTTCCTCCAGATCCTTCCATTCAGAAGTGAATACGTATCCGCCAAGCAGGCCCTGCTGTGCAAGCTTCGGGAATATATCACGTTCAAGCAGGCCCCTGCCAGGTATATATCTGAACACTTCAGGGCTCATTATGTAAAAACCGGTGTTTATGAGGCGGCTGGGTGCCGCAGCACTCTTTTCGTGAAATGATTTCACATTGTCGCCTTCCATATGCACAGTGCCATACTTTGCGGTGGCAATGCTCTCTTTAACAGCCATCGTTATGAGCTTCTTTGAGCGCTTGTGGTACGAAAACATCTGGCCCACATCAAGGCCGAATATTGAATCGCAGTTGGCGACCGCAAACGTTGAATCTATAAGCGGCTTGCACCCTTTTATTGCACCTGCAGTGCCGCTCGGCTCCGACTCAACCAAGTAAAGTATCTTAACGCCCAGCCGTGAGCCGTCGCCAAAGTAATTCCGGATTGATTTCTCGTTTTTGTCAAGGGTGATTATGAACCGCTTTATGCCGTACGATGAAAGCCACGAGATGAGATTGTGCAACACAGGCCTCCCTTCATAAAGCCGCATTGCCTTCATTTCCCCGTGCGGGCCACCTGCCAGCATTACGGCGGTGTTCAAATCACCGCCAAGTGCCTTCCTCAGAAGGACTTCTATGGCTTGTGAACGGTTCTTTATTGTGTGGCCGTCTATTGTCTTTTCAATCTCGCGCAAAAGCAGGGGGTCTATAGTGATTGCTATTTTTTCCTGTTTCATACCGGTTCATACTTTGGCTGAAAAAGCTTATAAACACTCATTTCTGGTGTATGCTTGAATATGCCTCAACGGTCTGTGCTATGTGCCCAACAGCATACAGAGACATCAGCAGGAATACCAAGTATGCAATTGCCTCGGTAAGCTCCCAGTCAAACCAGGGCAGGGGGGATAGCAGCTGGGATATTGAAATTAGCGCAAGCACCACAAATGCGTATGCAAGATACCTGAGGGAATATGAGAGGCTGCGGCCTCTCATCTCAACAGCATATCCCACAAGCGTTTTTGCAATCATCAGCGATATGATAAGGTTTGCCAAGTGGATAAGCGTGTGCAATGGCCGGGCAGAATATATCCCCACTATTGTGTCAACAAGCTCAAGCGGCATAATCAGCATTCATTCAGAAATAATATAAATGAAAAATGCCAAGGGGGGGATTCTCTTTTTGGCGCCGTGTTTCGGGCAGCAGTGTGCCAAGCACACAATTCGCAACCATTGGTTGCGACTCCCGAAAAAGCGGCCTTTGAACCCTCGACCTCCAGATTTCTCTGGCATGCGCCTGTTCAATCATCGCCCGTGCGTGGATGCTCGGCTTACGCCTCGCCCCGCGCCCCACAAGGGGGCATGGGCTCAGAACTCACAAGCACTCCACCTCCGCACGTAATTATGCGGATTCGGAGAAGGGGGAAAGGGGGTTGCACGCAAAGCGTGCAAATTGTCGGCGAAGCCGACAAATGCCCCTTTCCCCCTTCTTATGAGTCTGGCGCTCTAACCAGGCTGAGCTACCTTGGCATAAAGAAAGCCCGGCACTATTTTCAACGTAAAAAAGTATTTAAAGGATTGATGATAATGGTTATTCGGTGCGAATATGGCTGATGATTCACGCAAGATTATACCTGTTCCTGCTGCTGCCAAGCTCACTGAAGAACAACGTGAATATTTTGAAAAGATAAAAGACGGCCTGCTCAAAGATCTTCTTATTGACCTTGATTACGTGGGAAAGAAGTGGAGAGAGGAGGGCTGGCAAGGCGGTGAAAACGGCCTTACTGATGATAGGAAGAAAAAGCCCCACCGCAAAAATGCAAGTACCAACGATATCAAAACCGCACAAAAAATATTGAACAGCCTGATGGCTGAGAACTTGCCCCCAGATATCCGGCTTAAGGGACCTCCTCTAAAGGAGGATGGCATATATGGTAAAGCTACGCAGGAAAAAGTCAAGGAATTCCAAAGGATGATTAACACTTATCTCAAAAAATATAATACCGGAATTTGGGTAAATCCAAGTGATAAGGATATTGCGCTCGTCAATTCGCTTAAATGCAGGGGCAAGCTATACAACGCAGCCCCTAATTTATTTATCGAGAAAAGAAAAGGTATAACTTACGAAACCACAATGCAGAACTATACGCCTGACAAAAGCAAGAGAAATGGCATCGTTATAATTAAGGATGAGCAGGGATATGAAATTGGGAGAATTCGCATATTTGTGGACAAGAAGAACAACATAACCATAGATGGCGTTTATCTTAAGGAGATTCTAGTAGACGGCTATTTCGGTGAGGAAACGCGGAAAGCATTGCTGTTCCTAATGGGGGTACTCACCGCAAAAGAGGAAAAGCCGGTGCCTGTTGAGCACGCACAGCGCATTGAGATTGGCGTGTCGTTCCAGCCATCAATATATTCGCTATTCAGTAGGAATCAGATCCTCTCAAAGAAGTTAAAGGACGACCTTGAGGCTGCAGGCAAATACAATGTTGAGACACTTAAGATAATCAAGGGAATTATACTGCGCCTCAACTATGAGGATGAGATCAAGCTGAGGAATGACAAGACCATTACCATTGGCGGGAGAACGTACCAAAACAGCTTTGAGGGCATTACAAAGGCGATGCTGGATGGGAATTCCGCTGATAAGGTGTATGACGCCTTCGCAGGCAAGCTTAGGTCGCTTGGCATAGATATAGCCGAGTATGAGAGGGAGCTTGGCTTTAACAAGGGGGTAAATTGGTACAGGAGCGAGCCTGGCCGTAAGAAATACTGCGAGCTCGCAAACTATGCGGACAAAATAACGCCGCGGATGGAGCCGTTTGTTAAGGTAAAAGAAACACCTTCGAGCGACAAAGGCGGGCTTGTGCTTGACTATTCTGGTGTTGATGATGTGTTTGCCAGGGCCCTCAGGAACATAGAGAAGTATTTGCCCAGGGATTCCCTATTCACAAACCTTGTCCTGGCGGACGTGTATGAAAAGCGTTCGCGGGTTGCGCAAATAATAAAGGCAGCTGAGAAGGAGGGCAAATCTGAAAAGGAGATTCTTGATTTGCTCAATAAAAATAATGAGCTCCGTAGCCTTGTTTTCAATGCATTCAAGATGTACGGGGACGCCTTATTCAAGTCAAACTACTTTGATGCGATTGGACTTGAGATAAATAAACCTGCCTTATTCCAGCAAGCAGTGTCAAAACTTGTGGAGTCAACTACGAAGGAGACTGGCCTAAAGGAGCTTTGCGAAAATTTTAGCATAAACCCCTCTTCAACTAAGCAGGAGTTTGCAGAGAGCTTTTACAAGGAAATTAAGATGGACATAACTTCGGCTGCAGATATACGTAAGTTGCGTGAGAACCCCT
>JAVYLZ010000033.1:0-7293 GCA_038740245.1 Candidatus Micrarchaeia archaeon
AGGCCGTTGTGGTCGGCGTGCCCGCTCAGGCCAAGCCGCTCAACCCTCATCCTCACCTCAACCTCCTCGCCCCTCACCCTAACCTTCTTTTCGCCGTCAAGCACTTTCCTGCCCGGTGTCCCGGGTGCCTGGTAGCCGACAAGCAGCAGCAGGTTTTTCGGGTCGCCCGCAAGCTCCCTGAAATAGGTTATAACAGGCCCCCCCTTCATCATCCCTGAAGTCGTTATTATTATGCTGCCCTCGCTTATGGCATCACTTCTGTCCTTCTGCTTTGGGATGGATACATACCTGCTCTTGAACGGGTCGCTGCCGCTCATCAGGATGCTCCTTTGCAGTTCATCCCGCGCATACACAACGTTATGCCTGAATATCCGGAGTGCCTTCTTTATCATGCCGTCAACATAAATGGGTGCCGGCTCAATCAGGCCGTTGCGCATGTATGAATCAAGCGCAAGAATAAGCTCCTGTGCCCTGCCCACCGCAAAGCTCGGTATGAGCACCTTGCCGTCGCGCTTGATGGTTGAGTTTACAAGCTTCCTGAACCGCTCCATAACCTCCTTTTGCGGCTCCTGGACATCGCCAACCGCACCGTACGTGCTCTCAATTATCAGTGCCTTTGCGTGCAGGCCCATCTCAACGGGGTTGACAATCCTGCTTGCCCGCGTGCTTATATCGGACGAATACAGCAGGCCGCCATCCCTCCCGCGCACAAGCACTGCCGCGCTCCCCAGCATATGTCCTGAGTTGTGCAGGCTGAATTTGAGGCCGGCATCCACAACCTGCCCGAATTCAACGGCCCTGCAGCGGGAGAGCAGGTTGTTGAGCACAGCGCCCTTGTTGAACTTGCGCTGGCGGCTCACGCGCATGTAATCCGCAATCATAAGCTGCATCAGGTCGCGCGTGGGCTTGGTTAGGTATACATTGGTATCCCGCGGCTGCCTGAAAAGGTGTGCAAGGTATGCGGCATGGTCAAGGTGCGCGTGTGTTATCACAATGTTCTTGGGCACCTTGCGTATGAGCGGCCGTTCTTCAACACGCCCCACCTTTACCCCGTAATCAAGCACAAGCTCACGCCTGCCTTCTGATACGAGCACGCAGCTTCTGCCAACTTCGTCCGCACCGCCGTAAAACTTAACCTTCAAGGCACACACCTATCCATCCCGCTCCTTATACCTGCCACGCTGCTGGTTTTTCCTGAACCTCTCAACAACTTTTGCAGCATCGGCAAAATGCCTTGCATAGGCATCAATAAACTCTGCAAATGCATCCTCATCTTTGAGTGCACTGTGCATAACAGCAAGGTCTGCAGCACGTTTTTCATAATACCCGGAAAATTCACAAAGCCCGAAATCAATAATATGCAGCACACCGCCCTTCTCAATAATGTTTGTTGGCGAGTAGTCGCCGTGGCACAGGCCAACGGCATGGATTTTTGCGAGCAGCTCACCCATCTCACGCGCATATCTTATTTTTTCGCCCTCATTTGCATGGGCAATAATCTCATTCACCCTCTTGCCATCAATACGCTCCATTGCTATGGAGTATTCGTTAACGCTCAGGAGTTTAGGCGAAGGGACCCCTGCCTCATTGCACTTTTCAATGGCAGTTGCCTCCTTTTTGGTCCGGCTCCTGCGTAGACGCTGGTCGAGCTCGGGCTGCCTGTATTTTTTAGGCTGCCGCACCTTTAGGACTGCACCGTTGTCCTCGTATATGTATGCTTCAGCACCCTTTGCTATTGCGCGCACACCCACATATAAGAGGGGCCAAGTTAAAACCTTTTCTGCAAAATATATGCCCATGAGCGGTGAGGAGTACGACCCGGACGAGGAGCAGGAGCTTGAGAACGAGGAAGAGGAAGCAATTGAGGAGGAAACAGAGGACGAGGATAAGGAAACCGACTGGGATGATGAGTACGAGGGCGAATGGGACGACGATGCCGAGTCCGAGGCCGAGCAGGAAGAAGTTGAGGAAGAAGAGGATTAACTGCTAATTTTTGGTTTGCCGTTGCATATAGCGCCCACGCTGGGATTTGAACCCAGATCAAAGGCTATCTCCTGTGGGGCGCATCCGCCCCCACACCCCCGGTAATTTCGCTTACGCGAAATTGTTGGGGCGCTGGCTCCCTTCGTATATCGGCATGGTTGCCGGGGTTGCGAAGGGGGCGCTGGCTCCCTTCGTCCGGAGGCCCTCATTCTATCCAAGTTAAACTACGTGGGCTTGTGCATATTGCACCCGTTCAAGCTTAAATACATTAACTGCAATTGCTTATTGGTGATTGCAAATGCCGTGTGGATGCTGTGGCCCCGCCAAGAAGAAGGCAGCAAAAAAGAAGAAGTAATCCCGAACTGAGGGGCAGTGAGAGGGGCTGCTATGGCCTGCAAGAAAAAGGCAAAGAAGAAATAACCCCTAAAAACCGCAAACCATTTTATTGTTTTACTTTCCTTACAATCCCGTGGCTTTTTTGGATGGCAAATCAAGGGAAGGGCTTGAGCGCAAGCATTACGGGCTGGTGGGCGCGCACTCAGCAGTTGAAATCTGCTCATGGACCAAGAAATGCCTTTTGGGGAAGGGCACCTGCTACAAGGAGAAGTTTTACGGTGCGCGCGCGCTTAACTGCGTGCAGATGACACCTGCGGTTGCGTGGTGTGAGCAGAACTGCCTGCACTGCTGGCGGCCCATGGAAATGTTTCGCCCGCCATCAAATTTTAAACCACCGTATGACCCGCCTGAAAAAATAATCTCGGGTGCAATTGAGGCAAGGAGGAAGCTGCTGCACGGCTACGGCGGCCACCCAAACGTTCCGCGTGCGCGATATACAGAATCGCTCATCCCCAAGCACTGGGCGATTTCACTGAGCGGCGAAGCCACGCTATACCCACACCTACCGGAGCTTATCAGCGCAATAAAGGCGCTCCCGCATACCGAAACCGTTTTCCTTGTTACAAATGGGCAGGAGCCGGAGATGCTCAAGCGGCTTGCAGAGGAAGATGCGCCCCCGACCCAGCTTTACGTTTCACTGGTCGCGCACAACAGGGAGATGTTCCAGAGGCTTGCCGCGCCAGTATATAAAGACGGGTGGGAGCGCTTGCTTGAGACGCTTGAGGTTTGGAAATCCCTTGATACGCGCAGGGTAATCCGCATCACGCTTATGCAAGGCATAAACAGCTCTGAGGAGGATGTACGGGGGTTTGCACGCATAGTAAGGGATGCATCGCCCGACTTTGTGGAAATCAAGTCATACATGCGGCTCGGCTATTCACGGCGCCGCCTTTTGCCCGAGAATATGCCCTCTTTTTCACAGGTGCAGGGCTTTACCTCACTAATGCTGAATCACCTGGACGGGTATGCGCTTGAAAGCAAGGATGAGGCCTCGCGCATCACACTGCTCAAATCTGGCCAAAGCAAGTGGCCAACACGCATACAGTAATGCGTGGCAGCCCCGCACTGTTCACATAAATAATTTTGCTGCAATTCTTAGCCGATGGTGCACGTTGTAATCAGGCGGGCAGCACGTGCCGACATACCGGCAGTTGCACGGCTATGCGTCAATCTTGCTGTGCTTGAGGGCAAGATGTTAGGCCGCGAGCCAAACCGGTATGAAGTGCGCGCGCGCACGCAGCGTGAGATACTTTTTGATGATACGTGCGCATATTTTGTTGCGGAAGCCGACGGGAAGATTGCGGGTGTGATAAAGGTTGCCGACAAGGGCAACGGCCTTGGCAAAATCTCTGAATCATACGTGCTTACACGATTCCGCAGGAAGGGCATAATGACTCTTCTTTTTGCCGCCGCGCTTAAGTGGGCCCGCGCACGCAGGGTGCGCCGCCTATACCTGACGGTTGTTGCATCAAACGGCAAGGCGGTGCATTTTTGGAAGAACCTTGGGTTTATCCCTGAGCGCGCAACTGAGAGCGGCATGCTGAGGATGTCCCGCCCAATCAGTATGGTGATAGCCGGCTGATTGTTGGCATTTGAAAATATGAATAAAATAGGGCCGCGACCGGGAATCGAACCCGGGTCTGGGGATCTCTGCATGCCCATTTGCACGCAAAGTGTAAGGGGCTCCACAGCCCCCCATGTTACCATTGCACCATCGCGGCCGTTAGGCCAAGAGCCATCCCGTAAGGGATGCAATCGCGGCCGTTAGGCCAAGAGCCATCCCGTAAGGGATGCAATCGCGGCCGTTAGGCCAAGAGCCGCATGCTTTTGCATGCACGCCATCCGAATGGATTGGCAACTAATTAAGCCGGAATTGCTTTATATGTTTGCTTATTTTGGTATGTCCAGCCCATTCTCAAGCCGTATGTGGCAGGCAAGCTTGTAAAACCTCTCGGCAGTGATTTGGCATTCCCAAAGCTCCTCCTCGCTTATGCCTTCCCCGTCAATTATCTCCTGCCCATCGCCATATCTTATTTCAAGGTACTTGTTGAGCAGCGGGTTTTCTGCTATTGTAGGCAGCATATCGGTGAGCTGCGCCTGCTGGCACAGCTGCACAAGGTTATGGCCCTTCAGGTATGGCGTTTTCGCCTTCAAGTTTATGATGGACTTCAACGATTTCTCAATTGATTGGTCGGCATAAAACAGCGAGAGCGCCCTGAACCCCCCCAATTCAAGCATAACTGAGGATACAAGGTCATACCTTGCAAGCTCAAGGAACATCCTGCTTATGATGGCCTGCTCTGGCAGCACCCGGCGTATGGATACGCCGCGCGCCATAGATGCATACATCTCCCTGAAATCCTCCGTAACCTCATCCTTCCACAGATATTCCGGGAAAAGCGTGCTCTGCAGCTCCTCGCCCATGTTGATGACATGCCACATCACATCTTTCCGCGGGTAGAACCTGCACTTTGACAGCAGCACGTCACTGAGCGCCAGCACGAACCCCTCCTCAAAATCCCTGTCCGGCGACATTAAATCTAGGGCTTCGTAAAGCAGCTTCTTGAACCTCTTTTCAAGGGTTTTTATATTGTAGCCAAGCTCAATCCTCTGCGCGCACTCAATAAGCGAGCGCCCGCCAATCTCATCAAAGTGCATGTAGGCGAGCGATGCCGCAAACACTTCCCTTGCAAGGTCAAGCTTGCGCACAGTGTTGGCCCCCTTATACCTGTGCCACGGCTGCATATAATCACCCGGCGTAAAGTAGCGCGAACGCTTCTGGTCGGGCGTGAGCCGTGCAAGCCTTCTCTTGAACCGCTTTTTTAGTGCCGGGCTCCAGTTGGTGCAGTCAAGCAGGTTATGAGACCACTCATCCCGCTTTTCGCGCTTCCCCGCGAATGCTTTTGCAGACTTGAGCGACTTCTCAACAGCCTGCTGGCACAGGTAGGCGCATACAGGGTATCTCCTTGCAGCATATGCCCAGCGTGCCGCATCAAGGTCTTCTGAAGCGGATACAAGCAGTGATTTTTTGCCGTCAGCTTTTGATACAGCAGTACTCATGAGTGGTATTCGGCCAGCCGCCTTTTTTTAAGTTTGCGGTCCAAATAACTCCGTGAAGGAATACTACGGTGGCCGTGAGCAGGACAAGGCGGGCGAGATTGCGACCGAAGTGCTCAGGCGTGTGCGCGCCAAGGTTGTGCCTGGCGCACTGCTCGTTGACATTGCAGACTGGGCCGAGCAGGAGATAGAGACGCTTGGCGGCAGCCCAGCATTCCCGTGCAGCATTGCAGTGAATGAGTATGCAGCGCACTATTCACCCTTGTTTGACGACCCTGCAACCGTGCCGCCCAACTCAATAGTTAAGGTTGACCTCGGAGTGCACATAAACGGATACGTTGCGGACTGCGCAACCACCATAAACTTTAATGAGTCGCTCGCCTACCTTGAGAGGGCGTCGCGCAGGGCGCTCAAGGAAGGCATTCAGGCAATCAGGCCGGGCGCCACTATAAGCGAGATTGGGAAGGCGATACACGCGCCGATCCGCGAAGCCGGTGCAACGCCCGTGTTCAACTTGACGGGGCATTTGATGAGCCGGTATGCAGTCCACGCAGGCCTGAGCATACTTAACTATGAGAACCCGAGCACTGCAAAGGTTGATGAGGGGATGGTGCTTGCAATAGAGCCGTTCGCCTCCACAGGCGACGGCTATGTGCACAACCACGGCCCAACCGGCATATACTCAATTACCTCGCTGAGGAACACGCGCAGCCCAGCCGCCCGCAAGATAGTCAATGAGATGTACACGCAGAGAAGGACACTGCCGTTTGCGAAGCGCTGGCTCAGGAAAATTGAGCCGTCAAGCTTTATCCTTGAATCCGCACTTGCAGAGCTTGACCGCCTCGGCCTGATAGAGTCCTACCCTCCGCTGCGTGAGCGGCCGGGTGCGATGGTGTCGCAGCACGAGTGCACGGTTGTGGTTGAGAAGGGCGGCGCGCGTGTCATCTGCGGCGAGGTTTAGGCACAGGTGTAACTATGGGAAGCACATTTATGTTGGACCAGGCAGGCCTCATAATTGCATTGCTGATGGGGGTTACAATATTTATTATGGGCAACCCTTACGGCCTCCAGATGCTCGTTTTAATGTTCCTGTTCCTGCTTGTGAGCGTCATTGCAACCAAGTACGGCATAAACGCAAAGAAGAGCCTCAACATATTTGAGGGCGAGCGCGGCTGGAAAAACGTGGTCTCAAACGGCTTTGTGCCGACAATGATGGCGGTAGGCTTTTTTCTGACACACGACCAGATGTTTATGCTTGCGTACATAGCAAGCATTGCAAGCATAACCGCGGATAAGTTTGCGTCTGAGCTCGGTGTGTTTGACAAGCCGTTTTTCCTGTGGGGGATGAAAAAGGTCAAGCCGGGCACGTCGGGCGCAGTATCAGTGCTGGGCACGTTCACATCGCTCAGCGGCTCATTTATGATAACGATAAGCGCATCATACCTGCTGGGCATACCCCTCTCAACTGCATTTTTCCTTGGGCTCATAGGTTTCCTCGGCGGATTCATAGACAGCATAGTGGGTGTGCTTGAGGAAAAGGGCATAGGCAACAAGTTCACTACAAACTTCATATGCTCGCTTGCAGGTGCGCTTATGGTATGGCTGGTGTTTTAGATGGCAACTGAAGGCGTTATGTTTGTGGCATATATTGTGTCGCTGGTGCTGAACCTCGCGTTCGTGCTTGGCGTCATTGTATTCTGTACCCGCGGCCTCGCGCTCGCCACCGGCGGCGCACTTACCTCCGAGAACCTCTCAAAAGGCAACATTGCGGCCGCGCTTGTGGCAGTGTCAATGATTGCAGTGCTCCTAATGTTCGTGTGGCAGTATTTCGGCCTTATGGTAATTTCGCTTGGCGCG
>JAVYLZ010000034.1:0-7116 GCA_038740245.1 Candidatus Micrarchaeia archaeon
GGCGGCTATACCAAGGCCACAAGCGGTGGGGGCGTATATTTCTCAACACTGTCCGCAAAAATCGCCGCTAAATGCATAATTTCAGGGAGGATTGCACATTTTGATAGGGAGATGGAGGAGGCCCCTGCCAAGCGCGAGCTTTACACGCACCTGCGGCTCAGAAAGCTATATAACATATCCAATGACATAATAATTGAGGCTGCACTGCGCCTGGGTAAAGCGCTTGGGCTGCCCGGCTACCTGGAACGCAAAGGTGATATGGATTATGCAAGCTCAATCCTCAAGTGAAAAGATGGCGAACGCGCCCCCCCGCACACCCACACACATACTCATAATCCCGGACGGGAACCGCAGGTGGGCGCGCGAGCGCGGGCTTGATGTGCTCAAAGGCCACGAGAAGGGCATTGAAAACATAGGCGAAGTGCTGAAATGGTGCAAGGAATTTGAAATTAAATATGTAACGTTGTGGGGCTTCTCATCGGAAAACCGCAGCAGGTCTGAGGAGGAAGTGCGGGGGCTTATGCAGCTGTTTGAGAGCAAGCTTTTTGAGATACTTGACCGCGCCGAAAAGGAAAAGGGCAAGGAAGGTGAATACCCGAAAGTGCGCATTAAATTTTACGGGAATATTGCAGGGATGCCCTTTAAGATACAGCAGTACATACGCCAGCTTGAGGAGAGGACCAGAAATAATAATGAGTATTTCGTCAGCTTTTTGCTGAATTACGGCGGGGCAGAAGAGCTCGCTGAATGCATCCGTTCAATTGCTGAGGACTATAAAAAGGGCATCATCCACGAGATAACTTATGATGAAATAAAACGAAGGTTATGGACTGGTGAGCTGCCGCCGCCCGATGTGATAATAAGGACCTCCGGCGAGTACCGGCTTTCAGGGGTTATGCCCGTGCAAAGCGGGTACAGCGAGCTGTTTTTCGTGAAAAAATACTGGCCGGACTTCTCAAAGGAGGATTTTGTTGAAGTGCTTAATGAATATTCACGGAGGGAGCGCCGGTTCGGCAGGTAAGCGAGTGATTGAGATGGGCTGGGTTGGCTGGTCTATGCTTGATACGGGTGAATACAAAATACCACTCCCAAAGCTGAGTGATGATGAAATTGCCGTTATAGATGCGGTGTGCACAGAATTCAGCGACACCGCAAAGGATGAGGAAATAAGCAACGGGGATGCCGCACGCAGGCACATACGGAGGATACTTGAGGAGCACCTTGCAAAGCACCGCATCACCGTTGAGGAGGACCAGCTCAATTACCTTGCAGAGACCGCATTCGTTGCCACCTACGGCTACGGCCCGCTCACATACCTGCTTGAGGATGACTCGCTTGAGGAAATTGCAGTGATAGGGATAGGTACGCCGGTGTACGTGTTTCGCAGGCAAGGCGGCTGGGTGCAAACCAACTTTGCGTTTACCGATAAGCAGTGGCTTATTGACACCATAAACAAGATGGCACGCTCAATAGGCCGGCGCGTAACGACACAGAACCCGCGCCTGAACGCACTGCTGCCGGACGGCTCACGCCTTCACGCAACAATTGAGCCAATCTCGGAGCTTGAGGTCACCATACGCAAATTCAGGAAATCGCCGGTATCACTTCACGACCTTCTCAATGCAGGCTATTCCCATGAATTGCTGGCATTCTTGTGGATGGTGTTTGAAAGCGACCGCAACGTAATTGTATGCGGCAACACTGCGGCTGGCAAGACGAGCACGCTGAATGCGTTGTTCTCGTTTGTGCCGTTGCAGGAGCGCGTTATCATGCTTGAAGAGACCCCTGAGATATCCATACCGCATACCCACCAGCTTAAGATGAAGACATCACGCGAGCAAGGGATTGGCATGAAAGACCTTATAGAGGACAGCCTTAGGATGCGGCCTGACCGCGTGATAATTGGCGAGGTGCGCTCTCGTGAGGAGATACACGCGATGATAGAGAGCATGAGCGCGGGCCAGGCACGCGGGTGCTATGCAACGATGCATGCAAACAGCGCACGCGAGCTTGTCTCACGCCTGAGGCAAAACGAAGTGCTAGCAACAGATATGAGTTCAATAGACCTTATAATAGTGCAGCGCAGGATGCTAAATGTGGCCCCGGGCCAGAAGGTGGTTGAGGCGCGCAAAGTTGTTGAGGTGTGCGAGCTTGCGGAAAGCGCGGGCTCAATCGCAATACGCCAGCTGTTCCGGCTTGACCCAAAAACAGGCAAGGTTGTGCGAACACAGGCGCGTTCGCACGTGCTTGAAGAAATTGCATTTGCTTCTGGGATTACGGCCGAGCAGGTTGAGCGCGAGATTGCACGTAGGTCAAGCTATTTAAAGAGTGCTCTTTCAAAGAAAGATGTGGACGCCAGCGCACTGGTGGCCGCATACAAATAATGGCGGATGCGCCCAAAACCCACTTTCGCGTAAGCGAAAATACCGGGGGTTATAGGGCCAAGCATTTGCAAAGCAAATGCGGGCACCTTTCGCGAATGCGAAAGTGTGGGTGGCAAACCCCCTATGGGGCTGTGGGCTAGCCTGGTATGCTTCCAGCTTCGGGCACTGCAGAGGGGGAGGTATCCCCCTCTTCGTGTGGTCTGCTTCTCCCCCTCGTGGAGAGAAGCTGCAGTAAAAGCCGGTGGCACTGCAGAGGGGGAGGTATCCCCCTCTTCGTGTGGTCTGCTTCTCCCCCTCGTGGGAGAACGGCTCGGCAGTAGTAAAAGCTGGAGACCCCAGTTCAAATCTGGGCAGCCCCATTTTCCTACTACTATTGGCAATTTATTGGGGTGCGGGGGCGCAGCGCGTTAGCGCGAGCATCCCCGCTCTGGGCAGCCCCATGGGATAATATGGCTTTGTTGGATGCATTGCTTGCGAGTGCATCATGCCTGCCACTCATTGGCTTTGCTCTGCTTATTATACTGCTTGCCACCTTCAGGGTGATTTATGAATATGAGCGTGCAGTGGTGTTCCAACTTGGAAAGTACCACAGGACACTTAAGCCGGGCCTCCACATCGTAATCCCAGTCATTGATTCCGTGCGCACGGTTGACCTGAGGATAAAGACCGTGGACATACCCAAGCAAGAGGTAATGACAAAGGACAATGTGCCTGTAAGCGTAAACGCAGTTGTGTATTTCAAGGTTGAGAAGCCCGAGGATGCAGTGCTCAAGATTGAGAATTACATGTATGCAGTGTCGCAATACGGCCAGACGGCATTGCGTGATGTTATCGGCAACAAGGAGCTTGACTTTGTGCTTACCGAGCGTGACGAGATTGCCACTGAAATCAAGAAGCTTGTTGACCAGGAGACCAGCGAATGGGGTATAGACATAACCTCAATAAAAATACAGGATATTGAACTGCCGGCGGACATGAAGAGGGCGATGGCAAGGCAGGCCGAGGCCGAGCGTGAGAAACGTGCAACCATAATTATGGCCGAAGGTGAATTGCAGGCATCGCTGAACCTCAAGAAAGCTGCCGAAAACCTGTCCGGTCCCGGGGCACTCCACCTCAGGACACTGCAAACCGTGGCAGATGTGTCTGCAGACCAGAGCAATACGGTGGTTGTCCTCCTGCCCATTGAAGTGCTTGAGGCAATCAAGGGGCTGGGGGTAACGCTCAAGAAAGGCGGAAAGGCCAAGGAAGAGTAATTCCGTTTATTAATATTTTTCACTTATTTTCAGTATAGGCAGATAGGCGGCTGTAGTCTAACCTGGTTAGGACATGAGCCTTCCAAGAGTTTTCTTTGGGATGCCTAAGAAAGCTCGCCAAGAAGAAAAAGGAAAGCTTATGATCCGGGTTCAAAGCAGGGCCCCAGCGGGCCAGAATGCGCTTTGCGCATGTGGCCTGCAAACATTCTGTTTGCACGGCCCCGCACCCCTTGCAACCACGCAAGTGGGGGCGGAGCCCCCTTGGGCTGCCAAAAAAATACCTCACACACGTGGGGGTTTGGGCGGTGGCGGACTAAGGGGACCTCCCCTTGGGCTGCCATGTGAAAATCCCGGCAGCCGCATTTTTTACCAATTGGAAACAAATATAAACAGCAACTTCGATAAATAGGCCATGCACAAGCCAAAAAAGGCACCTCTCATCATGAGCATTGCACTTGCATCTGCGCTCGCAAGCGGAGTTATAACCGCAGGCGAGAACGAGTTCAAGCGCATGCACCCATCCCAATCAAAAAATATGGTGGAAATTGCACAGACTAAGACAACTGCTGCCATTGCTGATAATGCAGAAAAATATTTGGGCATCCCTTACTATTTTGGCGGCAGGGATTCAAAACAAAATCCAGGTTTAGACTGCCTCGGTCTAGTATTCAAGTCCATACAAGACACTTACGGGAAGGATTGGTCGCAGTGGAGCGTAATGCCCTCCAAACTAATCAGGCAGCTGGGACGGGGCTCTGATAGAACATTACTTGAGGATGAAGTAACGAGAGAAAGCATCAGCTTAAACTTCAAAAGGGGGGACATTCTGTTTTTCCTCAGCCCTTACGAAAACAGGGATGAGCCAGTAAGAAAACTTGAGTATAAGGATGAACGGGGCCAAAAGAAAAAGCTTGACCTCTGGGTATGGCACGTTGCAATCTATGCTGGTGAAGGCAAGATAATCCACGCATCGTCCTACGATGAGAACTACACCGTACTCAAAGAGGATCTTTACGAGTTTTACAAACGCAATAATATTAGCGGTATAATCGCGGTTACATATGGCGGTGAATGAATGTCAAGCGAAGCAACACTCCAATCGCCTACTCACTCACACACCCTTGGTACTGCTGTAGTCGATACCGCAAAGGAGATTGCACGCAGGAGTGCTCTTATAGATGGCCGGTTCTATGTGAAGCTTGAGGGAAAATCCTACCAAGTGGAATGCCGCGATACCGCGGGTGCAAATGTTTGGAACCTTACTTCTCAGGAATTAAATAATGTTACAAAGGGGACACACCACTTCCTTGTAGCATGCGTAACAGACAAAAACGGAAAGAAATACAACTTTGCAGTCTGTTCGTTTAGGAGAGACGAAAAGAATGCGCTCAAAAAGGCGCTTTCAGATCCGCGATTAAAGTCGATTCTTGATACTAAGGAATTCGCTATGGATAAGCTTATTGTGGCTAATGAGGTTTACGATTGCCAAACATACGTCAATAGGGCACTTGGCGAGGCAACATTGGCTGGGGTTGATTCGCAGCCCGGAAAGGATATTATTGAAGCTTCAAAGGGGCATACACTAAATTTCTCACGGATAGCTGAGCTCGCTGTAAAAGGCAGTACGAGCAAAATTTCTGATTATTTTGATGGCCTCACCCCTGGCCATATAGTGGTATTTCTTAAAGAAGTGCCAAAGGAAGATGCTGAAGTAATGAAAAAATCGGTAAAGCTTACCAAATTCAACGGAAAATGGTATGCCCCTGAGCACGTTGCCATCTATAGTGGAAAAGATGAGCACGGCCAGCATATGATAAGCCAGGCCCATATCTACGGAGGTTCTATACTTACCGAGCCGGCTGCGGATTACATAATAAAGAACAAAACCTACTTCAGTGCGATATTATCAATACCCACAGAATATTTCGCCCAGAAGCTTGACAAGCGCAGGCAGATTCTCGCAACCGCCCCCAAAAAAAACGATAGCTAAAGGTAATGCCGTATTCCGAGGCGCTCAACTATCCATTTCTTATCGTCAAAATAGCTGCGTGCCACGCTTATCTTCGGTGTTATTTCAAGGTACGAGCTCACCGTGGTATTGGTGCCCGCAAACCGCGCATTTTCATCAGTTAGCAACCGCTTAAAATCTGCACCAAGGTTGTTGAGCTCGCTTATGCGCGTCTCATCTATCCAGTCCTCCATATACGTGAAGAAGTTGCCGTATGCCGTATCACCGAGGCTTACGCGCGTATACTCCTCCTTAAGCTTCCTGAACAGCTGGCTTTTGCCGCCCTCCTTGGTCTGCATATAATCCTGCGCCATAAAATTCTCATCAGCCTTAACTACTTTTGATATGGGGACAAGGCCGGCCGCATTGCCCGTGAAGAACAGCGCGTCCGCACTCTCAACATCGCTGTACTTGAACGTGCCAAACCTGGTTTTGATGCCCATCTCCTCGGCAATCATGAACGCTATGCGGTAGGTGATGCCCGGCAGCGCGCCCTCGCGCGGATGCGGCGTGATGAGCTCATTGTCCTTAATCATTACTATGTTCTCGCCGCTGCCCTCCGTCAGGTTGCCTGCCGAATTCGTGTATATGGTTTCGCCGCACTGTATATCATTTGTGCGGTTGTACTGCGCGAGCCGTGCCAGGCCGTGGGTTGAGAGCTGATAATTGCTGGCGGCCTTAATTGTGGGGAATGCAAGGGACCGCGGGTGCGGGAACAGCATCACATTAATTCCCTCATCCGCCTGCTCCAGATACTCGCCCATCGGCTCCATGCACAACATCAGTTCATGCTTTTTTTCTGCCGCAAGACCGATGGCGTTGTTCCTGCAATAAACAAGCGGGCGCACATAAATCCTCTGGTAATCGCCGAGCGGGCTGCGTATCGTGGTGTTCACGCCCTCAAGCTCAATTGAGCGGTTCCAGCCGTTGAGCGCGCACGCTGTAAATATGCTCTCAATTATCTGCTCATCGCTATACAGTTCCCAGTTGAGTGCGAGCTGCGATATCCCGTAACGCATCCTCTCAAAGTTAAGCGTTGGGTGGAACAGGCCAAGCCGGAGCGAGCTGCCATGCCGTGTGGCCACTATGCTCATCCCCTCAAAAAGCGCATTTGAATAGTGAAGAGATGATGAGAGCGGAGGCACGTGATACGCGCTAAGAGGTGCGTACCGTGAAATTCCATCTGACATATAAAAGCTGCCAATATGGCTGCGCGAAAGGTCAAGCATAATATAAGTTTTAGGCTGAAACTTAAAAACATGACAAAAAGGGCTAATGTGCTGATACTTGGCGCTGCGGGCAGGGATTACCACAATTTCAATATGGTGTTCAGGGACAACCCTGAGTATAACGTTGTGGGGTTCACGCATGCACAGCTGCCTACTGAGGCGGGCATCTACCCGGCGGGGCTGGCAGGCAAGCTATACCCAGAAGGGATCCCGATTTATGATGAGAATGAAATGGAAAAAAT
>JAVYLZ010000035.1:0-7082 GCA_038740245.1 Candidatus Micrarchaeia archaeon
ATTATCTTAAGAATGCGGTCGTGATGAACATTTACCCCCCTCTGGCAGGTGCACTGCTGGCATTTCTTGCCTATCTGCTGTTCAAGCGTGAATACTCAAATTGGATTGCGGTAGCCGCGGCGTTCATGGTCGCGTTTATGCCGATACTGTTCACAAAGTTCCTTGCAGGTGTTGCCGAGCAGCTGCCGTGGGGTATATACGCCGCTCTTGCAGGCGTAGTGTTCATATACTTCGCATTGCGCGAGCCGGAAAACAGGATGCTTTACATCCCCGCAATAATCGCAGTGCTCGGTGCATTCCTTGGCTCAAAGGCAGGCATGATACCGATAGTTATCGGCGCCGCATATGTGTGTGCCATTGCAGTTTGGGAATTTATCAAAGGCACACCGAACGCCCGGCAGGTGCCCCTCGTCCTGGCGCTCGCCATCTCCGTTTGGCTGTTTTCTGCCGTTCACTCCATGTACTTCCCCGGCGTGCTGAATATGCTCCCACCAACAGAGGCAATAATCCTGCTGTTTGCGGCTGCATTTGTTTTCCTTGTCAGCAAGCTCCCTGACTTTCGGGCATCGCTGGCGCATTCGCAAAAGGAGCGCATTTATGCATTGCTCGCCCTTGGCCTGCTTAGCACAATATTCCTGGTAACCCCGCTGGGCCAGCCCATACTTAATTACGGGATGGGGCTTGCGGGAGTCGGCATGCTCTCTGGTGAAGAAAGTGCAAGCAGTGCACTGGTTAAAACGGTTGCCGAAGAGTCATTGCACGGCGATGACTTGCAGGGGCGCTTTGGATTTATGGGCTTTTCGCTTGATGTCAGCAAAGTTACATCACGTTTCATAACAAAGTATGGTTCACTCAATGCACTGCCCCTCATATACATTGCGCTTGTGCTTTCCGCAGTATACGCACTTATATACAGGAATAACTCACTGGCATTGCTTCTCCTCCTGTTTACGTTCTCAATCTCGTTCATCGGCCTCCAGAAAGTAAAGTATACGCCGCACCTCGGCCTTGTGCTGGCGCTATCATTTGCAGTGGTGGCCGCCGAGGCATACAAGGCAAAGGAGGACAAGGGGTGGGGCGAATATGTTGGTTTTTATGGCGGCGGGCTGCTGCTCGTCATCATTTGGGCATATGCAGTCCTGTCATACCTCTACGGCGGCATAATGCACTTTGTAGGCGGCACGGCAGTGCCGCAGTTTGCGCTTTCAGGCGTTTACGTTGGGGCACTTATGGTTGTGCTGTGCGCGCTTGTGTATGAGGCATACAGTGGCTGGCGTGCGAACCAGTGGGACCGCACGTTATCAATGATGCTTATCGCGCTTGTGCTACCCTATGCAATGAACAACCTGGAAGTGGTGCCGTTTGCAGTAAAGCACGCCACTCTTGACCTCACAAACCATACTGTAGTGATAGGCTTTTGCAGTGAGGGACGTGCCAACTCGCAGTACGCAGCAGCACTATACTGCAACGTTATACCGGCTTACTGGTACGAACCAATGCTGTGGATGAAAGAGAATATTAAAGACAACTCATATGTAATCTCGTGGTGGGACTACGGCCACTGGACAAACTATTTCGGCAGGCAGAGGACTGTTACGCGCAACGACCACCCATTTGTTGCGCTTGACCTTGAGGTTGCAGACAAGTTTGTAGCGGGCGATGAAAAGGACCTTTACACATATATGCAATCGCGCAACTCCACATATGCCCTGTTTGATATTGACCTCATCGGAAAATGGGGTGCATTGACATACCTCTCATGCGTTTACAACAACGAGACAAAGGCATCAGAACTGCCGGCAGAATCACAGTGTAGTGCGTCATACCAGTTTGAGCGTGTATACTCCCCGCGCAATCCCACCATAAGCCAGATGTGCGAAGTTGGGGACATGTACGGTGCGGTTGCAGTATCATCATTCAGGAGGCAGTACTGCCTTGTCAATGCTGGCGGCATGGGGCTGGTGTTTGACCCGTCAACTGGCAAGCAGATAAATGCACTGCCGGTGGGGATGGGCTCATACCGCGCACAGGACGGCCGGGTTTATGACGAATACCTGATGGTATACGCCGAGGATGCGCTTGACAGTGCACCTGGCCGCGGCTATAAGTCAAACTTCTACAAGGCGTTCTTCCTCGGGAAGCTTGACGGGTTTGAGCAGGTTTATCCGGATACGAAAGGGATTGGCATATTGCCTGTCCGCATATACAAGCGCGTGTAAGTATGCTTGGTTCTTAATAGCAATAGTAGGTGAGCGTATATGGACTGGATATCAAAAGCAGTTAAGGATTTGGGGCTTGATGGGAAGTATGCCCGCGCACTTGAAGTGCCTGAGCGTGTAATTGAGTTCACAATACCTTTACAGCGTGATAACGGCACGGTTGAGTTTTTGACGGCGTACCGCTCGCAATACAATTCGGCGCTTGGCCCGTACAAGGGTGGCATACGCTTCCACCCGGGCGTGACGCGTGATGAGGTAGTTCTGCTCTCAAAGCTTATGACATTCAAGAACTCGCTTGCAGGCATCCCGTACGGCGGCGGCAAGGGTGGCGTGCGCTTCAACCCCAAGGGATACAGCAAGGCGGAACTTGAGCGCGTGTGCAGGGCATACGTGCGTGGCATATTCAGGGACATCGGTCCTGACAGGGATATCCCCGCCCCTGATGTAAATACAAACGCCGAAATGATGGCCTGGATGGTTGATGAGTATAACAAGCTTGCTGGTACATTTTCATACGCAACATTTACGGGCAAGCCGGTTGATTTTAACGGCCTGCGCGGTAGGGATGAAGCGACAGGGCGTGGGGCATACTTTATAATTGAGAGGGCGTTCAAGGAGCACAATGTGCCAAAGAGCGCTGCAATCGCTGTGCAGGGGTTCGGCAATGTTGGGATGAACATTGCGCGCATACTTCACGAAAACGGTTACAGGGTTGTTGCCGTAAGCGATTCAAAGGGCGGGATCTACTGCAAGGGCGGCCTGAACATTAATGAGGTTATGAAGGTTAAGAATGAGGGTAAGAGTGTGCAGGACTACTCATGTGCAGGCCTCGCTAAGATAACAAATGAGCAGCTCATAGAATGCGAATGCGATGTGCTGGTGCCGGCGGCTCTTGACAACCAGATACATAAGGGCAATGCAGAAAAAGTTAAGGCGAAATATGTTTTTGAGGCGGCCAACAACCCAACAACCGATGAAGCGGATGAAATTCTTGCAAGGCGCGGCGTGCTCGTATTCCCGGACATACTGGTGAATTGCGGCGGTGTCTCAGCAAGCTATATTGAGTGGGTGCAGAACCGTGAGGGCAGGATATACACGTATGAGCAGGTTGTTAAGGAGCTTGAGCAGGTGATGTCCAGAGCATTTTCGCTGGTGCTTGAGCAGCGCAAAAAAGATCCGGAAATAACCTACCGTGAGGCGGCCTACCGTGCAAGCATTATAAGGCTAACTGCGGCGATGAAATACCAATTTTAGCAATTCCTTTTTAAGGTTTCAAGCAATCCTGCTTTAGGCTTTTATATGTTGCCGTGGTTTTGCGCGCGTTCGTGCGAAAGGCATATTTAATTCTGAGAAATCCCCTTTATATATGATTTCGCTGGGTATTATGTGCGAGTGATTGTTATGGCGCACGCATCAAGGACCGCACAGATGCCCGTAAGGGATGCCAAGGCCTTCCAGAAGGCCGAGCCGATGCACGAGCAAGTGAGGCCGAGCCTGTGGAGGCGTGCGCTCAATAAAGCGAAATCTGCAGCGGCTGCTATTGCCGCAGTGGCCTTAATTGCAGCGGCCGCACCAAAACACCTAGACGCACAGGAGGAAAGCGCATTCTCCGCAAGAACCCGGCAGGCATTGCAGCTGCTAAATGAGACCCGCCTGGTTGGCTACTCAACATATCCAAGCAGGTGGGATTACGGCACGCTGTCACAAAGCAGGTACGGCCTTGCAATCATACCGCACATGTCACTCCTTCAGGAGAATATGCATTCAGTGTTCTACCCTTCGTACAGCATACTTATGGAGTTTGGGGTGGGGCTGGCTCTGAATATTGAGCCGGTTACAATAGGCTCAGTTGTGATTATCTCACCGTTTTATGAGGAAGGGGTATGCCCTTCATCTGCGCATTCAGCAGGGGGGCCATACACGAGAAACGGCTCCATAGTTGATTTTGGGGCGTTCATTGCGGCTGATTTATATGATTCAGCACATGTAAAGATGGTGCTCCAGGCAGGGATAACAACCCTCTCAAATCCGTATGCTACCGAAGGCCATCTGCAAGTCCCAAAGGAGTTTTCTCCCTATATCGGCCTGACGGTCGAGTTCTAAATCCAATTTTTCTTTTAATATGCAGAGAAAAAAATAGTTGAAGAATTATTCAAGGTCAATCCTCGGCGCAAGATAGTATACGAAGCGCGCGTTGCCCACATCGTACTTGAGCTTTATGGGTGCATTGGTCCTTAGGCTTAATTCAATATCAGAAGTGTCCGCCGCCCCTTTTACCATATCCTCAAGATACTGCACCGGGAACGTTGCCTTAACCGGCCCCTTTACCTCCATGCTTTTTATGCAGCCATCATCACCGTGCTCATACTCAATCTCGGCATCTGCATTGTCGCCCGTTGCAAGCATCCTCAGCTTTTTGCCCTTGGCCTCAAACGTAATGTGCGAGCTCACAAGCGCAATGTCCCTCACAGCATCCTTGAGTGCAGCTGCGTTCATGATGATGTGCGCATCGTGCTCAACCTTGGGCTCGCGCTCAACACCCGCAGCCAGCTCAATTATCGGGACCTTGAAGCTCTTTTTTGATTTCCCACTCTCAAACTGCACAACCACGCGGTTCTCATCATCAAACAGGCTGAGCTTGCCGCCTTTGCCGCGTGAGAGTATCTTGCCCAGGTTGTCAAGGTTAAGGCCGACACTCTGCGGGCCGTCCACCTCAAACGCTGAGAACGCACCGCTCGGCATTGAGAAGATGACCATTGCGATTTGCGAAGGGTCAAGCGCGTGCAGCCCAAGCCCTTCCTTCTTAATGGAGAACGTGCCCTCATCAATGAGGTTGCCAAGCGCGTCAATCGCGCTCTTGAACTCGTCCGGCTTATCCATCTCTATCTTAAACATAGTGCTCACCTTTTCCTGCCCCGCGAGGGCTTCTTGAGTATTGTGTATTTCTCAATGTAGTTGTGTGCCTGGTACACAATCAGGAACGGGATTATGACAAATGAGTTTATGATAAGCGTTGCCCACTGGAAGTATGCAGGCAGTATGAGATAAGCGCCCACCGTTGCAACAAGCAGCATCACTATGCCCGCAGCCACCCATTTAACCACCCTGTACGGGTAATTCCTTATGTGCTGGACGCTCGCATAAACCGCGTGCACCGGCTTCATCTGGTCAATCACTATCGCCGGCCCAACGTAAAACGTTGGGAGGTATATGAGCAGGAACACAAGGCCCGCAAGCCAGTATGGCGCCTGCAGCTCTGCAAGCACGAATTGCACTACAAAGTTGACCAGGAATAGGAACACGAATATCAGGAACAGCACGAGCGTGCTGCGCGGTATGCTCTCCAAAATCTCCTGCGTTAAATTGACTTGGACACGCTCCTTCTTTACAATGAGGTTCACCGCAACCACGCCGAATGCAACGAAGTAGTTTGAGAGCAGGAACGCAAATACAATCACACCAATGTCCATGAGGCTCATTTCTGGTATGCTGAGAAACCTCAGGAAGGTTGCGCCCACCGCATTATACGTGGGTGTTGACGCAAACAGCGGCATAAGCAGCGCAAGCAGAAACGAAACAGAGAACACCAGCAGTATGCCGATGTTTTTCACGTATGTGGATACTGCGTTTTCAAACACCATACAAACACCTTGCCGAGCATTCACAAGCCGAGCCCAAGTTTCTCCCTGTATTCCGGGCTCATCCTTTCAGGCGTCCAGGGCGGGTCAAACACCACCTGGATGTCTACTTCCGTAACACCGCGCACGCCTTCAACGGCCCTTCGCACATCCTCTATTATCATTGGGCCGAGCGGGCACATGGGTGTGGTGAGCGTCATAACCACCTTTACTTTGCCTCCCTTGACCTCAACCCCGTATATAAGGCCGAGGTCAACCACGTTTATTGAGAGCTCAGGATCCTTGACAGAGCGGAGTGCTTCAAGTATCTCCCTCTTGCCAACACCTGCCATGTAGATTTACACAACAAATAATTTAAATAGGGATTTTGCGGGTTGGGGGAAAGCACTAATGCACCGTTTGGCGCGTTAATTTACATTCACCCAAATGCTTAGGGGCTTTCAATAACAGTTTTACCGCGTTGATTGGGCAGGATGCGCTTAAGCCCGCCGCTAAATTCACGCTTTCTGCCTTGCGGCCCTACAACCCTGTCCAGAGCGATTGCAAGTGCGGCAACCTCTGAATGCGGCTGGTTGCCCACCGCAACATTATAGTCCGCACACTCATACACCTCAAACGGCACCTTAGGCCCACCAACTATTATGAGCATATCCTCCTTTGCGGCGCGTGCCTGCAGCTCCCCTGCAATATCATCTATGTCAACGCCGTACATCGTCAAATGCACTTTGGCCCCCTTAAACCCGCCTATCACTTTTTTCCAGTTCTTCACGTATTGTATGTCCATATGCCCCCCGAACTCTTCACATACCTTCCGCACACCTTCAATTACGCTGTCATCCTTCTCGCCGCTTATTATGACTGAATCTGCACCGAACGCGCGTGCAGTAAGCGCCACGTGCGTTGTTATCCTTTGGTCGCGCACTATGCGGTGGCCGAGCCTAAGCACCGTAATCATATAAGATAATTCCGCACAAAACCAATATATGGCTAAGGTGCGGTATGAGAAAGCCCCTGACGTTGACCTTATCGTGCAGGCAGTTATGGCACGCTTCGCAGACAAGCTGGCGCACATCAACCAGTTCAGGGTGCTGTGCGTGCGCTCGTACGGCGCGCAGGCACGCGCCTACGCGCGCATATGGAGCATGCCGCAGGTGTGGAAGACCGCCCTTGACATTGACGCATTTTACGTGATTGAGGTGTTGCACGAGCATTTTGACAAGCTATC
>JAVYLZ010000036.1:0-7069 GCA_038740245.1 Candidatus Micrarchaeia archaeon
GACCGGGGACAAGCAGGTGTTCCCGCTATACTTCAGGGACGAGAAGATGCTTTTTGCATACTTTGAGCTTATGGCCTCGGCCACCGAGCTCGTGGTTGACTATTCTGTCAAGACCATAAAGGAAAACAGGTCTGACAAGGAGCTGCAGGCGGCGCTGTTTTTTGCGCGTGGCGCGACCGCAAATCCCTACGCAAAGATTGCAATGGCATACGAAAAGCTTGAGCAGGAAACCGGCAAAATTGCATCACACCCGCAAAAGCTTAATTACCTGCAGGGGCTGGCGGAGGCCGCCTGCGGCAGGCTAAATGCCCTGTTCAGTGATCCGGAATATGACCTGCAGGTGATGTTGGCCGGTGAGGTGATGGAATGCTTTGCATCACAAAAAGGCCTGCAAGCAACCTCGCGCACTCTCAACAAGTTCTTCGCCATGTTTATGGATGTGAGTGCACTTGCAAACATGGCGGAAAACAGCCAGGTGTATATGATGGCAAGCGCGCTTAATGCGCTCAGGGGAAGGGTCTCAGAAGAGGATTACCAATACTACGAGAAAATGGCGATTGAGTGGATGCAGAAAAACTATATTGTATGGAGCACCGCCGGCCTGAGAAGGGGCGCCGGAGGGCGCGAGGTTGGCGACAAGACACTTATGTTCTCGCTCCCGCGCGAGATTGAAATCCTCAGCGAGCTTTTGGAAAGGCAGCGAAAAGAAGTTGAATCGCTGCGCGACGACATCATTGACTATGCTGAGAGGCTGTATGTGCCGGACACCGATAAACTGCTGAAAAGCGTGAAATCGCCGCTTGCAAAGAGTATGGTTTATGCAGCCGTGCGGGACATTGAGTCCTATTCTGAGGAAGTGTTAACGGCACTCTACAAGAAGGACCGGATGGAAGCTGCCGGATCAATCATCAATTCTACGTATTGGCTCTATGAACGGCTTCAAACACACATTTCCCAGCTTGAGGCACTGCCGGAAGCCGAGCGCAAGGAAGTGGAGGATGTCATTGATGAACTCAAGTCAACGGTGAGGCGCAAGATAGGAAAGGACCTTACAGACATCTCCACCAAAGCACAGTCTTTGCAGAGGAATATGGCGCAGATGTATGCGCTGGAGCAGAATGTGACGCTTGCAAACGAGTTGTTCAGAAAATCCATAGAAGAAGGTCCTGTGCACCCGCCGGAAGTAAAGCTCAGTGAGAACATTGGAAAGATAATTGAAGAATACCTTGAGAAGGAAAACGAAAGGCTTCGGAAGGAAAAAGCTAGGAAATCGCTGGAGGAGGAATTTTAGTTATTAGCAACCCAAAACAGCAAACTTTTTAACGGCAATCGCCCATAAAAAGGACCTATGAGGACCTACACATTTAAAAAGGCGGTATGCACCGCCCTTATTGCGGGCCATCTGTTCACAGCAGTGCCCGCCTACTCGCAGCAGGTTGAGGGCACACATGATGCCGCAGGCGAAATGCGCAGCGCCAAGTCGCGCGTCCCAAGCGAGACCATACTTACGGGTGCGGCACGGCTTCTGGATATTGAGAAGCGCACAAAGGAGCTCCTGTCCAAAGCAGGCGGTGAAGATAAGGAGGGCCTTGAAAAGCTTGTAAAGGCCATTGAAAGTGTAAAGGGCAGCCGCGAGCTTGCAGGCAGCGCAGCGATACTTGACACGCTGGAGTCGCGGCTCTTAAAGTATGAGGGGAAATATGCGCGGGCGAAAACTGAGAACCAGAATGGCGGCCTCGCACAGCCCGAGCGGGGGGAGGCTGCGGCCGGCACGCACGAGAGCGCCCCTGCCATTGTGGAAGAGCCGGCCGGGAAACGTGAGGAGGCTCCTGCAACCAGCAGGGGCACCGATGCACCGCGCCCGCCTTTAACCGAGCCGCCCGCCTACGTTTACCCAAAGACAATTTCGGGCCCGGACACCAGCCAGTTTGCAGAGGATAAGGAGAGGGCGGTTGCGCGTGCGGGGCTGCAGGGCGAGTATGATGCAATTAAGGTTAACCTGATGGTTCACGCCGAGAGGGGCACACCGCACAAGTACTTTATCGGTGATGCGTGGGTCTCCGAGATGGACATCCTTATTTCGTCGGTCAAAAAGCACAGGAGTGAGCTGTCGGGCGATGAGCTTTCGGCATATCTATCCTCATTTCTCAGGAATGTGCAAACGGATACCAACACAGGTTCCTGGGACAGCATCTCCCAGTTTGATGCAGTTATAGGATATTTGGACGGGCTTAACAACGACGTGCGCGCACTGCTCGCATCACTAAAGTCGTATTCTGAGGCGGTTAAGGGCACTATTGAAATCACGGGGTATACTGATGCCGCCGGGCGCCTCAAGGCGCGTGCTGATGAGAGGTATGCGGCGCTTGCCAGGCGCAACTCAGGTGTGGCACGCCGTGTTATGGAAGGGCTTGTTTATGAAGGCGAATGTACTGCTGGAGAGCATTACGTTACAGTGCTTGAGCGCACTGCACAGGATAATGGATTCCTGCGCGGCAAAAGCATGCTGCTTGAGCGGATGAGGCACTGGCTGCCGATGGATGACGGCCTGAAACGGAATTACAGGGAGCTGGACGGCGCCAAAGTGTATTCATTGTTCAACTCGCTTGACCTGCGCACGCAGAAGGAGATTGTTGCGCTTGCAGCAAACAGTGCATTCGGCAACGATGCGCTGGCAGCGCTCATATACGGGCTGCGCGATGCACCGCACAATTATGCACCGCTGCTCGTTAAGGAAAACGGCGGGGCAGTACTGACGGCGTTTGAGCCCGCGGATGTTGTGCGCGTGCTTACATATATCAGCGGCTGGATGAGATCGTTTGACAATGCGCGTGATATTGACGGGCTGAACGCATACGTGCGCGACATCAAAACCAAGATAAGCGAGGTCGCAAACCGGTGGAACATACACAAGGTTATGGAGCGCAGCATGGAGGCGCCGAAGACCGGCAAGATCGGGCCTGTGGACAGCAAGGAATATGACTATATTTACAAGCCGGCTGCACGCATAAGCTTCCGCAGGTATCTTACCGATGTTAACACTGAGATGCAGGATGTAATGCTGCAGCAGAATGCGGTGATTGACCTGCAGAGGTATTTTGACCTTACACACGGGCCGGTGAGCATGTCAATGAGCCTGCAGGAATCGTTTGCGCGCAACATGGGCCCGATAACTGCAATGCACATTGACGAGCCGGCCCCCACCGTGCAGGCGATTAACTTTGACCTTGACATTTACAGGCTTGCACCGCGCGTGCCGCCCAGGGTTGGCGACATATACGCATACTACCTTGGCGGCGAGGCGTCCGGCAATTCATACTCATATTACACGAGCAGCAACAGTGGCCGCACAAGCTCGTCGGCCGGCCAGGGCGCACTGTCGGTGGAAGGCGGTGTCACAGGCGCAGGCGTATCATCCGAGAACCATGTGCAGTGGTCTGGCACGTGGGGCGGGGCGGCACAGCGCACCGAAAATGCCGGCGGTGGAAGCCGCTCGTACAGCAGGAGCGAGACGAGCAATCTTGTTGAGGTTACGAGCCATCAAAGAAGCATTGATATGGGCGCACTCGGGTTTGTCAAGGAAGGCGATGTTTACATAAAGTACAGTGGCACTTCGGGAAAGGAAAAGACCGTGGAAACCGATGCTGCCGGCAACCAGACTTCTGACAAGCAGAAAATCCCAGGCAGGGTTGAGGATGTGGTGGCGCTTTCGTTTGAGAATGTATCGCCCGGCGGTGCCTTAAGCGCAATGGTGTTTGACCAGCGCATGCTCGCCAGGGACATGTTTGACGAAAACGGAAAGCTGAAGAAGGAGTTTGAGCACAGGACACTGACTGTTGAGATGTTCCACAAACGCGATAATGTATGGGTGTATGCTGGCTCATATGAGATTACGCCGAGGCAGGTTGAGCAGCTGTATGCCGCCTGGCACACGCAATGGACCGATGAGTTCAGCACGCGCGTGTACGGTGCAGGCGTTATATTCTTTGAGAAGGACTTGTTCACTCCCTATAAGGAGGAGATGCTTGCTAAGGGATATAAGGAGGGGTATTTCCAGGGCACGGGCGCATCCGTAGAATATTGGCGCTTGGGTTTTGGTGCGGCCTTTGAGGACAAAGCGGAGATTGAAGGCAAGAAGCATTCTGGGCGCGACAAGGGCCTGGGCGCATTCTCTTACAACCCCGAGGGTGACAAGGAAAGGATTTGGGTTGGGATGGTATACGCAAACCCTGAGTATGCAGACCGCCTGCAATCGCAGGGGATTTATGATGCTGTTACTTATATGCCGGGCCAGACGGATGCCGAGAAATCAATCGGTGTGCGCCCGAGCATGTCAAAGGAGCAGGTGATAGGCAGCCCTGCAGAGGATGGCGCTGCACTAAAGTTGATTTATGCTGAGAGCGCACGCGAGTACGGCACTGGGTTCCTGGGCATAACCGCAGAAACGCTGAGGGCTGGCGCGCTTTATAGGGGTATTCATTCATGGGGCAACTTGGGTGCCGGTGCAGCAGCCACAATCTCCGACTTTACAAAGGAGAATGAGTATGGTGAGGGCGGTGCGGCCAAGGCACATTATGCAACGCGCGATTATGACCTGCTGGCGCTTGCATCAATCGCCGGGCAGGCTGCCACCGCAAACAATGACGGCCGCCTTGAAAGCTCTGCAGGCGTGCGCTACCTGTTTGAGCTGTGGGGCGCCAAAAACAGCCTGAAGGTTGTTGAGGCGTATGAGGGCAGCGGCAAGGCGGGCCTGATGCTTGCCGGTGCAGAGGTGAAGCGCGGTGAAGGCGTGCTCCGGCTTTATTATGTGGGCGGGGGTACTGTCGGCGAGGCAAGTGCTGCCAACGATATCCATTTATTCGGGGCTTCCGGCAGGGTTGGTGACGGAGGCCGTATATACCTTGAAGGGATGGGGGGCATATCGGGCCTTGATGCGCGGGCAGGCCTCCCCGCCGGCTCTGGTGTAGGCGGCAAGGTAATATACTGGGGTGAAGGGGGCTCCCTGCACATAAGCCCTGCGCTTCAATCAGTTGTGTTTGGCGATGTATTCTCAATCGGCAGCGCAATCTATACGGAATACGGCAACCTGCGCGCCATGATACTGCCACTGTCGTTTTATATGCAGTTTAACGAGGATGCAATGAAATCGCGCTGGGCAAGGGCTATGCAGTCCTACACGTTTGAAAGCTCGTTCAGGGCACTGCTTTACTTATACGAGGGGCAGATTGAATTCGGCGCAACATACCTGATACAGACGCTTGCAAAGGATTACGCGAGGGCCGGCTCGCCGTTCGGCATTGAGGTGCCGATTTCACAGAAGATGCTCGGTGAGGGCGACTCTGCACAGCAGGTGTTTGCATTCGTAAAGGGGGGGCAGCGCGGCTCGCTTGTCCCGGACATAACCTACTGGGACATCGGTGCATCTTACAGGGGCTGGTGGACCAAATATGCACGCGAGCACGAGCTTACCATACTGTCAAGCATACATAAGTTTGACCTTGTGATAAGCCCATATGCGAGCCTGATAAACCGCGCGAACGTCCTGCTTATTGGCAGCAACGAATTTGGCAGTGATGTGTGGCACTGGAAAGTGGGCATAAACGTGCGCGGCGAGCTGCCGTATTAAAAGCCAAAACAGAAAGTTGTGAAAATTAGCTGGTTTTTTCCTTTTCCGAAAACTCCTTCAGTTGTGCCTCAAGGTCATCTATCTGCTTGCTTATCCTTTCCAGGGTCCTGCGCATGCTTCCCAATTCATAGCTCAGGTTCTGGAAATACACACGGCCCGCAAACGGGGACATTACTGCGGGCTTCTGCGGCTCGGCTGCCTCTGCCCTCTGTACTGCCGCTTGCTCTGCCTGCCGCACCGGCTCGGCTGAATGCTCGGCCGCCTTTGCAGGCTTGGCCTGCACTTTTGCTGTAGCTCTCATCTCCTTCTTCACCTCACGAATCCACTTCCTCAAATTATCATAAGCCAGGAACTTGTGCTTGCCCGTTTTCTTGGTAATCAGCTCGCGCAGCTCGCCCAGACGCTGGGTGTTTATGTTCTCGCCTTCCCACTCGGCAAGCTTCTTCATTATAATGGATTTTACCTTATCATCCACACAACCACCACACTAAACGGATTTTGCACCAATGCTTAAAAAGCAAAAAAAGCGAGTGCTTCAGCGCACAATCTCAATCTCTATTGCGGAAACCTTGCTCTTTGTGTTGTCCTCGTTCTGCACTTCCTCTGTCGCTATGCCTATCTTACCTATCTTGGCGTCGCTCACGAACCTGTTCCTGACAATCTCCGCGACGTCAACGGCGCGGCTTATCATCTTGCCGCGGGCCTTCACCAGCACGGACTTGGCCCCGCCGTTGAACTGCGTCACCACGGCAAGCACATAGCTCATCACATTCTTCTTCCCTATAAAGACCACATTGCTGTTCTCGTTTGCCATACAATCCACCTGCCATATCACGCTGCCTGCTATTAGGTCGCCAACACTTTTAAGTCAAACCTCGGTGCGCTCAAGCTGCTGCTTGCATATTATGCGCGTCTTTGGCGGCACATCATCGGACACTATCACGCCTGAGCCCACTATTGAGCCGCCGCCTATGGTCTTGCCCGGCAGCACGGTTGAGTTGACGCCGAAATTGACGTTCGGGCCCACAACACACCCCATCTTCACGCGCCCGCTGTCGCACTCCTGGCCGCATATGCGCATGCGCACGGTGCGGCGGTCAAACCTCAGGTTGGCCACCTGCGTTGACGAGCCGAAGTTGGTGTGGTGACCGATTATGCTGTCGCCGATGTACGAGAGATGCTTGGCCTTCACGCCCTCCATCAGTATTGAGTTCTTCACCACCGTAAATCCGCCTATCTCGCACGCCGGCCCTATGTATGAATGCTTGCGCACCTGCGCAAAGGGGCCTATCTTCGCGCCGCGCGCAATGTAGCACGGCCCCTCTATGTACGAGTTGAACACCTCCGCGCCCTCCTCAACCACCACCTCGCCCTTCAGCGTGCAATTGTCAACCGCCCCGCGGACATCCCCCTTCATCGCCTTCATAAAATGCTCGTTGGCGT
>JAVYLZ010000037.1:0-6730 GCA_038740245.1 Candidatus Micrarchaeia archaeon
AGCTCGGCCTGAGCGGGCACGCTGACCACAATGGCCTTGTCCACTATATAAGCAGCGTAAAAGGCCTTGAGAAAGTGTTCATAGTGCATGGAGAGGAAAGCAAGCGAAAATCGCTTGCAGAGAGCATAAATGGGAAATATGAGGTAATCCTACCAAAAAACGGAGAAGAATACAAAATTTAGCTATTTTATGCGGACTGCATACTTGCCGGCCATCTTTGCAGAGAGGACTTTGGCCATCTCGGAAGATTCAACATTCGTTACTATGATGAAGCCGGTCCACTGGTCCGTCAGGTCCGATGAGCCGCAGGCGGGGCACGTCTCAGCCCCCGTGCTCACATACCTGCACATCCTGCATGCCTTCTCAACTGCCATACAAGCACCTACTTCTTCTTGGATGGGCCCTTCTCCTTGTCTTCCTTGCCGCGCGCACCTTTCACGCTGCGCGCCCACTCATCCTTGCCAAGCCCGGGCGTCCTCATTGAAAGGCCAACCTTGGTCTCAAGCACTGTCGGCTTGATGCTCGCTGTTATTATGCGCGCCTTTACAACATCGCCCTTCTTGAGCGTGCGCTTGGTGTTCTTGCCCACCAGCTGCATTGTTTTGCGGTCCATATGGACTATATCGTCAGTCACCTGCGAGAGGTGCACAAGGCCCTCAAGCGGCCCAAGCTGTAGGAATGCGCCGAACTCAACGACCTCGGTAACCTCGCTCTCAATGACCTCATTTATCTCGGGGTAGTAAGTAAGCGCCTCAAACGTGGCATCGTAGTATGCCGCGCCGTCGCCGGGCACCACATAGCCGCCACTGATGTCGCTTACGGACTGTATTGAAAGCACAACACCCAGGTCAGTGTCCATCTTGCGCTCATACTTCTCGCGGAGTATCTGGAGCACCGCCTCCTCCTTTCTCATGGAAAACATGTCCGGAGGGACCCTTATTGAGTCAAGAATAGTGTAAACCTTGTACATACTGAACCCTACCTCGCAACTATCCTGTTAGACTTGGTTATGCTTATAACCTTTATCCCCAGCCGGCGGGCCGCCCTTGCGAGCCGCATATCGGCAGTTGCAATGCAGGGCTGGCCGAGCAGCCAGCTGTCCGGCTTTTGTGTGTCCGGCACAACCTCCATCTTAAGCGCCTTCACAAGCTTAATGCCCACCGATGCAATTGCCGCAGAAGAGCGCGATGAGGACGCGATTGCATAAAGCTCGTTCAGGACCCCCCTGCTGGTATACGCCTCCACCGGTCCGTCAAAAACCTCAATTAGCGAGGAGGGGGGGATTTTCCTGCGTGCAAGAAACATCAGGAAACTGGTATCAAACGCAACGCGCGGCATATGGGGAAATTGGAAAGGGAAATTAAAAAAAGGGTTTAAAATGAGGGGATTATCTGTGGCCTCTCATCCGTCAGCGTGAAGATGTACACAAAGTACTGCATTGTCCACTTCACGAATGAGTGGATGAGGTTGTTCAGCACGCCAATCCTCTTGCCCAGTATGAGTATGCAGAGCACCTCAAGCGGGAAGACGATGTACATCACTATTGCCCCAAAGATACCTGCAATTATGAAATACGGTATCAGGTAGAGCAGCCTAAACACCAGCTCAAGCCGCGAGGCCTTCTCTACAAAGGGGACGTTAATGTCTACACCTTTCATCAGTTATCACCAAAACCCTAATCCCCAATAAACAATATAAATGTTTTAGGGGGGTTAATTGCCCATGGATGTTGAGCTTGACCCCAAAAAAACAGTTGCGGAGAATGCAGGCCAGTATTATGAGCGGGCAAAAAAGGCCAGGGAGAAGGCAGCACGCCTGCGCGCACTGCTTGAGAAAGGGGTCAGCATCTCCGATGGGCGGGAGAGCGGCGAAACCCAAAAAAGCAAGGCAAAGTGGTTTGAGCGGTTCAGGTGGTTTTACTCCAGCAGGGGATTCCTGGTTGTGGCGGGCAAAAATGCAAACCAGAATGAGGCGCTTTACAAGCGTGTAATGGGCGACAAGGACCTTTTCCTGCATGCTGAGATTGTAGGGGCACCATTTACGGTAATCAAGAACGGCGTTAATGCAGATGACAGGACCGTGCAGGAGGCCGCACAGTTTGCAGGGAGCTACTCGCGCGCCTGGAAGTTCGGGCAGGCAACCGTTGATGTGTATGCGGTGCGCAAGGAACAGCTGACAAAACGTGTTAGCGGGGAGTACATAAAGAAAGGCGGCGTGATGGTGCTCGGCGAGCGCGAGTGGTTCAGGAATACCAAGCTTGGGCTTGCAATCGGCCTCTATAACGGCAGGCCTGCCTGCTTTCCAGAACTGTGCGCACACCTCCTCGCAAAGCCTGTGCGCATTGTGCCCGGCGCACGCGAAAAGGAAGAGATTGCAAAAATAGTTTCAGAAAAAACAGGAATAAGCAAGGATGATGTTATTGCGTTGCTTCCTGCAGGCGGCTCTGAAATTGCGTAAAATCCGGCTCTGAAGTCAGGTGCGCATAAACCTTGCATGCTGTTAGGCGGACCTCAGGATCCTTGTCCCTGCACAGCTCACTAACCTTGTAAAGGAAATCCAAATCATTAAGCTCCATAACTGCATTGAGCGCCCATATCCGCTTCTGTGCATCCCTGCTGTCCAGCGCAAACAACACCTCTTCCCAGTCCACGCGCCTGTGCCTTTCGGCATACTTTTCTATATATGCTTTGGCCGCCGCAAATGCCTTTGAAGCCAGTGTGCGCGGCGGGTGCCCCACTCCCTTTTCAACACTGGCAAAACTAACCGTAGCCATGGTTCCACTCTCCACTCAGCTACACATTATGCAGCAACTATAATAAGACTATCGTTACGCCTGAAAAAAAAGCATGGCTGCACTATTCCGAATATGCACTGCAATATGTATTGTGTGCCACGTAGATAAGCATTAAATAGTTGCCACGCTTAACCATCATCAGCGCTCCGGTCGTCTAGTCCGGTTAAGGATACGGCCCTTTCGCGCACGCTGAAACGCATGCGAAGAAAGGCTGTGACCCGGGTTCAAAGAGGGCTTTCTTGGTGGAGCTTCTTTGGCAGCCCGAAAGAAGGTCCATGCAAGTTTCTTGGTGGAGCTTCTTTGGCAGCCCGAAAGAAGGTCCATGCAAGTTTCTTGGTGGAGCTTCTTTGGCAGCCCGAAAGAAGGTCCTGTTGAAAATCCCGGCCGGAGCACTTTTCAATTTAGTAATGTTTTTATATTGCTTTTCCATTAAAGATAGCTATGGCTTTTTGGGAGTGGGGCAAGGAGAAGAAGCAGGAGCATAAAAACGGCAACGGGCGGAAGCCCTTGTTTGCCCGCTACTTGCTCGGCGGCAAAAAAGACGATGTAAACCTCAGGCTGGCGCAGGCATCGCTTGAGCTGATTGCAAAAAGCACGTTTGAAGAGGATTCTCTGAGTGAGGTAATACGGCTGGCATTCAAGAATATTGCAGGTATAGAGCGGATGAACATTTACAATTATGACCACGAGAATGAATGCATTGAGCCGTACATGTCGTATTTCAAGGAAAGTGAGAGGGGCATCATAAGCGAGCCGATTATGAGGTCCCCTGCACTGCTGGGCAAGCTGCTTATGCACGACCCGCCACTGGGCCTGTGCTGGAACTTAAGCAGGGGCATTGCATATACATTCAACCTGATTCCCGACGACCCCACCATAAAACAGGAGCCCCCTGATGATTACTATTCGTTCTACAGGAGCGGGATAATCACGCCTATGGTATTTCAGAAGCGCCTGCACGGCTACGTTGAGCTTTATGGCGAGAATGTAAAATTTGCAGGTGACGCAAAAGGCGAGCCGCTAAACCTAATACTCTACACCGCAGGTGTTACGAGGATGCTGTGCACGCATATGCGCCTGCACACAGACCCGCTAACCGAGCTATCAAGAAAAGAGAACTTTGAGGTTGCACTTATGCAAGCAATCGGCCGAAGCGGTAGTTCCGGGGATCCGCTTTCACTTATTTATGTGGATTGCGACCATTTCAAGCACATAAACGACACCTACGGCCATCTGGCAGGCGATACTGTGCTGCGGCACATTGGCAGGGCACTGCAGAGGTCATTGCGGTCCTATGAAAGGAACATCTTTAGGACTGGCGGTGAAGAGTTTGCGATTATAGCAAATTCTAATGCTGAAACCGCAATAAGCATTGCCAAGCGCATTTCAGCAGCCGCAAAGCAGCCCGTAAAAATCCGTGATATGGAAGGGCAGGAAAAAGTCATTGAAGTAACCTTAAGCATCGGGATAAGCGAAATCCAAAACCCTAAGGAGCTGTTCCAGAATGATGTGCCACTTTCTAAGGTTGTTGAGGAGATAAAGCGCGGTGCTGACAGTGCGATGTACGCCGCCAAGCGTGAGTTCGGCAGGGATTGCATTGTTGTGCGCGAGCAGGTCGCAAACGAGGTACGGTTCAGGAAAGTTTCGTAATCACGTGCTGTTTTAATAATGCGCGCACCTAAATATCAGTATGGATTTTAGGGCGGCCGCGCAAAAGGCAAAATCGCTCGCGCAGGGGATTGAGTACCGCACATTTTCAACATCGGTTGAAATCAGCGAGGAAACCGGGCGCGAGTTTGAAGAGTCGCTGCGCAGGGATGGCTTCTCAGGAAAACTGCACCCCAAAACGCTCGCAAACAGGGCGCTGCGCGGGGAGATTGAGCGTGAAACCGGAAAAGTGCAGGACAAGGACGGGGATGTGCGGTTCACTGTTGATGCCGCCACTGGGGATGTGTCTGTTTCTATTAATCCGCTTTTTCTGCTGTGCAAGTACAGGAAGCTTGACCGCCTAACATCACAGACCAGGTGGGAGAAATATGAATCCTCTGTTGAGGGATATATAGTGCGTGTTGCTGAAGAGATATGCGGCTGCACCAATGCGTTCCTGCACGGTGCCGGCCGCGAAGATGTTGATGTAAGGATGCTCGGCGGGGGCAGGCTGTGCGTTGTTGAGATTGAGGCGCCGCGCACCAGAAAAATAAACCTGCAGGAATTTGGGGAGCGCGTGCGTGAGGTTTCTGGCGGGAAAGTTGAGTTGGATGTGCTGCGCGAAGTCCCGCGGCAGTATGTATGGATTGTGAAGGAAGGCGGGTTTGACAAGGAGTACGACGCGGAAGTTGAATTTGCTGAAAGCATAGGCGATGAGGGGATACGCAAAATTGAGAAAATATCACAAGTGATGCAGGAGACCCCGAAGCGGGTGATGCACAGGCGGGCGGACAAGGTCAGGGAAAGGCAAATACGCTCAGTCGTATGCACCTGGCATGAGGGGAGGCGCGCAAAGTTCATAATACGCACTGAGGCGGGCACATACATAAAGGAGCTCATAAGCGGGGATGGTGGGCGCACTGTGCCAAGCTTTGCATCGGTTGCCGGCTGTGCGGCAAAATGCACTGCGCTGGATGTTATAAACGTTCACGAGCATATCTCTGACTGGTGGTAATTTGCTTGCGCTGGGTATAATAATCGCACTCATATTCCTTCTTGCGGGCTCATACTATGACATTTTCAGGAAGCGGGTTGTTCCCGACTGGCTGTCATACTCATTTCTTGCAGTGGCGCTTGTGTATGCGCTGCTCACAGGGGAGCTAAACCTTACAAAGGCAGGCGGTACTGCCGCCATACTGCTCATTGGATACCTAATATACAGGATGGGCTATGTCGGCGGGGCTGACGTGCTTTTCCTTGCCTCACTTATGCTGCTGCTGCCGCTTTATGCTGGGGCAGTACCCTCAATGGTTCTCCTGCTGCTTGCCTCAACGGTACTTATGGCAGTTTACCTGGAAGCCAGGTTTTTCATGGGCGGGTGGAAACTGCAGCCGCGCACAGAAGATATTGCAACGGCTGCAATATGGATCATAGGGTATGCAGCGGTTGCGTATATGCTTGTGGGAATGGGATTCCAGGCGTTTGCAGTTGCAGCATTGCTTATAGGGCTTGTTTCAGCGGTGTTCGCACTCATTAAAAGGGATCTCAATAGGAGCATGGTCACATGGGTTGCGCCAAAGGAGATAATTGAAGAGGACATTCTGGCTGTTGAGGAAATGGACAGGAGGATTGTTGAAAAGCTTGGGCTTGAGCGGCTCCTTACGCGGAAGCACATTGAACGGATACGGAAAGCGGGGCTGAAAAAGGTGCCTGTTTATGGAGGGCTGCCCCCGTACATCCCGTTCATGCTTGTAGGCGTGCTTGCTGTTGCACTGCTCTCGCTTAAGCCCTGATTTCAGTCTTTTTCATCTTTTTTCAGCAAAAACGGATTTCTTATTGCGCTTGATATGAATATCGTCATGGTTATTGCCTCATTGCACTTGTCATTGAGGCACAGGAGCGTTACCTGCCCGTCCTCCTCAATCACTTCCATATTGTGCGTGACTTTCATCACATTTATCTGGGGCAGGCCCTCATTAAGCTTCATAAGCCGGTTAAGTTGCCTTCCAATCTCCTGAAATTTTGAGTAGTCCTCCACAAGGTCCTTGAGCTTGTTTGGCTCAACCTCAAACGCTGTGCCGTCCCGCTTTCTCTTCATGCATGTAAGCTTCCAGCCCAAAACCTTTCTTCCTGAGTTCACCTCACACACCCATCTTGCTGAAGGTCTCAAATATCTCCTCGCGCGCCTTCTCAATCGCCTTCATAAATTTGTTGCCGAAAGTAAAATATATCCCTGCACCGGCACCCCCTAAAAGCAGCATGCCGGTAAGCGCTTTTAACTCCTCAAAC
>JAVYLZ010000038.1:0-4724 GCA_038740245.1 Candidatus Micrarchaeia archaeon
GAGATAGGGGCGCTGCTTGGCCAGTAATTCCCATTCATTTTTACACACAGAAAATGCTGCATAAAAGGTGCATCTTAAATGGACAAGAACGAATTGAAGAAAAAGGCAGAGGAGATAATCCCGCCGGCGTGCGGGTTTACAAAGCTTGAGCTTGAGGGCCCGGATGTGGCCGTATACCTCACGAACCCGGAGCCGTTCTACGAGAGCGAGGAAAACATAAAGAACCTCTCGCGCGGCCTTCGCAAGAAGATACTCATCCGCTGCGACCCCGAGGTCCGCAAGAGCGAGGAGGAGACCACCGGGCTCATACGGTCGCTTGTGCCCCCCGAGGCGGGCGTGGGCGAGAATGACATCACGTTCATACCCGAGTTTGGGGAAGTGGTTATCAACGCGCTCAAGCCAGGCCTGGTGATAGGCAAGGGCGGCTCAAACCTCAAGGAGATAATGGTGAAGACGCACTGGGCGGTCCGCGTGCAGCGCGCGCCCACAATCCCCTCAAATATTATCCGCGGCATACGCGGCTCCGAGGCGGTGTCCGCGGGCGAGCGCAAGAAGTTCCTGGGCTCATTCGGCAAGAAGGTCAATGTAATCCGCGAGGAGAGCGGTGTTGAGTGGGTAAAGGCGGTTGCGCTCGGCGCATTCAAGGAGATAGGCCGCTCGTGCCTGCTTGTGCAGACCAACAAGGAGCGCGTCATAATAGATGTGGGCATGAACAACGACACAACAGACCCAAGCCGTGCCTACCCATACCTTGACAGCGCAGGCCTTGCAATACAGGACATAGATGCGGTCATAATAAGCCATGCGCACACCGACCACAGCGGCTTCCTGCCCTACCTGTTCCGGCTGGGGTATGACGGGCCGGTGTTCTGCACGCCCCCCACACGCGACCTTATGACACTGCTGCAGTTTGACATAATAAAAGTCATGAATATGACCGGCAAGGAGCCGCCATATTCGGATTCTGATGTGCGCAAGACGGTTGCGCACACCATAACGCGCAACTATGAGGAGGTAACCGATGTCACGCCCAACATAAAGCTCACGTTCAGGAATGCGGGCCACATACTCGGAAGCTCAACGGTCCACCTGCACATAGGGGACGGGCGGCATAACATTGTATTCAGCGGGGATATCCGCTACACGCCTTCAACGCTGTTTGACCCAGCAGATACGCGCTTCCCGCGCGTTGAGACGCTGTTCCTTGAGAGCACATACGGAGGAAGAAACGATGTGATGCCGCGCTCGTACGAGCGTGACCAGAACCTGTTTGACTCGGTTATGGCAACACTCAAGAACGGCGGCAAGGTGCTGATACCCGTGTTCTCTGTCGGCCGGTCGCAGGAGGTTATGCTGACGCTTGAGAAGTTTGTGCGGGGCAAGGAGGCGGACTTCCCGTACAAGGTGTATATGGATGGGATGATACTTGAAACCACGGCATTCCACACGGCATATCCTGAATATTTGCGCTCAAGCGTGCAGCGCCGCATACTGTCCGACGAGTCGCCGTTTGAGTCGCCGATATTTGAGCCCGTGAAAAAGGACAGGAAGGACATAATTGAGGGCGAGCCCTGCGTGATACTCGCCCCGTCTGGCATGCTTACAGGCGGCCCCTCAAATGAGTATCTCAAGCTTATGGCCGAGGACCCCAAGAATGCGCTGTTCTTCGTTGGCTACCAGTCGCCCACCTCAATCGGCCGCAAGATACAGAACGGCGAGAAGGAGCTGCAGGTGACTGACGACCAGGGCAGGATACGCAATATACAGGTTGCTATGCAGAGCAAGACCATTGAGGGCTTCTCAGGCCACAGTGACCGCAGGCAGCTCATAGCGTTTGTGCGCGATATGGGCCAGAATTTCAGGAACATATACACCATGCACGGCGAGCCAGGCAAGTGCGAGGAGATGGCCAAGACCATAAACCACATATTCCACATAGAGGCGCGTGCGCCCATGAACATGGATGCGTTCCGTGTTGCTTAGTGTATTTAAACCTTCCTTTTTTCCACGTCGGGCTTTTATTTATAATTAATAATATAAACGTTAAGCGCTTGAAATTTAGGATGCAAATACTCGGTGCTGACCGCCAGAGCATACGCAAGCTTACAGGCAAAACCCTGCTCTTTTTGCGGGAGAAGGGTGTCCGCGTTATTGCAAACCCAGAGGCGCAGGTTGTTGAGTTTGAGGCCGAGGACCCATATGTAGAGCTTAAGGCACGGGATGTGCTGCAGGCGCTATTGTTGGGGCCAACGGACGCAAAGTTCCAGCATGAAACAGCGTTTTTGCTGTTTTCAGAGGATTTTGTGCTTAAAATCGTTGATTTAAGCGAGCATTTGCGCACAAAAGATGGGCTGGACCGCATACTGGCTCGGGTGATAGGCGCCGGCGGCTCTACAAAAAAGGTTATGGAGCAGATAACCGAGTGCAGCATTACGGTTACTGGGGATAAAATAATGGTCATAGGGCCGGTGGAAGGGGTGGAGCTCGCATCTGAGGCGCTTAGCCAGCTGATAGCGGGGGTTCCCCATAAAAAGGTATACCGCCTGCTTGAGGCCGGCCGCCGCAAGGTCAAGGAGGCGAAGATGCGGCTGTGGAGAGATTAGGCCGCAGCTGCGAAACTGATGCGGCTGAAAGGAAATGGTTATGGTTAAGGTGTAAACATGGGAGATGAAAACGGCAACGGGGAGGAGCGTGTTGCATTGGCCATAAAGGAGGCCGATGAGATATTCCACGAGTACAAGGAGCACTCGGTTGCAGAGTTCTTCACGAAAAACAAGCAGATGCTTGGCTTCACCGGGAAAGTGCGCTCTCTTACAACAGTGGTCCATGAGTATGTAACCAACGGGCTTGACGCATGCGAGGAGGCGGGCATACTGCCTGAGATAACAGTGAAAATAACCAACTTGCCGGACGAGCATGTCCTTGTAAAGGTTACAGACAATGGCCCCGGCATCCCAAAAAGCCATGTGGGCCGCGCGCTTGGCCAGATGCTTTCAGGCACCAAGTTCCACAGGTATATGCAGCAGAGGGGGCAGCAGGGCATTGGTGCAACCGGCTGCACAATGTTTGCGCAGCTTACCAGCGGCAAGCCCGTGCACGTGCGCGCCTCAACGGGCGACGGGATAATATACGAATGCAACATTTCCGTAAATGTGAAGACCAACGAGCCAAATGTTACGGATTTCACTGAGTATGAAGGGGATTTCAGGGGCACCGAGATAACCGCCGAGTTTGCGGATGTGAAGTATGACAAGAGCGAATACGGCCCCCTTGAATACCTTAAGCGCACGGCGCTTGCAAACCCACACGTTGAAATAGTTTTCACGGACCCGGAAGGCCGTAAGATACGGTTCCCGCGGGTTTCAGATATACTCCCACAGAGGCCTGCCGAAGTGCAGCCACACCCGCTGGGCATTGAGCCGCATGCGCTGTATGAGATGCTGCGCGCATCACCCGCACGTAAGGTAAGCTCATTCCTAACAAGCGAGCTTGCGCGTGTCACCCCCTCAAAGGTTGAGGAGCTCAAGGGGGTAATTCCGGACTTCAATTTTGAGCAGTCGCCAAAGGAAGTGTCCTGGGTTGACGCAAGAAAGCTCTGCAATGCGTTCAGGCGCGTGAAATGGGTGGCCCCCTCGGCCGATGCGCTGAGGCCCGTTGGCGCGGAGCAGATTGAGATTGCGCTAAGGAGCCTGCTGCACCCCGAGTTCCTGTCGGTGCGCTCACGGCCTGCAAAGGTATACCGGGGCGGTGTGCCGTTCATTGTAGAGGCGGCAATTGCATACGGCGGGAATGCTGGCAGGAAGACCGAGACGGGGCGCTCGGCCGAGATAATGCGCTTTTCAAACCGCTCGCCCCTGCTTTTTGACTCAAGCAGTTGCGCAATTTCAAAGGCGGTGCGCGATATTGACTGGAAGCGGTATGAAATAAAGGAGTTTGAAAATTCACCCATAACGGTTTATGTTAATTTCGTGTCTGCATTTGTCCCCTATACGGGTGCAGGCAAGCAATCCATATCCCCGGAGGAAGAGGTGCTTGATGAAATAAAGTTTGCGGTGATGGACGTTGCAAGGGACCTCCAGAAGTATCTTGCGGGCAAGGTGCGCGAGGAGGTAAAGGCAACAAAACGGAAGGCGATTATGAGGTACATACAGCTGCTTGCGGAGAACCTCCCGCTGCTCGCGAACACTGGCAACAAGGAGGAGCTGGAGAAGAAGCTTACATACCTGGTGTTTGAGAAGTTCAAGGCGGAGGATATTGAGAGTGAGGAAACAAAGAAGGAGAAGAAAACGCGTGTGCTGATGGAAGAGGAGGGCGGCCCGGTTGAGGAAGAGGGCAAGATAGAGTTTGATGAGGAGGACCAGTGAGGTGGTGTTATGGCAAAACAGTCAAAGGATTCCGGGAACAGCAAGGCAACACAGCTTGCGCATGAACGGCTGGTAGCGCTTGGGCGCGAGATGGTGCAGGAGATAAACGCAAACGAGTCCCCATCGTTTATGACGCCGGTGCGCTCACGCTCCAATGTTAAGGTGGATGCCGAGTCGGGCGTTCTTTACCTCGGCGATTCAAAGGAAAAAAGGACGTTTGTCCACGTGTCGCAGGCCAAGAAGTTTATGCAGACGGTGGCGATTGCATCAAAGCTGAAATCCTTCCTTGAGCAGGGGCTCCACACCTCAATCAGGGGCCTGTACTACCAGCTCAAGTTCACAATAGGCGAGGATGTTGAT
>JAVYLZ010000038.1:4734-6498 GCA_038740245.1 Candidatus Micrarchaeia archaeon
CAACATCCTCGCCTATTGTGAACTTGAGCTGGTAGTACAGGCCCCTGATTGAGGTGTGGATGTTGATGAGGAGCTGTTCAGCGAGCAGTCGGAATCCAACCCGCTCATTGAGGATTTGGAGGCATCGCTGGACCTTAAGCGCGAGGACTTCAACCTCTCAACCGACCGCAAGGGCGTCGTTGCCGGAAATTTCATAATACGAGACAAGTTCGGCGGCGAGGAGAATATAATAGACGCGTCCAAGCAGGGCCGTTCCGGCTGGATGATACCCAGTGATGTTGACAATGACATGGAGTTCCTTGAGGTGAACGCGGACTACGTGCTTGTCGTTGAAAAGGATGCGCTGTGGCAACGGCTCAACGAGGACAAGTTCTGGAAGAAGAACAACTGCATACTCATCACTCCGAAAGGGCAGGCATCGCGCGGCACACGCCGGCTCATACGCAAGCTTGCGGACATGAAGCTCCCTATATACGTGTTTACTGACTGTGATGCATGGGGATGGTACATATACTGGGCCATAAAGACAGGCTCAATGAACCTTGCATACCTCTCCAAGAGCCTGGCGACGCCCGAAGCGCGCTTCATCGGCGTAACGATGAGCGATATACAGCAGTATGACTTCCTCAAGAAGCTCACAATAAACGCGAAGGAGGTTGACATAAAGCGCGCGGAGGAGATGCTTTCCTACCCGTGGATATCGCGGCACAAGGAGTGGGTTGAGGAGCTTAACACTGTGCTTAAGACCAAGAAAAAGATTGAGCAGGACGCGCTGCAGGGCCAGAAGCTCACGTTCGTCGGCGACTACGTAAAGGAAAAGATTGAGAGCGGCAAGGTGCTCCCATAAATTATCGCAACATTTTTATACTGATTTTATTTAAATAGTGGCATGCAGCTTACAAAGGATTCACTGAATAAAACTGCTGTTTCAATGGCACGCTCGGTTCACAACCTGAGCATATTCAGGAAGTTTGTTGAGGTGGAGGCCAACAAGAGGGACGATTCTATACAGGTGCAGATTGAGTTTGTGAAGTCGCACCTTGAGCGGGAGCCCTACAGGATTGCAGAATTCCGCGAGTTTGTGCGCCAGCTTGGGCCGAAAGACCTCCAACAGTTTAAGCTTCGCTCGTATGCTGCGCTTGCTGGCGTTGAATTCGTGCATAAGACGCGTCTGTATTTTGCCAACATCAAGCCGCTTCTGCTCATTGCCACGCCGGTATGGCTGGGGGTGAGCTGGGCGGACAATTTCAACAATACGTGGGAGCTCGGTGCCCTTATATTTGTCGCAACAGCTGTTGTGGGCTACCGTGCGCTGCAGAGGGACCCGTATTACGGTGTGGGTGCCCAGGCGCGCAAGACAATGGACAGCATATTCGCAGGTGAGTAGCATGTTTATAACACGAGGAAAGTCAACGGTCCAGCTTGCAGAAAGGTTTACCGGCAATGTTTATGAGTTCCACAGGTGCAAGGTAATTGCAGAGACTGATGGCCCGATAGGGCTGTCGCTGTATGACAGGAGACAACGCGATAGTGCGCGCGCAAAAATGCAGGAGCTTTCACAGGAGAATTTCACCATAATTAATGAGGTTGAGTCGCGCTCAGCGTTTGCTAAGATGAAGTTCAGGAATGCCGCAGTTGACAATATGGAAGACGAGGAGACGTGGCAGGTGTTCAAGAACTTTATGGGCCAGACGGTGCGCGCGGTTTTTGCGGGATTCCCGCTTTACACGATTATGTGCATAGTGACCGCGTTTGAGGAGTTAA
>JAVYLZ010000039.1:0-6462 GCA_038740245.1 Candidatus Micrarchaeia archaeon
TCAGGTTCACCGGCTCTTGACGGCTTGGGCAGCATTTTTCCTGAATCCGCACGCACCGGCGTAATTTCCTTATCAATATGCTTGCGCGGGGGCTCGCTGCGCGGCCCTTCATATGCGTGTGCGCTCTGCAGGACACCATCTTTGCCGGCCCACACAATATACATCTTGGTTATGTTATACTCAATGCGGACAACACCTTCACGCTCAAGCACCTTTGCCCACTTGTCAACATCGCCTGCTTTAATGTTAAGCGCTCGTGCGATCTCAACTATCTCCGCGCGCTGCCTTGTTTTAACGTAATCCAAAATCCTGTCAACATCAGTAGTTATCTTTGTCATTTTTGCATCCCCGTCCGCAAAGGCCCACCGCAGGGCCAGCATAGCGATTTAGAATAAGTTCACCTATATAAAGATTGTGTAAAAAGAGAGGTTACTGAGGGGCAATCGTTTCAAAGACCGGCCTGTACCTTCCGGACATCTTCTGGCTTGCCCTCCTGTATGCATCCGCTATAAGGTCCCTGAACTTGCTGTATGTCTTGACCTCAAACAGCACATCGCCTTTGTTTACGCGGGCGGCAAGATCTGAGGGTTTGCCGAATGACTTGCGCATGCCCTTTGAGAGACGGTCCGCGCCCGCACCTGAAAGCATGCGGTTCTCGCGTATCACCTGATGAGGGTACTTGCGCACCCAGAACTTGTAATTGCCTGGTGCATATTTCTCAAGTAGCCTGCTCACCGCCTGCCTCCCTGCCTCAATCGCATTGTCGCGCACGAGTATTGACTCATCCTGGCACACAAGCGTTGCACGCAGGTCATAATCCGGCTTAACTATGCCTGTCTCAAACGTGTTGAGGTTCTTATGCGGCAGCGATTTCACATATGATTTTCGCGGCTTCCTCTTTGAATACCTGGTCCACGCAGGGCCCTTGTTATCGCGTACAGTTCTTGCTGGCCTTAAACCCATACAAAACACCTTGAAGATGCTGTTTTAAAAATGGGAAAAGTTATAAAGAATTATTAGTATTGCACCTGCGAGGAAATGTAGTATATGTCTGAGCTAGTGCTTGATCCGCCGTACCCTTTAAAGAAGAATATCACATCTATAGGCCTGCCCTCGCGATCTTTGAATGTATATACGAAATTCTGCTGGAGAACGTATATATTCCATGGGTAGTCCTCAATGCAGAAGGATATTGCTAGGCCTATTGGCCCCTCATCTTTGGCAATATACTTGTATGAGCTGCCTGTTGCTGGGTCAAATCCCTCAAGCGTAATGTCATTTATGGCTACATTAGTGCTTGTAAGCGGCTCTGACGAATCGTGCTTGTGTGAAACCGTCTGAAGCACTTGGTCGTCTTTGTTCAGCAAGGAGAAGGTCAATGTGGTGGAGTACGGGTAGGTGGATGCATCTATCTCCACGTTGTCAACGCGTATTTTTCTGCCGCTCGTGTCCTCAACCAAGGGGAAAACCTTCCCTATGTCCTCAACTGTGAACTCAAAGTCGCCGCGGGAGCACAGTACCCCCTCAAAAACCTTATTGTTTTCCTTGCCGTTTATGTAATAGAGCCGTCTTGCGTGCAGCATTGAATAGTTAGCATCCTCATTGCAATTCGCAGTTGTAGGATCTGTCCGCCTAATATAATTATCGCATTCATAGCCTGATGGCTTTTTAAGGCAGTCAAGCATCCTCTTTGGGAGGGTTGGCATAAGCAGCTTGCGTGCGGGCACTTTTACCCAATCAACACGCATTGGCCACTTGAAATGCGTAGAATCACTGTTTATGTATACAGTTACGTATCCCAGCATTCTGTCGCAATCCGCAGAAGGCGTATACTCATCAAGTTTCTCAGTGTATGCTACAACCTTGAAATTAGGCGGCGATATCATCCCAGGCGGGGCATATGCATCGTTGTATCCTATGTAGCAGAACTCCAGATGCGGGTTGGGTGAGATTACTGGGCATGACACCACATTAAACCCATCGTCCGCGTCTGGGCTTTCTTCGGTATCCTCATCGGGGACATCAATGTCAATCATCCCATCCGAGGCATCCTCATCCGGGACATTAATGTCAATCGTATCATCATTCCCAGTTTCCTCGGTGTCAGGCTGGAGCATATAATCTTGGTCTGCATCCGGCTGCTGTGCATTGTCCTCCTCAACAGCATCATCGGGCTGCAAATTGCTCTCACTATCTACCTGCACAGCAGAATCATTCTGCGGGAAAAACGCATCCCTGTCAGTAGTGTTTTTTGTGCCACTATCACATGAAGTTGCAGATATCATCAGTGCACCAAGCAGCACTCCCAGCTTAAGGAACGGGCTTCTTTTTTTCTGAAGTTCAGCATTTGCTGGGCTGTGGAATGCATCTATGCTCACGGGGGTGTTTCCCGGTTCAGCTTCAGTAACAGGTTGTTTTTTAACGCTCATAAGCGATTTAGTTTGGCTAAATAGTTAAAAACTTTTCGCTGGGGGAATATACGCACTGCGCCGAGGTGGCGGAACCCGGTAACGCGTACGCCTGGAGTTTTGTAACGCACAAGCCAGCCAGCGTATCCCCTAACGGGGTCAGGAGTTCAAATAAGGGGTGCGCCGCCCCCCTAAACCCCGGGTGTTTTACCTGCGGTGAAATTGGGGGCGCATCACTTGAGTATCTCCTCCTCGGCGTTTTTTGGAATTAAGATATGTTTAAAAAATAAACGCATTCTAACATACGCAGTCTACATTCCATTGATCCGCTTTTATGCGGGGTAGGAATGAGGTGGTATTTTGGCGAAACCGAAAAAAGAGGTCTCTTCTGATAAGAAGGAGGAAGAAATAAGAGGCATCATTAGGATTGCTGGAAAGGATGTCAAGGGCCAAGTTCCCTTAGTAAAGGCATTATGCAAGATAAAGGGGGTTGGCAGGAGGTATGCCGCCATATGCTCTGACATTACTGCATCAAAAATGGGGATAGACCCCAACGTGCCTGTCGGCAGCCTTACAGATGCACAGCTTGGCGAGATTGAGTCCATTATCACACACCCGGACCAATATGATGTGCCTGCGTTCCTGAGGAACAGGAGGCGGGAATATACTACTGGCAAGGATGTGCATCTCATAAGCAGCGACCTGGACTTTGCGGTCAAGCAGGACATTGACAGGGACATCAAGACACGCACCTGGAGGGGCATAAGCCACATGTACAGGAAGAAGGTGCGCGGCCAGAAGACAAGGACCAGTGGCAGGAAAGGTGGCTCCGTGGGTGTTATCAAGAAGAAAGCCGAGCCTGGCAAGGCGCCTGCAAGCGGCGGTCAAAAGAGTGCTGGTGGAAAGAAGTAGGTGGTTAGATGGGCGATCCAAAGAAGTCACGCAAAAAATACGCGCGGCCCACCATGCAGTGGAATGCAAAGAGGATAGAGGAGGAGAGCGCGCTCATTGAGGAGTATGGGCTTGCTAACGCGCGCGAAGTATGGAAGGCACGCGCAAAGCTCAGGCAGATACGCAGCAACGCAAGGAAGCTTCTTGCAGTCGGTGACGCCGGCAAAGGCACCGCCAAGCAGATTCTTGAGAGGGCAAAGAGATACGGCATACTCAAGCCCAAGGAGGACAGGGAAAGCACGCTTGACGACCTGCTTGCGCTTGATGTGCGCGATGTGCTTGAGCGCCGGCTGCAGACACGCGTATACAAAAAGGGCCTGGCACGCACAATAAAGCAGGCGCGCCAGCTCATAGTGCACGGCTATATCTCAATTAACGGCAAGAGGGTTACTGTGCCTGGGTATCTCGTGCCCTTAAGCGAGGAGGGCAGCCTTGGCTACTACAAAAGCATAAACATTGCCCCGAAGCTCGTGGAAGCTGAAGCTGGGAAAAAGGAGGGGGCAACCGGAAAAGAGGAGGGTGAGATGAATGGCTGAAGAGAAGAAGGCGGCGATTGCGCACGTCCATTCCACCAAGAACAACACGATCATTACGGTTACCGACCTGAGCGGTGCTGAAACCATCGCAAAGTGCAGCGGCGGCATGATTGTAAAGACCGACCGTGCAAAGGGCTCGCCGTATGCGGCGATGCAGGCGGCGTTCAAGGCGGCTGATATTGCCAAGGAGAAGGGCATTAGCTACATATACATACGCATACGCGCAAAGGGCGGGCACCACTCAAAAACGCCCGGCCAGGGCGCGCAGGCGATGGTGAGGGCGCTCGCACGGTCCGGCCTGAGGATACTAAGGATAGATGATGTGACGCCGATACCAACAGACACCACAAAGAGGCCCGGCGGAAGGAGAGGTCGCAGAGTATGAGCAGGATCAGCATCACTGGGGTTGAGGAAAAGGGCAGCCAGATGTCCTTCAAGCTCAAGGGCGTGCCGGTCCCATTCGCAAATGCCCTGCGCAGGGTGGCGCTCGGCCAGCTGCCCGTGTATGCGATTGACGAGGTCACGGTTTACGAGAACAATTCAGCTTTCTTTGATGAGTTTATCGCAAACCGCATAGGGCTCGTACCAATCACTACGCCGGACAAGCTTGATGAGGAGGTTATGTTCAGCCTGAACGTTGAGGGCCCGATGGTTGTCACTTCGGCATCGCTTGAGAGCTCAAACCCGAAGGTTGACTGTGCCAACAAGAAGATACCCTTAATCGAGCTGGGCAACAAGCAGGTGCTCAGGCTTGAGGGCACTGCACGCAAGGGCATCGGGCGCAGGCACGCAAAGTTCCAGGCGGGCATTGTCTCGTACAGCTATGATGAGGAGGGCGAGTACCAGTTCATTGTTGAAAGCTTCGGGCAGATGCCGCCGAGGGATATTGTGAAGCGCTCGCTCAACTTGCTCATAGACAAATGCAAGGAGATTGAGAAAGGGCTTTAGTGTTTAATGCAGGGGTGCCGGAGCCCGGTCAAACGGGTGCGGTTGAGGGCCGCATGGCTTAGCGCCTGCGAGGGTTCAAAGAATTTTCTTTCGGGGTGCCACAGAAACCTCGTGAAATCTGAAAATCCCTTCCCCTGCACTTTTCTATTCCTTCTTGGTTGGTAATCTATTGTCTCTTACGCGGTAATGAAATCCGCCTTTCTTCAGCAGTTTCATCGCCAATACGTCGCCCTCATGATATTCTACATCCCCAAACTCATCCCAGTTCCATCCAATAGTTAGATGGGCCTCAGTAACAAGGTCAAAATTGCCGCCGGAAGCCGTAATGATTTTTTCAGCGGCATCGGGCACCCTTAAGTCCAGCTGTATATGCCGTGATACCTCAATTTGCCGGTCGCGCTTGGTGAAGTATTTCTCATCAAAGTCAAACATGCTCGCGGGGATTACATCCACCGTCCATACGTCCGCCCCAAACCGGCGGGAAGCCCTCGCAAATGTGGGCTCCGGACCGCAGCCCAAATCAAGTATTTTGAGCCCTTTAAGGATTTTGGCCTTGCGCAGGGGTTCCGGATCAAAGTTGTCATCATTGATGCTGCCATTTTCCATACCATTTATGAGTTCCCTTACGAGGGGATGGTTGCTTAACGCCATCGCAAATAAAAGCTGCTGTCCGCAAAATAAGCTGTTAAAGCAGCTGCTCTGCCCGATGTGGCCATAAATGCCGATATACTTAATGCCGATATTTAGGATACCCCATCTATTGAAATTCAAGCGGGATAGGCTCTCACTATCTTTGTGGACTTTTTCCACACTAATAAGCCCGTCTGCAGCGGGGTCTTTTCGCCTGAAACCACGCTTCCTCACGGGTGCATTATCATTTGGGGTCTTTAGGTTTAGTTTTCCTGCTATGATTGTTTCTAGATAAACTACTATATAAAGGTTCGTATGGGCGGGCTTCCCAGCGGGCAATTGCGCCACCCGCAAAATTGGGCCTAGTCCTCCCATCCGGTCTGTGCATACTGAGATAAATCAATCAAGTTGCACGTTGAGTCAATGTCTATGCCCATTGCAGTATACGGAGTTATGCACTCTCCCGTGCATTCAGACATAAAATCCTGCATTTCCTCATTTACAGCTTCCGGGCCGTAGGTTGATTTCATCCTGCCAATCTGTTCCTGGCACACGCGCGTGCAGCCCTGCCTGATGTTTTCCTTGCAGCAGGTTGTAGCATCGCCGAGCCCCTGCTGTTTCACAATGTATATGCACTCGGAAAAGCAGTTTGGGCCCTCGTCAAATTGGGTGCCCGCGCTTTTATCGCAGAACTCGGTGCACGCCTGGCCGTACGTGCCGTACGGACAAGAGCCGGATGTGCCGGAGCTTGTGGGGCCGCAGCAGCCCATCAGCAGGATGCCTGCTGCAAGTAAGGGAATTATTAAGAGCTTTATGGCTACATATCTCGGCAAAAGCACTTAACCTTGCCCCTGTGCATATCCGTGGGATATCGGCAGGGTTTATAATACTTACCTTCTTGAACTTTGCTAATCACGACAGCAATAGGCACAGTCCCGTGTTTTTGAGCTTGCTCAAAAACTGCCGGGGTTGCAGGGGCGGAGGCGCCC
>JAVYLZ010000040.1:0-5950 GCA_038740245.1 Candidatus Micrarchaeia archaeon
GGGAAATACAGCCCCAGCGACATAGAAATTGTTGCCGCATTTGACATAAACTCAAAGAAGGTTGGCAGGGATGTTGCCGATGCAATAAATGCCCCGCCCAACTGCGCATACAAGATTGCAGATGTCCCAAAAACCGGGGTTATAGTGAAGAAGGGGCCGGTGCTAGACGGCGTTACCGAGCTCACCCGCAATGCATTCAGTGTTGACGATTCACAGCAGCCGATAGATGTCGTTGAGGAGCTCAGGCGCACAAGGGCCGATGTGCTTGTCAACTATATGCCCGTTGGCAGCCAGAAGGCCACGGAGTTTTATGCGCAGTGCGCGCTTGATGCCGGTGTTGGGTTCATAAACGCAATGCCAGTGTTCATTGTGAGCAATCCCGATTGGGAGAGGAAGTTTGCAGAGAAGAATATCCCCTGCATAGGCGATGACATCAAGTCGCAGGTGGGTGCGACGATAGTGCACCGCACGCTTATGCGGCTTTTTGCGGACCGCGGCGCAAAGATAGTTAACTCCTACCAGCTTAACGTGGGCGGCAATACCGATTTCCTGAATATGCTTGACCGCTCGCGCCTGAAATCCAAGAAAATCAGCAAGACCGAGTCCGTGGAAAGCGTGCTTGACGAGCGGATGAGCTATGACAATTTGCACATAGGGCCGAGCGATTACGTGCCTTTCCTCGGGGACAGGAAAGTGTGCTTCATAAGGATTGAGGCGGAGAAATTTGGTGGTGCGCCTGTAATATTTGAGGGCAGGCTGCAGGTTGAGGATTCCCCAAATTCCGCTGGCGTGATAATAGATGCCCTGCGCGTAATCAAGCTGGCAAGGAACGCGGGTGTCGGCGGTGCAATAAAGGAGGCGTCGGCATACTTTATGAAGCACCCGCCGGAGCAGATGCGCGACAACGAGGCGCGCGAGTGGCTCAACCACTGGATAAGCAGGCACTCCTAATTTTCCAATTTAATGCTATTTTTCAAAAATATCGTCCGGCTCAACCTTTATCCACTGCCCTGCTATCTTTATGTAAAGCGCATTGGTTGGCGTGTCATAAACAGCCATATCCTCCTTGGCATCCTCAAGGGGCAGGTCAATTGCAATGCGTATCCTGCTCAGCATCCAGCCGAACTTTTCCCTGAAGGGGTTGAGCTCAATTATGGGTGCATACCCCAACTCTGCCTTTCGCTTTTTGCACCATTCCACAACCGTTTTAATCTCTTTGCGCGAAGCCAAAATCTCACCAGCCCAGGTGCGCCTTCAGCACATTATAAACCTTTCTCTGGAACTCAAGCCCGCTCTGGAACCCAAGCTCCTTATAGGACTGCATGAGCAGCGGGTGCGGCGCGAAGTGCATTACGGTTACCGAATAATTCTCAAACCGCGAGAGCGACTGCTGCTGGGATTGCACGCGTGAGGCGCCGCTGTAAACGGCACTTGAGGCCACCCGCGCCTCTGGCAAAAATGCTTTTTCGTTATGCTGATGCACAAATGAGAATGAGAGTGCGTGCTGCTCGGGCTTGCGCGTGCGCGGGTTGACACCGTCAACCTTGCCCTCAAATGCGATTGTGAGCGTGTTGTCCTTTTCGCTTACCGCCAAATCCTCCCTTGCAAGCTCAACGAGGAAGTAGTGGTCAAGCATCTCCGACTCGCCAGCCTGTTTTGACACGGCTTTGCTCAGGAATACCATTTTGCCATTCCTGAATGCGATTGCGCGCGTTGCACCGGAAGACCAGTCCGCGCGCAATGGCTTCCCATCAACAAGCACCTGCTGGTAATAGCGTGTGGGCTTTGGCAGTGCAACACGCGGCTCAAACAGGAGGACCGGCTCAATGTACGGGAACTCCTTCTGCGTAAATAACAGGCTGCCGTTTGAGTGCTGGAGCCGCTCTGCATCCGCAAGCATGTACTGGCTGAGCCGTGATGAGTACTGCGTTGTTGCAATTTTTGCGCACAGCTCGCACATGGAAAGAACTATGCCGTGCATATTTATAAAATAAGGAGGGGCGCGCCCGTTTGTTGTGTGTGGGGTGTGTGGGGCGCGCCTGTAGCCCTCTCCAGTAGATCCGATTACGCCACCGTTGGAGGTGAGTGTCACTTTGGAAGGTAGAGCACCTTCCTGCCCGCCTGAACCTTTTCAAGCAGGCCCTGGGTGAACAGCCTGTGGAGGCGTGAGCTTGCGCCGTTCCTCCCCTTGTAGTTGAAATGCTTTTGCACTTCCTCGGCAGTCACCCGTTTCATCTTCCTGACGAACCCGAGCAGCTCGGAATCGATATCACCGAGCACAGGGCTCTTATTGCCCTTGTTCCGCACGCGCTTAAGCTCGCCCTCAAGCGCCTCAACCTTCATCTCAAGGGCCTCAACCTTGCGGATTACAGTGGCAATCATGCTGTTTGTGCGCTCCCTCTCATCCCTTATTGAGATGAGAAGCTGCGCAAGGAATGCGGGGTTTGAGATGTCCTTGCCGGCGAGCAAGCTCTCCTCGGCGACCGTGGTTTCACATTTATATTCTTTGGCCTCCAATTGGTTTTGTTGCTCCATAGCGGGCACCCGCATTACAGCATAATGAACATGTCATGACAAAATCATGACACAATCATTATAGCGGCAATGTTTATAAACTTATGTGGGCCTGCTGGGGCGCTGGAGTGGTGCATATATGCCTGTGAACTTCCCAAAGCTCAAGGAAAACCTCTCCAAGATGTACCGCTTTTTAAAGTCCCGCAACATCAGGGGGCTGCGGGAGCTCAGCAATACATTCACGCAGGACCTTCTCATATACCAGGACCAGCTCTACCTTACGCTTGCGCTTTCCTCAATAGTGCTTGCTAAAATGATTGAGAAGCCGCGCTTCTGGAAGTATGAGGAATGGAAGGATATCGTCTTTTCAATTGAGGAATCGGTCGGCTCGTGTGTGGCGATGTGCGACGCGCAGGACAAGCAGGGGATACAGGGGGTTTTCAAGGATGTGCTTGACCAGCTGGTGCACGTGGAGAAAAAAGACCTCCGCCACGTGAACACGATTGTGGAGCAGGGCCGCGTAAAAATAGGCGCGCTCCTGTACGCCCAAGGCTTATCCCTGGGCAATGCGGCGGCGCTTTCAGGCGCGTCAAAAGAATCCATACAGCAGTATTCAGGCGGCACCCTCATATCCGATCGTTTTGGGAAAACATACTCCATTGCAGAGAGGATACGCAATGTCAGGGGATTATTCAGGGATTAACCGCAACTCAATCATATGCGATGCAAGCTCGCTGATAGCGCTAGCGGACGCCTGCCTGCTTGATTCGCTTTCATTGCTTAAGCAGCACATGTACGGCGATTTCCTATACCCGCGCAAGGTGCGCTATGAATCCATCGAGCACCCACTTAACATAAAGGAATACTCACTAAGGGCACTTCGCCTGATGGATTACGAGCGCACGGGCGTGATAAAGCTTGTTGATGCTGATGTATCGCACCAGATGAATGAGGTTATGAACACCTCAAATACCATTTTCAGCCTGGGCGGCAAGCCCATAAAGCTTGTTGATGCGGGTGAGGCGGCGCAGGTTGCAATTGCAATGGACCTGGGTGTCAGGGTCCTTCTTATAGATGAGCGGACAACACGCACGCTTATTGAGGCCCCGTTCAAGCTTAAGGAGCACCTTGAGCACGAGTTCAAGCGCAAGGTCTCGGTAAACGAGCGCCAGCTTGACAGGTTTACGGACATGGTTGAGAAATTTAGGGTCATCCGCAGCTCCGAGATAATAATGCTAGCATACAAGTACGGCTACTTTGACTCATACAAGGAGTATAAGGAGAAGGCGCTCCAGAGCGCGCTGTACGTGCTCAAGTACTCGGGATGCAGCATCAGCTTTGAGGAAATAGAGGAAGCAATGAATGCAGTGGCCGCGGGCAGGATATGAGATTCTTGGCAGGTAAATATTATGTGCGGGCAAGGGCAGCTTGATTTTAGCGAGTGCGCGGAAAGGCAGTCCCGGCCTCTGGTATACGCAGACCACCGTGAAGATCCCCTTGTAATCGCATTAATAGAGAAAATGGGCTGTGCAGTAAAGCAGGTGCAGCTTGAGGTAGGCGACTATATAGTGTCGGCGAGGGCGGCGGTGGAGCGCAAGACGCGCGAGGATTTTGAGAATTCAATAATTGACGGCCGCCTGTTTGAGCAGGCCTCCCGCATCACTTCAGCATACGAAAAGGTTGTATACATAATAGAGGGCCACTCATTCAACGAGCGCATCAACCGCAGGGCGTTGATGGCCGCCGTCTCATCGCTTATCCTCAACAATAACATCTCACTGTTTTTTACACGTGACCCTGAAGGCACGGCAGAGCTTATCTCGGCACTGGCGCACAAGGAGCAGATTGAGTCGCGGCGCACCGTGCTTTTGCGCAAGCCCATAAAGCGTGACAACCCCAACCTGGCTGTGCTTTACGTGGCGGCGGCACTCCCCAACATCGGCGAAAAGACCGCTGAGAAATTGCTTCTTCACTTCGGCACATTGCAGGCGCTTTTTAATGCCACCGAGCAGGACCTGATGGCCGTAAAGGGGATAGGAAAACAGCGTGCGCGCGAGCTTGCAAAAATGCTGCGCACGCGGTATACTGGGATTGAAAAATAGCTATCCCAGGCGGTCAACGCTTAGGACATCAACGTTGCCCACATTGGGTATTTTTGCGATTTTTTCCTCAATCGCCGAGCCCTCGGACTCCTCTACATAGAACAGCGCTTTCACGGCCTTGATGCCGAACGCAAGTTCCTCCTTGCTTATGCCCTTCGGGCTGAGCTGTTTCCTTATAGCTTCAAGAAGCTCGTCAACCTTGTCCGGGTCCTCGGGTGTTATGCGTACCAGGAATGCAACTTGTGCCATCAAATACACCGGTTCAGTTAAAGAGGCATTCCTTTATAAAAGTAGGGAGTGCAGCCGCTACTTGTAAAACTCAATCTGCTCGTATGGCCTTCTCAGGAAGAAGTGTGCATACGCAAGGCCGAGCACCAGGCCACCCAAATGCGCCGCACTGGCAACGCCTGACAGTGTGTTGAATGTGCCCAGGAATTCCACAATAATCCACAAAACTGCTGCCTGCCGCATCCTGAGCGGGATAAACATTACGAATACCACCATTTCAGGCGCAATAACAGCAAGTGCGCCCAAAACCGCGTATATTGCACCGCTGGCGCCAAGTGCCGGCACGGGCGGTGCAATGCCCGCAAGTATTGTAAGGTAATACAGCACAGAGCCGACAATGCCTCCCGCAAGGAAAATTATTGCAAAGTTCCGTGTCCCTATCCTGCCCTCAAGTATGGGCGCAAACATCAGCATCGCAAACAGGTTGAAGAAGAGGTGGTCAACCCCGCCGTGCAGGAATATTGATGTCACAAACCGCCAGGGCTCGCTGAGCGCCAGTGCCGGGTTGAATATAAACGCTGCAGTGAAGCCCGGCAGGAGCTGTGCAATGAACGCCAGTATGATGATGCCCATTAGGTAGAAAGAGAGCATATTCCTTTCCTTAAGCATAAACTTAATTTAAGCATTCACCTCAAAATATGCGTGCGGCTGATATGCTCTGTGAGCGTATCCGTGCGCATAACGGGCCCGTAGCTCAGCCTGGATAGAGCGGCAGCCTTCTAAGAGCCTTTCTTTTCGCGGAAAAGAAAGCCTCGGGAAAGAAAAGGCCTTGTGCGGTATTAGCGCATTGCCTTTCTTTTCGCGGAAAAGAAAGCCTCGGGAAAGAAAAGAAAAAGAGAGCTGAGGGTCGTGGGTTCAAAGCAGGGGATCTGCCGCCCCTGCAACCCCAGGCAAGCGCTTGGTGTTGCGATGCGGCTGATTTGCTCATCGGAAATCCCATCGGGCCCGTCCCTAATTTTTGCCCGATGACACTCGCATAGCTTGCGCAATGCTCGTTCCCATCGGGCCCGTCCCTAATTTTTGCCCGATGACACTCGCATAGCTTG
>JAVYLZ010000041.1:0-5894 GCA_038740245.1 Candidatus Micrarchaeia archaeon
GATGAGCTCCTCAACTGTGTTGCTCTTGTTGTAGAACTCATAAAGCCGTGCAAGCTGGACCTCCTTGCTCTTTATGCGCATCTCAAGGTCGCGGTACTGCTGTGTCACATCCTCAACATTGGTACCAACGCGTAGCACGCGCCCAAGCGGCTTTATATCGTCAATCAGCTTCTCAAAGGATGCCGGCTTCACCTTTGCAGTTATATAGTACACTTTCTCATCGGAATACTCATTGAATGAAACGCTGGAAACCTCCGCATCGTTTGATGCAAGTATCCCGAGAAGCCGCTGGTAGTTCTGCTCAAGTGCCCCCTCTGGGACCTCCACCTGTATATCTCCTGTCTTGATTACCTGCTTGTTGCTGCTTGCATCACCAAGGGGGAGCGGTGCCGCCGGGCGCACTCCCTCCTCAGAAACGCCGGGGAGGTATGCTGAAGAGCCGCCTTCATCATACATAATGCACCCGCTCAGCAGGAGCATAACTGCAAGGGCAGTTAATGCCAACACAATGTTTTTGCTCATAGGACCACAACGTGTCATCTCAGCCAACACTTAAAAGCATGCCACTATTGGTAGGGCACCGCCTAAGCCAAAAATTCAGGTTTGCGTTCACCGCACCGGTAGCTGCAACTGCGGGTTACTGCGTATGCTTCTCAATGAATTTCTTGATTGCCGCAAGCGGCAGCGCACCGGTTATGCGCGCCTTCTCCGAGCCATTCTCAAACAGTATAAGTGTAGGGATGCTCATTATGCCATATTCCTGCGCAAGCTCCTGTGCAGAGCCAACATTGACCTTGGCAAACTTTACATTGGGAACTTCCTTGGAGGCCTGCTCAAACACCGGCGCCATCATCAGGCATGGGCCGCACCACGTAGCCCAAAAGTCAACAAGCACATATTTGCCTGATGAAACCGCTTTCTTGAAATCCTCCGGCTTGATTTCCTCAACCATACCAAACACCAACACACGCCTACTTTAAACCGCGAGACCTTAAATATGCATCTGCACGCCTGAGCACGCCGCGCGAATTTTCGTACGTAACCCTGGCAAGCGCCTTGTCAAGCTCAAGCCAAACGTATGAGCTGTGCTCGTGCGAGAGCTTAACAACCCGGCTTTTTGAGCGCGCAATGAAGAATATGACTTTCTTGTGCTTGGGCCTGTTTTGGTCGTACCTTGCCCTGAACGTGTACTCAATCTCATACTCAAAGCCGGGCACTGGCTCAACGCTAAGGCCGGTCTCTTCGCGCACTTCCCGCAGCATTGCATTTGCCGGGTCCTCACTATCCTCAATGTGGCCCTTAGGGAAATCCCAGTGCCCCTCGCCATACCGCAGGATAAGGTAGAGCCGTTTGCCGCCTTCCTCATAAAACACAACTGCGCCCGCGGAACGCTCCTCATCCATAATGCGTGTTTAAGGGTTCAAGCTTAATAATTTCGCTGGGCCAAATGCCAAACGCATGCCGCACATAGTTGAAGCCAACCAGCGGGCACACAAGCAGATACCCATACGCATACTCCTGCGCGACCGCCTCGGCAGGAGCGAGAGCCATACTGTATACGCACGCTACGGGGAGAACCTGCTGGATGTGCTCTCGCGCAATTTTGAGGTTACGCTCAAGAGCGGCGAGTTGGGCACATGGGTTACATCAATACGCGGCAAGGGCATAAGGATAAGCGAGGATGCGTGCGGCGGCCTGCAGGGATACATTAACGGGACTTTGCCGTATACTATTGTAAATTCAAGCCCGTTCTTCCTCGGGTTCACGAACATCGCAGTAACCTCTGAGTTTGAGCTCAGGATGCAGTATGACCCATATCTTGAAGATATAAAGCCGCCGCTTTCATTTATGCTGCTCGCAAGGGTATCCGCCCTGTTTGACGGCATAGGCAAAAAAAGCGATAATGCATTGCTTGAGTGCGCATCGTGCAGTGCACCGCTTAATGAGTCGCTGCGCCAAAGCATTGGGCTTGTTGTGGGGTCGCACGAAATAAAATACTATGCAGTGGCCCCGCCTGAAGACGGGAATGCTGTGAACACTGCAATTGCGAGCATATGCTGCGGCTCGCTGCCACTGCCGCAGCACAGGCAGGAGCTTGGCAATGTGCCTGAAATTGCAGTGCCCGCCCCAAATGCACACCGCATATGGGAAAGCATTGCGATGCATAAGCCGAACCCTGAGGATAATCCTTTTCTACCTGAAGGGCCGAAGGCCCAATGCATAAATGCAACGGAACCGCCTGTATCCGGATATTCTAGCGCAAGCAACGGGCGTGCGAGTCGCGATATTACGTCCGCTGCTGTGCCCGTGCCAGAACATGCAAAGGCACGCCGGCTGCCGCTCATAAAACCTCAGGCCAAAGAAAGTGCCCCCCGTTTGCAAATGCGCGGGGATAGGCAAAAACGGTATGAAACTGCACGGGCGCCTCAAATGGATATACCCGCTGCAGTTAAGGAGGTGGCATGTGTACAATTGGGCAATCAAAGGCCGAAGCCAAAGCGGCGCGAGCGCAGGAAACCGGCTACCAAGAGCATTGATGTGTTTTTGCGTGGGCAAAAAACTACACGCACGGAAAGGCCTAAAAACAATGCAGTTCACCAGCAGACAAAACCAAGTGCCACGGAAGCGCGTGTAAAGGCCAAAGTGCAAAATTCAAGTGCGACGCGTGCTAATGCAAAGTATGTGGCCATGAGCATTGCTTCTGCGGGGCGGGCAAAAAAAACCTGGTCACCACCAAAAACCATTGCGCTGCAAAGCGGCAGAAGCATTGCACGGTTGATGTTTCTGATGGATCGCCTACGCAATATTAGGTTAAAAAGTATTAGGGCAAAAAGTCTGTTATGGAACCGTATAAGGGCCTTAGCGAGGCGGATGCTCAAATTCTCCTAAAGGAATACGGCCCTAACGCAATTGAAGTCAAAGGCGGTGCGACCTGGCTTTCTATACTTTTATCGCAGTTTAAGTCGCTTTTCATAATCATACTTCTGCTTTCTGCAGCGGTTTCCTATACACTTGGGGGAGTGGACGACTCCATTGCAATCATGGCGATTGTGATACTGAACGCACTGCTCGGCTTTTTGCAGGAATACCGTGCGAGCAAGGCAATTGAAGCGCTCAAGCGCCTAAGCATCCACAACGCACGTGTGATGCGGGACGGTGTGATCCGGGTCATAAACTCTGAAGAACTCGTGCCTGGCGATTTGGTGCTGCTTGATGAAGGCGATAAGGTGCCCGCCGACTGCACAATAGCCGATGGCTATTCACTTTGGGTTAATGAGGCCATACTGACAGGGGAAAGCAGGCCCGCAGAGAAGAAAAGCGGGGATATGATATACTCTGGCACAACGGTTGTGATGGGCCGTGCGCATGCAATTGTCCGGGATACGGGCATGCGCACGCGGTTCGGCAAAATCGCAGAGCTTACTGTCAAGACTGAAAAGGAGAAGATGCCGCTTGAGATTGAGCTTGACAACGCATCACGTATGATTGCCGCCGCGGTGCTGGTGATTGCTGCAGCAATCTTTACACTGAATCTCGTGAATGGGCAGGCGCTTGTAAGCGCATTCATGTTTTCAATAAGCCTTGCAGTTGCAGCGATACCTGAAGGCCTGCCAATTGTGGTCACAATAACCCTTGCAATAGGCATACAGCGCATGTCAAAAAAGAATGCCATTGTGAAGCGGCTTATCTCTGTTGAGGGGCTGGGCAGTGTTGATGTCATATGTGCTGATAAGACCGGCACTATTACAAAGAACGAGATGGCTGTGCGCAGGATATGGGTTGCTGATGAGGAGTTTGAAGTCAGTGGCAGCGGGTATACGGATTCGGGGTCGCTTATGCGCAACGGCAAGCCGGTGGTCCCGACCAGGCGCGTAATAAACCTTCTTTCATATGCGTCAATGTGCACATCCGCAGAGATTGATAGTGCAGCAGTGCCTGTGGGCGACCCTACGGAGATATCCCTGCTGTTTGCCGCAAAAAAGATTGGGATAAGCAAGCGGGCCCTTATTGAAAAATATCCTGTTGCCGCAGAATTCCCGTTCAGCTCATCACTGAAAAGGATGACGACTGTGCACAAGATGGATGGCAAGCTGTTGTTCTGCACAAAAGGCGCGGTTGAGGTTGTTCTCTCGCGGTGCACTCATGTTGAAGTAGGAGACCATGTTATCCGGCTTACCAGGGAAATGCGTGCACGTGTCATTGCACGCATGGAAGAATACGCGAACAGCGCATACCGTGTGATGGGGGTTGCATACAAGGTTGTCGAGCTTGATGGTAGTGAGTTCGACAGGGATGATGCCGAAACAGGCCTGGTGTTCATGGGGATGGTTGCGATATACGATGCGCCGCGTGATGAGGTTTACGGTGCAATCCAGCTATGCCATAAAGCCGGCATTGAGGTAAAAATGTTGACCGGCGACCACCAAAGCACGGCTGTTGCGGTTGCAAAGGAAATCGGGTTGCTGGAAAAGAGCGGGGATACGCATGCGCACTGCGTCACCGGAGAGGAATTAGAGCAGATGAGCGATGATGAGCTTGACAGGAGGATCGGTGAAATCAAGGTATTCTCACGCGTCTCGCCGGAGCAGAAAATACGCATAGTTCGCTCGCTTAAGCGAAACGGCAAGATTGTCGCAATGACCGGTGACGGTGTGAACGATGCACCCGCGCTCAAGCTTGCCGATGTCGGGGTGGCGATGGGCATAAAAGGGACGGACGTCGCCAAGGAAGCAGGCGATATCATATTGCTTGACGACAACTTTGCGACGATAGTTGAGGCGGTACGGCAGGGCAGGACTATTTTTGCCAACATTAAGAAATTCCTGTACTTCCTGCTTGGCACAAACTTTGCCGAAATTGCAGTTATTATGCTTATTGCCGGGTTTGCCGAGCTTGTTGTGCTGAGTTCGGCAAACCATGGGGCGGCCGCCTTTGTAATACCTCTGCTTCCATTGCAGATACTATGGATAAACTTGCTCACAGATGGCCTGCCCGCGCTTGCACTTGGGATGGACCCCCCATCGCGTGAAGTGCTTGAATCAAAGCCAAAAAGCATGCGCGGCCTCCTCTCCACAAGGGCCCTATCACAGCTTATCATGCTTTCAGTCATAGTAGGCCTCTTTGCGCTTGTGCTGTTTGCAGCTCTTGCAAGTGCAGGTGCTGAAGAAGCACTTGTAAGGACAACTATATTTACATATTTGGTGGTTGTGGAGCTTGCAATAGTTTTCGCAATAAGGACACGCTACCCGTTCTACAAGCAGATACTCACGAACAAGTTCCTCCTCCTTATGGTTGCGCTTGCCGGCCTTGCGCAACTTGCTGCAATTTACGGGCCGGCCACACCGTTTCTGCACACCGTGCCGCCCAGTGCGAACGGGTGGTACCTAATACTGGGCTGTGTGGTTTCTGTCATGATTATTGTGGAGTCGGCCAAGCTTGTGTTCAAGGAAAAAATTGCATTTTACTGACAAAACTGCGGCTAGCGATTATTCAACATCCGCCCGCTTCCACAAATTCCTTTTTTGGTTGAGCAGCTCTTTTGCAATGCTCAGCAACTGCGTGCTTACCCTGAGTGCCTCTTCGGGACTGAGCTTGATTGCCTGCGAGCCCACTGTGTTAACTATGCGGACAACCACCTTGCCATCGCGCGGGAAATCCCCTGCCAATTGCGCCTCCTCGCTTTCAAGCCGGAGTATTGTGCGGTGCTGCACACCCTCATCATCACGCCACCAATGGATTACCTCATCCTCTATCATAGCCACCCCTACGGATATTGCTTGCTGTAGCTCCGCACAAATGTTGCGCACGCCCATATAATCCCCTTTCGGCACCCATTTTCCAGTGCTTCCGGGGGGCTATAAATATGAGTTCGGCAAAAAAGGCATAGATTTATA